>JAFXEU010000075.1 GCA_017520845.1 Kiritimatiellia bacterium | reverse complement strand
ATCATACAGGAGATTCTGAAAGTAAACGCACGTCCCCTCCCCGGGGAGGGTAGAGGGAGAAATCTTGTGCTCTTCTGTTATAGCTAATCTTTATGGGTAGTAAACGAACGTAATTTATTCGTTTACTTTTGGAAACCACAACTGAGGATATTCCAAGTCGGCGTTTAGTACCAAGTATGGCGGTCTTTGTGGTATAATATACGGATATTGAAAATTGGTCCGCATGGAAGCGGGCTGGAAGGTGATCATAAATGACAAAGTTTGTAAAAGGTAACGAGGCCGTCGTAATGGGCGCACTTTATGCGGGGTGCGAACTTTATTTCGGCTATCCTATCACGCCCGCGAGCGAGATTGCGCACGGTGCGGCGAAGTGGTTTCCCATGCTCGGCAGAACGTTCGTTCAGGCCGAATGCGAGACGGCGAGCGTCAATATGATGTTCGGCGCGGCCGGTGCGGGCAAGCTTTCGATGACGGCGACGAGCGGCCCCGGATTTTCTCTTATGCAGGAGGGCCTTTCGTATCTCGCCGGAGCGGAGCTTCCCTCGGTCGTCGTGAACATCAACCGCGCGGGTCCCGGTCTCGGCAACGTCTACCCCGAGCAGTCCGACTACACTCCCGCCGTTAAGGGCGGCGGTCACGGCAGCTACCAGACGTTCACCCTCGCTCCCGCGAGCGCACAGGAGATGTTCGATCTTACGGTGAAGGCGTTTGAGATGTCAGCGAAGTGGCGCACTCCCGCCGTGGTCTACGCCGACGGTCTCCAAGGTCAGATGATGGAGACGGTTACGCTTCCCGACGAGGTTCCCGCCGTTCCCGATTTCTCTGATTGGGCGGCTCAGGGCGAAGCGAAGACGCGCGAAAATCTCGTTAAGTCCATTTATCTCGACGCCGCCCAGCAGGCTGAGTTTAACCGCCATCTTCAGGAGAAGTACGCGGCGATGGCCGCTGATGCGATGGGCGAAGCGTATCTCGCCGAAGACGCCGAGCTCCTCATAGTCGGCTACGGTATTTCCGGGCGCATCGCGCGCACGACGGCGGAGACTCTCCGCAAAGAGGGAATCAAAGCGGGCGTATTCCGTCCGATTACGCTCAATCCGTTCCCGCGCGAACAGCTCGCTTCCGCGGCGAAGGGCCGTAAGATCATGACGATCGAGCTTGACGCCGGTCAGTTCGCCGACGATGTGAGACTTAACCTCGCGAAGGCGGGGCTCGGCTCCGAGGCCGCGGGCGTTAAGATGGTAAACCGCATGGGCGGCGAAGTTGTTTCGGTCGATGAGGCCGTTGATGCCGCGAAGGAGATGATGTAATATGGCTACGATTGAACAGAAGGGCATGTACGCCAAGTTCCCCCGAAGCGGCAAGAACGTGAGCTTTACCCACTACTGCCCCGGCTGCGGCCACGGCATTATCAATAAGCTTATCGCCGAGGCGTGCGCCGAAATGGGTCTTCAGGACAATACGATTTTCGTCGATCCCGTAGGATGCGGCGTCTTTACGTACTATTATTGGGACGCCGCCCATATTTCGGCGGCCCACGGCCGCGCGAGCGCTGCGGCGACCGGCGCATGCCGCGCGCGTCCCGACGCTGTGACGATCGCCTATCAGGGCGATGGTGACCTCGGTGCGATCGGTTTTAATAACGCCTTCCAGGCGGCGAGCCGCGGCGAAAAATTCGGATGCATTTTCGTCAACAATTCGCTTTACGGAATGACGGGCGGTCAGATGGCGCCGACGACGCTCGCCGGAGAGACGACTACGACTTCGCCTTTCGGGCGCGACACATCGCTTACCGGTTATCCTCTTCACGTCTGCGAGGTTTTCAATCAGCTTAAGGCCCCCGTCTACATCGCGCGCGTTTCGGTCGCCGATACGCGCCGCATCATGCAGGCGAAGCAGGCGATCCGCAAGGTTTTCGAGATTCAGCGCGAAAAGAAGGGCTACGCGCTTCTCGAGATTATCGCGCCCTGCCCGACGAATTTCAAGATGGACGCCCAGAAGGCGGCCGAATTCTGCATAAACGAGATCGAGAAGGAATTTCCTCTCGGGGTGTTCCGCGACGATACGGCGAAGGCTCCCGAGGAGGCTGCTGCGCCCGCCGAACCTTCCGCCTCGCCGCTTCTCGCGCCGAAGACAGTTCCCTATTTCGCCTCGTGCGCGGAGCTTTTCGCCGAGAAGGACGCGATAGAGCCCGCCGTCGACGATAAGGCTTTCGCGGAGCGCCGCTTTAAGTTCGCGGGTTACGGCGGACAGGGCATTCTCTCTCTTGGTCTTACCATCGCCGAGGCCGCGCGTCTCGAGCGTCGTCATACGCTTTGGTTCCCGAGCTACGGTCCCGAGCAGCGCGGCGGAAGCGCCAACTGTTCCGTTGTCGTTTCGGGTACGCCAATCGGCTCGCCCACAGTCGAGCATCCAGATGTTCTCGTCTGCATGAACCAGCCCGCTTACGAAAGGTTCGTCGGCGACGTCCGCGAGGGCGGCATCGTGATCGTCGACGAAACCGTTCCCGTAAAGGTTGATCCGCCCGCCGGTGTCAAGCTCGTCGTATGGCCCGCGATCCGCATGGCCGAGGAGTTCGGCGTGCCCAAGGCGGCCAACACGATGATGCTTGCCGCGCTTAAAAAGCTCAATTGCACGGGGCTTTCGGGCGAGAGTCTTGAGACGGCGCTTGTCGCGAGCTTTAAGAAAAAGCCTGCTCTCGGCGAGAAGAACCGCGAACTTCTTAAAAAGGCTGAAGCAGCCGTATAACGGAAAGTCGGGGCCTCGATCATGAAGATAGGTTTTTACGTCAACACGGCGAAAAGAAACGCCAAGGCTGCTCTTAAGCCTTTGACGGAGAAAGCCCGCTCGCTCGGGCTTGTTGTGACGGAAAATCTTTCCGAAGCCGAGGTCCTGATTACGCTTGGCGGCGACGGTACCATTTTAAGGGCCGTCCATGAGTTCGACAGCGTCAGTATTCTCGGATTCAATTTAGGCGGCCTCGGATATCTTTCCGCGGTCGGTGAAGAGAATTTCGAGTTGGCTCTTAAGATGCTCGCGACAGGAGCCTACAAGGTTTCGCCGCGCACGATGCTCGAAGTTAAAAAGCAGGGCGGGAGGAGTTACGTCGCTCTCAACGACATAGTCATCACACGAGAAATGTCGGGCCACGCCGCCATTCTCGAGACCGAGGTCAACGGGCGCGCCGCTACGCGCTACATGGCTGACGGTCTCGTCGTGGCGACACCTACCGGATCGACCGCGTATTCGCTCGCGGCGGGAGGCCCCGTACTTCTCGCCGATTCTCCCGTTTTCGCGGTGACGCCGATCAATCCCCACGCGCTCGGCGTAAGGCCGATCGTTCTCAACGACGACGTAAGCCTTACGATAACCTCGCGCCGCCGCGTCAACGGCGTCGCGGAACACATCGGAGTCTACGCCGACGGCGAGAGCGTCTTTAAGCTCGGCGGGGACGAATCGCTTGAGATCGTGAAATACGCTAAAGCCGCGAACTTCGTCGAGCTTGAGGGGTATGATCCCTACAAGGTTCTTTCGCGCAAGCTCGGCTGGAACGAGAGAGAAGTCTGAAATCACTTTCGCTTCTTAATCGCGCGGGGGTAGAATAGACGCAGTGCAAGCACGGCGGCGGCGAGAACGGGTTTCTTCGCCGAGAGGGGGAAATCGTGAAGGGCGCTTCTAGTTTCGGCGCTGTTTAAATATTCCCGCAAAATCGCCTTGCCGTCGCTCCAGCGCAATTTAAACCGCGCCATCAACGAGAAAATCTCCAATACGGAAAACACGACGGAGCCTTCGCACATCTTCCGTATTTTCCCGCCGGAGATCGCGTCTAAGCGCCTCCGGGCGGACAGGAGCCGCAGTTTGTTGCGCGCAAGTTTAAGCGCATTGCGCGGTATCGTCCGCATCGCGCCGGAATCGCGCTCGGTTACGCGGTAGAGCGGCTTGTCGATGCACGTCATAGACTGCGCCGAGAGCAGATACTCGGCATTGAATATCGCGTCCTCGTAAAGAGAAACCGTCTCGTCGAATTTTATATGCGCGTTTTCTATGATTGAGCGCTTAAAGCACGCCCTCCATACAGAAGCCATTTCGCGGCGGGTGAACAGCGGCTCGCCGGAATAAAACCGTTTTACGCTGTCGAAAGAATATCCGATTATTCGTGAGATGTATCCGGCGGCAACGGCGTCGCTCGAGGAGAATTCGTAGACGCCTTTCAGTTTCTCCTCCTTTACCGATCCATGGGCGTGAAGCGTTTTGAACGCGCAGATGCAGTAATCGGCGTTTTTCGATTTCATGCGTTCCAGCATTTCGGTGAAAAACCCCGGCTCGACGCCGTCGTCGGGATCGACGAAAAATATGAATTCGCCGCTGGCTGCGTCCAAAGCTCGGTTACGCGCCGCCGAAACGCCGAAATTCTGTTGGGAGAAAATTTTCAGTTCCTTGTGCCTCGCCGCGAAGTTCTCCAGAATTTCGAGCGTCTCGTCTTGTGATCCGTCGTCGACGGCGATGACTTCGGAGCGGGCCGGAAGCGCAGCGAAAACATCCTCCAGACACCGCGGCAGCCACGGTGCTACGTTCCAGCATGGGATTATCACGCTCAGTTCTATGGGAGAGGGATTGTTCACTCGTTGAGATTATATCAAAAATAAGAGCATCTACTGGAATATTTTCTGTTTTCAAGAATATCCGGTGAAATTTCAGAATTCAGAATTCTTGACAGGAATTTTCGCTTTATGATACTATGTTCACAGTAAAAGGTGTTTATAATCAATAAAATGCAATTACAATTGATGGACAATTATTTATAAGGCGTTAAACTTAAGTATCTTCATCCATAAAATTTCATTCAGGAACAGTCAGATGATAAGGAAAATCGGAAACACGGAGCAGGTGTGCTCAGCTCAGCGCGTTCAGATCGTCAATGGGCGAGGTAACGGTGCGCGGCAGATCATCGTCGCTAACGGAAAACTCAATTTTATTCTTTCGGAATCGAACGCGCTCGATATTTTCAGGCTGTGGCATGAAGGCGTAAACGCGTCATTCGTTTCGAAAAACGGCCTTTATACGGCTGCGGACGATTTCTTGAGAGATTTCCCGTGCGGCATGCTTTATACATGCGGCTTAGATGCGATAGGCGGCGTGGAAGGGCATCGTCTTCACGGCAATATCCATACAATACCCGCAGAGATCAGGTCGCTTGAAGCTGATGAGAAGGGCGTAAAAATAGTCGGGGAAATTCGTGATACTGCGCTGTTCGGTCAGAATCTCGTCGTGACGCGCACCATTGAAACCGCCGCCGGTTCCGACGAAATTAAGATTACCGATAAGATTGAGAATTGCGCTTTCCGCGACGAGAAATATTGTCTTCTCTATCATGTCAACATCGGTTATCCTTTTGTTGATGAAGGCGCGAAGATTGAAGGCGATTTCGTAAAGTCTATTGCGCGTACGCCTTGGGCCGAGCATGAGAAGAAGAAGATGCTTTCAGTTGAAGCGCCTGAAGACAATCTTGAAGAGACGTGCTACTTTCACGAGACCAAAGACGGAGTCATGTCGCTCGTAAATAAAAAGCTCGGTAAAAAGTTCACGGTCAAGAGTTCGCTTAAAAAGTTCGTTCAGTGGAAGAGCCGGGCGAGCGGCGATTACGTGATCGGCCTTGAGCCCTGTACGAGCTGGCTCGACGATAAACTTAAATATTCAGTTCTAAAGCCCGGTAAGAACGTTACAATCTCGCTTACGCTCAAGGCTGAAAACGTAAAGTAATTCTACAATCAACATATACTAAACTCACAAGGAGAGAAAATGAAAAAGACAACATTCGCGCTTTGTTTCTGTAACCGTGGCTTTATGCCGGGCGAGCTTATTCTCGACGCCCGCAAAGATATCGTCAAGGCCGTTACCAAGGCCGGCTACGATTATATTATGATGGATGAGAAGGCGACGCGCTTCGGCGGTGTCGAGACGCGCGACGAGGGTCGACTTTATGCCAAGTGGCTCGCCGAGCACAAGGGCGAGTTTGACGGCGTCATCTTCTCGATGCCGATTTTCGCAGACGAGAACGGTGCGTTCGAGGCTCTTCGCGACGCTGGAGTTCCGATTCTCTTCCAGGCCTATCCCGACGAAATCGGCAAGATGGACTTCGCCCACCGCCGCGACGCCTACTGCGGCAAGTTCTCCGTTACGGACGTCTTTACCCAGTGCAAGATTCCCTTTACGGTAATGACGCCTCACGTCGTTCATCCGCTTACTAAGGAGTTTAAGGCGAATCTTGACGATTTCGCCGCCATCTGCCGCGTCGTCGGCGGAATGAAGCGCTTCTCCATCGGCTGCATCGGCGCGAGAACGACAGCATTTAAGACGACGCGCTTCGATGAAATCGCTCTTCAGAAGTACGACATCACGGTCGAATCCTTCGACCTCTCCGAACTCGTATACAAGGTTCAGAACCGTAAGGTCGACGCGGCGGTCAAGGCCAAGATCGACCGTCTTAAAAAGTACACCAACTGCTCGAAGGTTCCTCAGGATCGCATGGAAGTTTTAGCTAAGATTTCCTGCACGATCGATGATTATATTGAAGAGTATCATCTCGATGCCATTTCGCTCAGATGCTGGAACGAGATGGAGACGATTCTCCGCGTCTGCCCGTGCGTGCTTCTCTCGGAGCTTAACGACCGCGGAATCGCCGCATCGTGCGAAATTGACCTTTGCTCCGCGATCACGATGCGCGCTATGCTTCTCGCTTCGGGTAAGCCTACCGCCGTTCTTGACTGGAACAACAATTATGGAGACGATCCTAATAAGGTTATTCTTTTCCACTGCGGTCCTGTCGCTCAAACGCTTATGGCTGGCAAGGGAACCGTTACTGCCCACAAGATGTTCGAGAAGTGCGATCCCGGGTCCGGTTGGGGCTCGAACGAAGGTCGCATTAAGGCGTTCAAGATGACCTACTCCAACTGCCAGACGGTTGACGGCAAACTCGTTATCTACGCTTCCGAAGGAGAGTTCACGAAGGATAAGATCGAGAACGGATTCTTCGGATGCGGTGGCGTCGCGAAGATTCCCGATCTTCAGAACAAGCTCGTCAAGCTCGCCCGCGGCGGCTTTAAGCATCATACGTCCGTCGGTATGGGCCACATGAAGGCTATCCTTCAGGAAGCCTTCACGACTTATCTCGGTTACGACTGGGTGGATATTGACGCATGAAACTCATAGCGGGACTTGATGTCGGTACGACCGGCTGCAAAGTGACCGTATTCACGGCCGAGGGCGAAAACCTCGGCCGTGAATATCGCGATTATCCTGTCACGCGCGCGGTTGATGCCCAGGAGGTCGACGCTGCCGCGCTCGCCAAGAGCGTTTTAGAGTGCGTAGCGGCGGCCAAGGCGCGTTTCGGTAACATCGATGCGATGGGAGTGACGAGCTTTGGCGAGGCGTTTGTTCTCGTCGATGAAAATGGCGAACCGTTAAGGCCGATCCTTCTTTGTACGGACGCGCGCGGCGCTGAGGAGTGCCGCGAATTTGTCGCACGATTCGGGGCCGAAAGGGCGGTTCAGATTTCAGGCGTCAAGCCGAGCGAATCGTATTCGTTCCCTAAGCTCATGTATTTAAAGTCTCATGAGAGCGAGATATTTTCCCGCGCAAAACGCGTAATGCTCGTTGAAGACTATGTGATTTATCTTTTAACCGGAAGACCCGTTATCGATTATTCTCTCGCAGCGCGGACCGCCGCGTTCGATATTCGCAATCTCTGTTGGAGCGAAGAGATTCTTTCGGCGGCGGGACTTGATGTATCGCTCTTTTCGGATGTAGTGGCTACGGGTGAAATCGCAGGCGTAGATAAAGACGGCATGAAGGTTGTCGCCGCCGGTCACGACCAGGTCGCATGCGCCGTCGGCGCGGGCGCGTTCGAGAGCGGTACCGCGGCGGAGGGCGCGGGAACAGTAGAGTGTATTACTCCTGTTTTTGCAAAGCCGCCGGAAACGGTAAAGTTTCAGGAAGATAATTACTGCGTAGTTCCTTATTTCGGTAATTTTGTTTCATACGCCTATTCGTATACGGGCGGTGAACTGTTGAGATGGTGCAAAGAATCGATTTGCGCCGGTAAGGATCATACGGAACTGCAGTCCGGTGAATACGACGGCCCGACGGGACTGCTCGTTCTGCCGCATTTGGCGGGAGCTGCGACTCCGTATATGGATTCGGGTTCGCGCGGTGCGATAGTAGGGCTGACGCTGGCGACGACGGCGCGCGACATTTATCTCGCGTGCATGGAGGCCGTCGCGTACGAAATGCGTCTGAACCAGGAGCAACTCGCCTCTTCCGGCGTGGAGCTTAGGCGTTTAGTCGCTACCGGCGGCGGCGCCAAGTCCAAGCTTTGGATGCAGATTAAAGCGGATGTTCTCGGGTTAGAATTTGATACGCTTGAAACTGAAGACGCGGGGACCATCGGCTGCGCAATGATGGCGTCGGTCGCTGCCGGACTTTTCGCGTCGCTTTCTGAAGCTAAGGCGAAGTTCGTTCGTAAGACGGGCTCTTTTAAGCCTGATCCCGATCGTCACGCCAGATACACGGAAGTCTATAATCGATATAAAAAACTTTATGAGGCGGTTCGTCCGTTAGTTTAAAAAATGAAAGCAAGTCTTAAAGAAGTTTTAGCTTGGGCCGAAGAGCGCAACTGCGCCGTCGGCTCGTTTAACACTCCGACGTTTGAAAATGTAACGGCTGTCATTTCAGCGGCCGAGGAGCTTGGGGTGCCTGTTATTATCGCCCACGCCGAAGTTCATGAGAACGAGGGGGCTCACCTTGATACGATAGGCCCTTTAATGGTCTGGGCGGCTGAACGTGCCAAGGTTCCCGTATGTGTACATCTTGACCACGGCGAACACCCCGAATATATTTATCGGGCGATTGAGCTTGGCTTTACATCGGTTATGATTGATGCGTCTACATGCAGTTATGAAGATAACGCAAAGGTAACTAAAGAGGTCGTAGCGAGAGCCCACGCCGCGAATGTCGATGTTGAAGCAGAAATTGGTTCACTCGCGTCGCGTGAAGGCGGCGGCGATACGGGAGGCGGCGCAGTTTATACAGATCCGGATTTAGCTAAGCGCTTTGTCGATGATACTAACATTGACGCGCTCGCGGCGTCTTTCGGTACGGCTCACGGCATTTATAAGGCTAAGCCTGTTCTCGATTTTGAGAGAATCGCTAAAATCCGTCAACTAACGGGCATTCCGCTCGTTATGCATGGCGGCAGCGGCGTTTCTCCCGAGGATTATAAAAAGGCGATTACCTGCGGAGTAAGAAAGATAAATTACTACTCTTACATGGCGCGCGCCGGTCGAAATGCGGTAGAAGAAATGTTAAAGGGTGATGTTACCTTTTTCCATCTCCTCGCAGGCGCCGCGACCGACGCGATGAAGGAAGACGCGATAAAGGCGATGAAGGTGTTTGTAGGGCTGTAATTATGCAAAAAGGTGAATATAGCTTTAAAGTCCGCTCTTATGAATGCGGAGCGGATGGTTTCGCATCGCTTCCTGCGGTGTGCAATTATCTGCAGGAGGCGGCGAGTCTGAACGCGGAGGAGTTGGGTTTTTCAAAGTCGAATTTTGATGCTCAAGGTGAGAATATTTCGTGGGTTTTGACGCGTTTTGCGGTTAAAATGATACGTTATCCAAGGTGGGAGGAAGATGTAAAAGTTGTTACCTTCCCGCGAGGAGGGCGGAAAATCGTCGCGTGGCGCGACTTCGAAATCAAAGGGGCCGACGGTGATACCATCGCCCTGGCGACGAGCGAATGGATGCTTATTGATCTGAAAACGCGAAAAATCGTTTCGATTCCAGAGAGCGTCCTGAATGCGTGCGACTTCGGAACTGAAAGTGTTCTCGGACCCGAGCCATTTACCGCACGGCTTAAGTTTCCGGCTGATGTGAATGTTGAAAAGACGGGACCGTATAAAGCTCAATATTCGCATATCGATCTAAATGGGCATGTTAATAACGTCCATTATGTAGCGTGGCTTTTGGAACCTCTTAAGGCGGCTCGTCCGTCGAGGCTTGAAATCGTTTTCAGGAGCGAGACCTTGGCTGGAGATGAGGTTTCCGTCGAAATTGCCCGGGGAGCGAACGGAGAAATCTACCATAGAGTGTTTTCTCCAGAGGGTAAGGATCACGTTGTCGCTCTTTCGAGCGAGTAAAAAAAACGGGAATTCGCCGGACTTGAAAGAGCCGGAATCATAACTTGACGCAATCCGTCAGATTGACGGATTGCGCATTTTTAGGTATACTTTATGCAAAAATCATCTCAATAGGAGGTTACTTTAAAATGAGTATGCAGGAAAAGAAGGGCGGAAATATTTTCGCCATCATCACAATGTTTGCATTGTTCTTCATGATTGCGTTCGTGACGAACTTCGCGGGGTCTATGGGCATTATCGTCAAGGAACAGTTCGGCGCGTCAAACGCAGCTTCTCAGCTTGGCTCTGCCGCGAACTTTATCGCGTACCTGTTTATGGGCATTCCCGGCGGTCTCATTCTTAAGCGCAAGGGTTACAAGTTTACGGCTCTTCTCGCTACGGCCGTAGGTTTTGCGGGCGTCGGCGTCCAGCTCGCTTCGGGTTATTGCGAGAGTTTCGTCGTCTACGTGACAGGCGCGTTTATTGCCGGCTTTTCAATGTGCTTGTTGAACCTTGTTGTAAATCCTCTTCTTAATACGCTCGGCGGCGAAGGCAAGAAGGGCAACCAGCTCGTTCAGATCGGCTGCTCGCTCAACTCCGTCGGCGCGACGCTCGCTCCTGTAATCCTCGGTTACCTTATCGGCGGTGAAGTCGCCAAGGCCAAGGTCGTCGACGCGGCTCCCGCTCTTATGATCGCCATGGGACTTTTCGCGCTCGCGTTCCTCGTAGTCGCGTTCTCGGCGATTCCTGAACCCCACAAGGAGACGGCCGAAGAAAAGGCTGCGCGTCTTAACGGCGGCGCTTCCGTATTCTCCGACATCATTTCCACGCTCAAGTTCCGCCACTTTACGCTCGGCGCGCTCGCTATTTTCTTCTACATCATCATTGAGTGCGGCATCCCGAACATGGCCAACCTTTACATGACGCAGGAAGGCAGCAACGGCTTTGTGGGCGCCGCCATCGCGGGTTCCGTCGTCGGAGCCTACTGGTTCTGCATGATGATCGGCCGTCTCGTCGGCGGTGCGATCGGCGGTAAGGTTTCTTCCCGCGTCATGATCACCATCTGCTCGCTTTTGGGTATCTCGCTCATGCTCGCTTCGATTTACTGCCCTGTTAAGATGGTGTCTGTTTTCGGCAAGGAGTTCCCGCTTTCGATGTGCTTTATGGTCGCTTGCGGCCTTTGCACTTCCGTTATGTGGGGCGGCATCTTCAATATGGCGGCCGAGGGCCTCGGCAAGTACATTCCCATGGGCTCCGGCATCTTCATGGCGATGGTCTGCGGCGGCATGATGCTTCCCGTTCAGGGCCTTGTGGCCGATACGATCGGTATTCTCAACAGCTACTGGGTCACGATCGGCCTTCTCGCCTATGTGCTTTTCTACGCTCTTATCGGTTCTCGCGTCACCAAGCGCGCCGACTCGTGATTTAAAAACATTCTAACGGAGTAAAACCATGCAGAATCAGGAAATTTACGACGAACTCGTTGCGAAGTTCGAAAAGATGTACGGCAAAAAGCCCGAAATCGTCGCTTACGCCCCAGGCCGTATTGAAGTTTTAGGTAACCATACCGACTATAATGAGGGTTACGTATTTTCCGCCGCGATCGACAAGGGTACGTTCTTCGCCGTCACCGCGTCCGATGACGAGACGTGCGAGCTTACGGCCGGCGACCTGATGGAGACGGCGAAGTTCACGGTTTCGACTGTCGCTCCCGCTAAGGAGATGACGTGGCAGAATTATGTTACCGGTACTTTCAACTGGCTCTTCGACGGCAATCCCGCCGAAGCGAAGAAGGGTTGGAAGGGTATGTTCCTCGGCAACATCCCTCTCGGCGCGGGACTCAGCTCTTCCGCGGCGCTCGAGATGTGCACGGTTCTCGCGCTTTCCAAGCTTTACGGCATCGAGAAGGATAAGACGACGATGGCCAAGATCGGCCAGAAAGCCGAGCACACCTTCGCCGGCTGCCCCTGCGGTCTTCTCGACCAGGCCTCTTCGATGTACGGCGCCGAGGGCGCGCTCGTCAAGAGCGACTTCCGCACCAACGGGTTCGAGACCGTCGAGATGGGTCCGTCCGTCGCGTTCATGATGGTCAAGTCCAACGCCAAGCACGCTCTCGTCGACGGCGCCTACGCTTCCCGCCGCCAGGCATGCGAGGATGCGGCCAAGTATTTCGCGAGCGTTCTCAGAAAGCCCGTCACGCATCTTCGCGACGTCACGATGGCCGAGTGGGTTCTTTACCGCGGCGGCCTCAGCGAGACTACGGCCAAGCGCGCCGTTCACCCGATCGGTGAGGATGAGCGCGTTCTTCAGGGCGCCTCTCTCCTGGAGAAGGGCGATCTTAAGTCGTTCGGCGCTCTTATGTACGATTCCCACGAGTCGAGCCGCCACTGGTTCGAGAATTCCTGCGACGAGCTCGACACGATCGTCGACGCGGCGAAGGCGATTCCCGAGGTGTACGGCGCGCGTCTCTCGGGCGGCGGATTCGGCGGCAGCTGCTGCCTTCTCGTCGATCCGACGGCTGCCGACAAGATCGCGGCCGCGATCACGAAGGAATACAAGGCTAAGTACGGCGATGAGCCCGTCTGCAGCCTCATCAAGCCTTCCAAGGGCGCTTACATCGTCTAATAAAGCAGGAAGATCTTATGAAAAACATCATACGTGTAGCGGCAGTCGCCTCGACCGTGTTCGCATTGAACGCGGCCGCCGAGGAGCTCGATGACTTTATTGCAAATCTCGACGAGGTCTCCAAGGAGGCCGAAGAGGCCGACAACACCTTGTCAGGCCTTTCCGATAAGAGCGAGGGTGCAGGCAAGAAAGACGCGTCAAAGCCTTTTTACCTCCTGCCCTGCTGCCGTATGGTGGATGGAACGGTTGAGGTTCTCAAGCCCGGCGCAAAGGCGTGGGAAAAAGCCGAAGAAGGTAAATATTATCCTCTCGGCTCGAAGTACCGCACCGGCGGCGCCAATTCCCGTCTTAGACTCGCGTTCGGATATTACAGTGAAATCACATTGGAGCAAAATTCCTCTGTCGGAACGATCTATATGCCTATCGGCGAGAAGAAGCGCGCTATAACTCTCGGTTCCGGCACTGTAATCGTGAAGATGCCTAATAATCTTCCCGAAGGGCTTTTCACGGTGAACGCGCCGGGTTTCGTAGCCTACAATCCCGCCGGCGAATCAAAGTATGTTTACACTAAGACTGTAGATGGCGACGAGACCGTCGTACGTTGCGTGACGAAGACGCTGTCGATTAAGGGGCGCAATTTCGACATCCCGTCGATGCGCGCCGCAAACGAGCTTAAGATCCGCACATCCAACGATTTCCTCGTGACGTCGCTTCACGGCAACAGCGGCGATATTCTCGTCTCTCTCGATCAGGGCTGTCTTGTGAACCGCGATCTGGGAACGGGCGAGACGAAGGTCGAGGAGAAAACTCTCGAGTGGAAGCTTTCTCCCCGCACTTCGGTGCGCATTTACCGCGGAAAGACGGATCTCGGAAACAATCTCTCCGTCACCGTCATGACCTTCGACGTCCGCGGGCACATGAAGAACAGATGCGCCTTCACCGAACATTGCGTGGAAGTCAATTCCGGAGAACTGGCTCCCGCCTCCAAGAAGGAACAGGAAGAGCTTGCCAAGCGCGTGGCGAACATGACGAGCGGAGCCGAAGATGTTGAAGCCGTCGAAACCGAAGCGGTAGACGGAAACTCGTCCTCTTCCGGAGAATCCTCGTCGAGCGGCGGTTCGGACGATCTCGGCCTTTAACGACCGTCGGCAGTTTCATGTAATCACAACAAAGAAAGAAGTAAAGTAAAAATGGTAATTCAGAAGTTCAACAATCTCATCCGCAACAAGTGGGTATGGGGTGTTTTTGCGTTGGCAGTTTCAGCTATTTTCGTTCTCCCCGACGGGTGCCTTTCCGATTCCCGGTACGACGACAAGTCGGAAAACAAGCTTAAAAAGGCGGATCTCGACCGGAGACTTTTTGAAAAATGCCGTTTTCTCGTAAGATCCGCAATGCTGGGAGACCAGAATCTCGCGATGCTGTTCAACAGAGAGAACGCGGACTCCGACTGGAAGTTGTACGCCGCGATGGCGGCATTTGACGAAATGGGCGTCGTCGTGGCCGATAAAACGGTCGACGACGAGTTCAACGCCGCTTTCAGCGATCCGAACACGAAGAATTTCGATAAGGCGAAATTCGACGAATTCGCGGCGCGTTTGGGAGTTACCAGGCTGCAGTATAAGGATTATCTGCGCATGCTGATTACCGTCCGTATGGGATTGGCCGCTGTTCAATTTACTTATTCCTCGAACAATACGCTTGAGCGCGATGCGGAATGCTACAAGGCTTCCGACAAATTTACGGTCAGGGTCGCCACGTTCAACGAGGATAAGAAGGCCGCCGATAAAATCACCGTCGACGACGCCGCCATCCGGGAGTGGTATAACAACGATACCAATACCGTCGCCTCGCTTCGTCTTCCCGACCGCTACAGGCTGAGCTATCTGAAATTGAATGTCGCCGATACAAATATCCTTTCCAGGATTACGGTTACGGATGCCGATATCGAAGCTTGCTATAAAAAGGACTGCGAGGACGGCGAGTATGTCGTTACCAACGATGTGTTCAAGCCTTTGAGCGAAGTGCGCCCGACGATTCTCGCCAAGCTTCAGCGCAAAGCCGTCAAGGACATGGTTTACGATGCGTTTGACGCGAATGAATCCAACGACGGATTCCTTGACGAGTATGCCGCTTTGAACAAGACGGCGGTGAAGACCAGCGGCTGGATCTCATTCGACCGCACTCAGTCGATGAGCGCCGAGTTGTACAATTATTACGTAGCCCAGGGCGATCTGACCTATCCTAACAGTGAATTCACCTTTGTAAATCCGGAGAATTTCAAGGATAAGATCTTTGCGTTGGAGGATGGTTCGGCAAAGCTTGAAATCATTTCGACGGATAATTCGATCTGGATTTTCAAGCTTGTGAAGAGCTCGCCCTCGCATATCCCCGAGTTGGCCGCGATAAAGCCCGTCGTCCGGAAGATGGCGTTGTCCAAAGCGAAGGCCGAAGCGTTCAAGAAGACGGTCGACGGAGTTAAGGCCAAGGGCTTTGATGAAGTTCTCAAGAGCGCGGGCGCGACGTCCAACGTCGTTTTCCAGCTTACGGCTTTAGGTTTCAACGGGTACGGCTGGGATTATTCGAAGGCCGGGTTCGAAAACGCGTGGAAAATCATTCCCGAGGCGTGCAAGCTTAAAAAGGGAGAAGTCTCCGAGATGATTCCTCTTTCGGCGGGCAAAGCGGCTTTGGTCGCATGCGTCGACCGTGTCCCCGGAACCTATGAGGATTATAACGCGGGCCTGCAGCACGCTTCGATGGCCGTCGGATACGAGAGCCGGTATTTCAGCATGAAATTCTTAACTGATTGGCTCGAGTGGAATATGGCTCGCATGGGATACGAAAAAGAGAATTGATCCCGAAGGTGCCGCTCATAGATAATCGGTTTGAATATCAATGACATTAAAGTTCAAAAAGATTCATCAGGACGCCGAAATTCCGGCATACGCTCATCAGAGCGATGCCGGAATGGATGTTAAAAGCGTTGTCGACGTGACGGTTAAAGCCCATGACCGCGCTTTGGTCAAGACGGGGCTGGTGATGATTCTGCCTCCCATGTACGAGGCTCAGGTGCGTCCGCGCTCGGGGCTTGCGCTTAAAAGCGGCATTACGGTTCTCAATACGCCCGGCACGATCGATTCCGGTTACCGCGGTGAGGTCGGCGTCATTCTTTTCAATACGACCGACGTCGATTTTGAGGTCAAGAAGGGCGATAAGATAGCTCAGATTGTCATTGCCCCCGTCACGCAGCCCACGATAGAAGAAACCGACATCATTGACGAGACCGACCGCGGCGAGGGCGGTTTCGGTTCGACCGGGGTCTGATATTTTTTTCAAGGGGCGTTTATGGTTCTTCAAATCTGCAAATACGGCGAGAAGGTCCTTCGCGAAAAATCCGTACCAGTAGCGTCGGTTACCGAGGAATTGCGTATTCTCGCCTCCGATATGCTCGAAACGATGCGCAAGGCCCGAGGAGTCGGGTTAGCCGCGCAGCAGATCGGGCGAACGGAAAGAATGTGCGTGATAGAGATTCCGGAAGGGTGCGAAGACGACGAGGACGAGCTTTTTAACGCGCCCGTCGCTATGCCGTTGAAGCTGTTCAATCCCGTGATAATCGCGAAAGAAGGTTCTCAACGCGATAAAGAGGGATGTCTGAGCTTTCCCGGCGTCGGCGGATCCGTCACCCGTGCGGAACAGGTCACCTGCCAGTATCTCGACGAGAACAACCGTCCCCAGATCATAAGCGCGCGCGGATTTCTTGCGCGTGCGCTTCAGCACGAAATCGATCACCTCGACGGAATTCTCTACGTCGATCATCTTTCCGCGGTCGAGCGGCTCACTTTCGCCTCCAAGCTCAAGAAACTCGCCAAGGCGAACGGCGGGGTGCGCTGAGCTGGGCAATAACAAATAAGGAATAAGTTATGAAAAATTGCATTCTAGCGGCATTGGGCCTTCTGGTCGGCTGCACGACGGTAGTCGATAAAAATGAAATTGCGAAACACGATCCAAATATGGCGGTTGAGAAGGTCGTCGTGACAAACGGCGTACAATGGATCGACGGCAAGACCCTTCCTCTTGAAGGCCGCGCATTCAGCGACGTTGATCACTTTTACGATCGTCTTCCCAGGAACGTGACGACGAACGTCAATGCCGGCGTGCGCGCTATGAAGCACCACACTGCGGGGATGCAGGCACGCTTCTCAACCGACTCCAAGAAGCTTCGCATCAAATGGGTTCCCTATAAAGAGAAACTCGCCATGGATCATATGCCCGCGACAGGTGTCAGCGGTATCGACGTCTACGTCAGAACGCCTGGCAAAAAATGGCGTTATGTAAAAACCGGTAGGATTTCAAACCCCCAAGGCGGGTTTGTAACTGTTGATCTTTGGGGCAAGTCCAACGAGGTTATCATCAATTTCCCTCTCTACAACGGTCTTAAATCCCTAAAAGTCGGCATAGACGAAAAAGCGACGATATCGCCCCTTCCTCCTCGCGCAAGCGGTATAGACAAGCCGGTCGTATTTTACGGAACGTCCATAACGCATGGCGGGTGCGCTTCGCGTCCCGGACTCGGTTTTGTAAGCATTCTCGGCCGCAATCTCGATGTTCCTGTCGTAAATCTCGGATTTTCAGGCTCCGGCAGGATGGAGTATGAGATGAGTGAACACGTTTCGGCTATCGACGCGAGCTGCTATGTGCTTGACTGTCTCTGGAATATGCGCATGAAAGACAAGCAAGGCCTTCCCGAATATGAGCCTTTCATCCGAAATCTTCGCGCGAAGCGTCCCGGAGTGCCGATCATCATGGCGGGATATTGCGACGTTTTCTGCAGGCCCGTGAATCCGAAGGAGAATTTTACGCGAAAACTTTACGATAAGCTGATTGCCGAAGGATGGAAGGATCTTTATTTCCTTCCGAGCGTCGGCATGCTCGGTGACGACAGAGAAGGAACCGTCGACGGTGTTCATCCCAACGACATCGGAATGGTCCGTATGGCTGAAGCGTACGGCAAGGCCGTCAAGGAAGCGCTTAAACTGAAGTGAGCCATACCTGACGTCGGGTAAAAAAAAAGGATGAGCCGCGGTGACTTCGCGGCTCATCCTTTTTATCTGGTCGGTCGTAGAGTCTTACTTGACAACGACGACGGAGTTGAACGTACCCTGATCGTTCTGAACGGAGTTGACGTTTTCAGGGTCGGCGCACCAGGTGCCGTCGATGACGAACTTGTACTGGTACTCGCCGGGGACGAGCTTGACCGTGGCGGCGTAGATGCCGTCCTTGGCCTTGTACGCCATCTTCTTGGCGGCGGGATCCCACTTGTTGAAATCACCGGCGAGATAGACGGCCTTGCCTTTTTCGGCGTGAACCGTAAACGTGACCGATTTTGCGGTCGGCTTTGCGGCAGCCTTCTTGGCTACGGGCTTCTCAACCTTCTTGGTGACAACCTTTTTGCAGGTGCATTTCTTAGCTGTAATTTTCATTTTAGCCTGTTCCTTTACTTTTTGTCCCTGCAATGTATCTTATTAGCAGTGAACGGGCGTATAGTATCTCACTTTTTTTTGTAAAGTCAATGTTTTTTATTTAACTTTTTGATATAATTACACCCATGAAAGAGAATACGAAAGATAAAATCTACACGATTTTTACGGTTGTCGTAATCCTGCTGGTATTGATCATAGGCGTCTTTAATTGGCTGCCTGTCTTGAGGCGTCATTCGAATCTTAAGGATAAAGAGGCCGATCTGACCGCAAAAATAGAGGAAGTCAAGAGTGAAAACAATAAGGTGAGCGAAGCGAGAAACCGGTTTAAATCCTCATCGGAGCAGGTTGAGGCGGTAGCGCGTCAGGATCATCGGGTTTATCCGGGCGAGGTAGTTTATAAATTTCCGGAAAACGGTAAAAAGTAAAATTAACATCATATGTTAGCGAAGATTATGAGAGCCCTCCTTGGGCTGTTGCTGTTGCCCGCGTGTTTTGCGTTCGGGCGTTCGTTCTGCTCCATTCTGGTGAAATCCGACATTCCGCTGTTTGAGGGGGCCTGTCTCGTTCTGGGAGTCGTCGCGTTCATATTATGCTGGGTCTTCCTTTCGCATCCCGTTAAAACGTACGTGTTCGGCCATGAGCTTACTCATGCTTTCTGGGGTCTTTTGTTTTTAGCGAAGCCCAGCAGGTTGAAGGTCGGAGAAAAAGGGGGTAGCGTTAACCTTACCAAGACCAACTTTCTGATCACTCTTGCGCCTTATTTCTTTCCGTTCTACACGTTTCTTATAATCGTGGCGGCATTGATAACGATGATATTTGTAAAGCCTCTGCCGATGTTGCCCTTATGGATCTTCTTCATCGGATTCACATGGGCGTTTCATATTCTGTTCACGTTTGAAACTCTTTCCCAGCGTCAGCCCGATATAACGCTGTACGGCCGTCTCTTTTCATGGACGTTTATTTTCATCGCGAATATTCTTGTCATGCTGTTGTGGCTGTCGGTTGTCACGTCGATCTTCGGGTTCGCCGTATCGTGCGTTTGGTCTTCCCTTGTCGACGCGTATTCGTGGACGTTCAGCGCCGTCGCGGGTGTTTTTTCGCTTATCTTCTGATCGGGAGGTTTAAAGGATTATGCATTCCCAACTGATATCAGGTTTTCCGATACAGACTTTCGGTTTATGCGTCGCAACCGGT
Source organism: Kiritimatiellia bacterium (assembly GCA_017520845.1). Lineage (GTDB taxonomy): Bacteria > Verrucomicrobiota > Kiritimatiellia > RFP12 > UBA1067 > UBA1067. The sequence continues at coordinate 9,936 of JAFXEU010000075.1, read as the reverse complement.
ATTTTTCTTGCCTGGATGACGGTCGAAAAGCTTTATAAGCGTCCCGAGCTTTCCAATCTTGTATTCGCTCTTATCATTACCGGTCTGATCGGCGCGCGCCTTACCCATGTTATTCAATACTGGCATGAAGACGGGTTTGATCGAAATTTCGCCGCCGCATTTCAGATATGGAACGGAGGTCTTGTGTTTTACGGCGGGCTCATCGGCGGAGCTCTCGCGTTTGCCGTATGGTGCGCCGTCAAGCGCCCCGACGTACTTCATCTTGCCGATGTCCTCTGCGTCGGCATACCCCTCGGACACGCGTTCGGGCGTATCGGCTGCTTTTTCCACGGATGCTGCTGGGGCAAGGTTTCCGATAGCGCCCTCGCCGTGACGTTTCCCGCGAACTCTCCCGTCTGGGCGGCGCACCGCTCGGGAGAATTCGCGTCGCGCTCCCTGCCGGTGCTGCCGACGCAGCTTTTCGAGGCTGCCGCTCTGTTGCTGCTTTTCGCGGCGCTTTTGCTTTTGTACAGGAAATTCAAAGGCTACACGGCCGGAGCGTATATGATCGGATATTCCGTCATCCGGTTCTTCATGGAGTTTCTGCGCGACGATCCGAGACCGGAGATGTGCGGCCTTTCGAGCGCGCAGAACGTCTCGATTCTGCTTTTTGTCCTCGGTCTCGGATTTATAGGCTGGTCTCTCTTCAGGAATGCAAAAGCTTCATCTGATAATCGGTGAGGACGATTTTCTCGTTTCTCAGACCGCGAAGAAAATCCTCGGCGACGCCGAGGGACTGGAGATCATAGACTCGAATCTCTCGACGAACGCCGAGCTTCAGCTTCGCGATATCGCCGCGGCGGATGAAAGTTTTTCGACTCCGCCGTTCCTGGATCCGTTCAAGTCAACGTGGTGGAAGAACGTGAAATTTCTCCCCCAGTCCGGCGGCAAGGCGTGCGCCGAGGAGGTTAAGGCGGCGCTTGAAAAACTCGCGGCGAAGTTCGCCGCCTCTCCGATGCCCGAGAATCAGAAGTTTGTCATTACCGCCACGAAGATGCTCGCCGCGTCCGTTTTCGCGAAAACGATGAAGACGGCGGGCGAGGTTATCGTTTTTTCGTCCGGGAAACCGTGGGAGCGCGACAAGGAGGCCGTCGTAAGAGCGATAGACCTCGCGGCAGGAGAGGGATTGAAGTTCGATCCGGGCGCGGCGGAAGTGTTCGTTTCGCGGGTCGGCCCGGACACCCGCTCCATAATGAACGAAATCGCCAAGATGCGCGATTTTCTCGGCGGCGCGAAGAAGACGATTTCCGTTGCGGATATTTCCGAGATCACATCCCAGGGGGCCGGCGTCGAGCCTGAGATATGGTCGATCACCGACGCGCTCGGCATGCGCGACACGGCAAAACTCGTATCGTCCCTCTTGCAGTTCGAGCGCGAGAACGGCTTTGCCGTCATGACGGTGACGGTTGCCGAAAAGTTCATCCGCTCGCTTCTTGAACTTAAAGACGCCTCGGCGACCGGCCGGACCGACGATGCGACTTCCGGTATGGCGCCTTTTGCGGTCAAGAAGAACATGGGATTCATTTCCAAGTGGTCGCTTATGGAACTGAGGGCCGCCCGAGCCCGCCTTGTCGCCCTGCGCGAAAGGGTGGTGTCGTCCGCCGGCAGCGCCGACGTTCTCGTTATGACGGAACTCGTCCGCATCTGCCGCGGGCGCACGGGAGGTCGCAGATGAGTCACGAATTCCTTTCGCTTGAAAAGGCCGCCGAGCACATCCAGATCGACGCCAACGAGCTTAAACACGTCGCTCAGCGCGGAGAAATCGACGCGACGGTCCGCGGCGGCGAATGGTATTTCGAGCATTCCGCTCTCGATGAATGGGCGCAGCGCAATCTCTTGTCGGCCAACGCCAAGCGCATCGCCGTGCAGAACAGGGCTTTCGCCGAAAAGCGCCGCCGCGAACGCAAGGGCGTTTTGAGCATCAAGGATATTTTCCGCGCCGACGCGATCGATCTTGCGATGACGGCGAAGGCGAAAGCCGGGATCATCCGCGATATGACCGACCTTGCGGACCGCACGGGTCTCGTGTACGATCCGTCCACGCTTTTCAAGGAGCTGACGGCCCGCGAGGAGGTGGCCTCGACCGCCGTCGGCGCGGGGGCGGCGTTTCTTCATCCGCGTTATCACGATCCCTACTTCTTCGAGGAATCCTTCATCGCCTACGCCCGCAGCGAGAGGCCCGTGTTTTTCGGCGCTCCCGACGGCGCTCCGACGCGACACTTTTTCCTTATCTGCTCGACCGATCACGATCAGCATCTTCACATTCTCGCGAGGCTCGCCGTTCTCGCCCACGGCACGAATCTCGTCGAGCGGTTGGAGGAGGCGGCAGAACCCGGTGATGTGATAAAAATTCTGGGCGAATGCGAAGCGGAGTATTTGAAATGAAATATTGGTTTTTCGATCTTGACGGCACGCTGGCCGATACCGACGGAGACATCCGCGCATCATGGAAGGCCGCGATGGCCGATCTCGGGGTGGAGTGTCCTACGTTTGACGAGGATTTTGTCGCGGGGCCTCCCCTCGAGGAAATGGCCAGAAGGCTTCTTCCGGACGTTTATACGGACGAGCTCGGGGTCAGGCTCCGCGAGAGATTCGGCCATCATTACGACAACGACGGATTTCCTAACACGTTCGAATATCCCGGGATTCTTGACGCAGTAAGGGCGTTGAAGACCTCCGGAGCGCGCGTGTTCATAGCGACGAACAAGCGTTACGCAGGCGCGTGCGCCATGGCCGAGAAATTCGGCTGGAACGAGGTTTTTGAAAAGCTCTACGCGGGGGATATGTATGACGGCGACCCCGCGATCGGGCGCATGAACAAGACGCGTCTTCTCGCTTTTGCGATGGACGAGATCGGCGCCGGGGCGGAGGAGTGTGTGATGGTCGGAGACACGATCAACGATTTCTCGGCCGCGAAAGCCAACGGGATTTACAGTGTCGGCGTAAAGTGGGGCTACGGCGGCGAGGTCGATCTTTCGAGCGCCGACCGCGTTATCTCATCCGCCAAAGAACTGGCCGATTCCGCTTCGTGACTTAAGGGACCGGTCAGATGAGCGATATCAAGGCGAGAATGGATTATCTGGTTGCGGAAATCAACCGCAACGACCGTCTTTATTACGTGGAGGCGAGACCCGTCATACCTGACGCCGAATATGACAGGATGTACGAGGAGCTTATCAGGCTTGAACAGGAACATCCGGAATTCAAAGATCCGAATTCCCCTACTCTCAGGGTGAGCGGCGAGCCGATAGAAGGCTTTGTGCAGGTGCGCCATTCGCCTCCGATGAAATCTCTCGACAAATGTTACGAGAAGGGCGAGCTTCATCAGTTCGATGCTTTTCTGCGCCGTGAAATTCCGCGAGATGTTTCGTGGAATTATGTAGTCGAACCGAAGGTCGACGGCGTTTCAATGTCGCTTTTATACGAGGGTCGCGTTCTCGTCAGGGCTGCAACGCGCGGCAACGGCGAGGTCGGCGACGACGTGACGCAGAATGTCCGCACGATACGTTCGGTTCCCAAGACACTTCCCGGGGACGCTCCCGAAACGCTCGAGGTCCGCGGCGAGGTTTTCATGACGCGCGACGGATTCGTTAAGCTCAACGCCACGCTTGACGAGGCCGGGCGCGAGACCTTTATGAATCCGCGCAACGCCTGCGCCGGCTCGCTCAAGCTTCTCGATCCGAAAACGGTTTCGACGCGTCCGCTCGATATGATCGTCTACAATGCGGGCGGAGTCGGGTGTGATGGATTCGCGACACACGCCGAAATGATTGAGGCGTTCAGGCGCTGGGGGTTCACGGTTGCGCCGTTCAGTCGAATCGTCCCGACAATCCGAGAGGCTGTAGATGCGGTTGAAGAGTTGGGTTCGAAACGTCATGATTTCCGCTTTGAGATAGACGGCGCGGTAATTAAGGTCAATGAGCGGTCTTTATACGATTCGCTCGGCGCGACCGCCCATTCGCCGCGTTGGGCGAGAGCTTACAAGTATGCGCCTGAGAGGGCTGAAACGGTGCTCGAGGGCATTACGGTTCAGGTGGGCCGCACCGGAGTCCTGACTCCGGTGGCCGAACTAAAGAGCGTTGAACTCGCCGGCAGCGTCATATCGCGTGCCACGCTTCACAATGCCGAGCAGATCGCCGCGCAGGATATCCGCGTCGGCGATCATGTATGGGTCGTCAAGGCGGGAGACGTCATCCCCGCGATCGACGGAGTGATCGTCGAGAAACGCCCGATCTCGTCCGTTCCGTACGTTTTCCCCGACAGGTGTCCAGTCTGCGGCGGCGATGTCGTGAAATATGAAGGTGAAGTTGCCGTTAGATGCGTAAACCCGGCCTGTCCTGCACAGCTTCAGAGGAGGCTTGAACATTTCGCGGGTCGTAACGCACTCGATATCAAGGCGCTCGGCGGGCGGCTCTCCGATATTCTGGTTGAGAAAAACATAGTTAAGGACCCGCTCGATCTTTTCACTCTTGATTATAACGCGCTTCAGGATCTTGATATCGGCGAAGAAGGCTCTCCCCGAAAGTTCGGCAGAAATGCGCTCAACATGAAGAAGGCCGTCGAGGATGCCGGACGCCTTCCGCTCGAGCGCTGGCTTTTCGCGTTCGGTATCCCGAACGTCGGCGTGACGGTCGCGCGCGATATCGCCTCTGAACATGAAAAAATGAGCGACCTCGCCGAAAGCGCAGTTCTGAAAAACGTTATCGAGAACGATTCCAAAAAAGGCAGAGATCGGAAGATCCTTCAGATTAAAGTTGAGGCCGCCAAAGCTGTGCTTGCGTTTTTCGGAGGCGAATACGGGCGGGGTGTGCTTGCCAGACTTGCTGCGCTGGGCATCGATCCCAGGCGGGCTGAAAAAGAGACGGTAAAGACCGAAGGGCCTCTTGTCGGAATGGGATGCGTGCTTACAGGTTCGCTGTCCCGTCCGCGTACCGAGTGGGCGAAACTTATTGAGCTTGCCGGCGGCATCGTTCAAAGTTCCGTTACCTCGAAAACGCGTTACCTCATCGCAGGCGCGAATGTCGGTGCGGCGAAAACGGAGAAGGCGAAGGCGCTCGGCACGGAGGTTATAGACGAGGAGCGCCTTAAGGAACTTTTAGGGATGGTTGAAGGTGAAGCGGATAAGTCCGGCTCCGGGGAGGTCAGGAATTCCGGGAAAGATTCAAGTCCCGTCCAGGGCGAACTCTTTTGAGTTTTATTCTTCCTGTCTGTGACGGCAGGACCGGGGACTTCGTCCCGGGAATTCTACCACTTAATGGTGCGCAGCGAATTTTGTGCAAGATATTCGTTGGCGCGTTCAAACGGCCTCGAACCGAAAAAGCCCCTGTGCGCCGAAAGCGGCGACGGGTGGGCGGATTCGATGACGAGGTGGCGTGAGCGGTCGATGAATTCTCCTTTTTTCTGGGCATAAGCGCCCCAAAGAATAAAGACAAGGTTTTGGCGTCTTTCGGCCAACGCCTTAATCGCGGCGTCGGTAAACGTCTCCCATCCCTTTTTCTGGTGAGAGCCTGCTTTGTGGGCTTCGACCGTAAGTGTCGCGTTCAAAAGCAGGACCCCCTGGTCTGCCCATGACATCAGATCGGGCATTTTGCCTAATTCCTTCGCGATGTTCTTAAGTGAAGGCGGAGGCTTTACGTTTTCGGGGACATAAAACGAGAGACCTTGGGCCTGTCCAGGTTCATGATAGGGGTCCTGGCCTAAAATCACGACCTTTACATCGTCGAACGGAGTTTTATTGAAAGCCTCGAATATTTTCGGCCTTGGGGGAAAGACCACGCTTGAGGAATACGCGTTTTCGATGAACGTCATCAGTGCCGCGAAATACGGTTTTCCGGATTCTTCTTCGAGAATATTGCGCCAAGATGGATGTATGTCTGTAATCATATCGACATTATATCAAAATCGCTGATGTTAAAATGGTATAATATTCAATAAGATATTATTTATATGAAGGAGCGAAAAATGAGTGACAATAATCGGGTGTCGGCCTGCGTATTCGATTTCGGCGGGGTTATGACCATGGCGACGATGCCGGAGAAGGTTCGTGCGATAGTTGAGTGTCTTGGTGTCGACTGGAGCGTTATTACTGACGGTTATGCGAAGTACCGCCGTCAGCTTGATGGAAATTTCATCTCGTTTGACGATATGTACGACCTTATCTTTGCCGACAACGATATTGAACTTGGTGAGGCGGATAAAGAAGAACTTATTGAAGCGGATATTTCCAGTTTTCATCCCTGCAATGATGAGACGCTCGCACTTATGAGGAATTTGAAGGAGCGCGGCTATAAAATCGGAATTTTGACGAATATGCCGACTGCCTTTGTGCCGAGTTTTAAAAATTATTACAAGGATTTTATAGCGCTCGCGGATGCGATGGTTATTTCCGGCGAAGAGAAAATGTATAAGCCGCAGCGCCGGATTTATCGGTTGATGACCAAACGTCTGAACGTTGAACCCGGGGAGATTTGCTTCTTTGACGATGTGGAAGCGAACTGTGAAAGCGCACGCTCGTGCGGATGGAAAGCGATCCGGTTTACAGATGTCGTTCAGGCAATGAGAGAGTTTGATGAGCTGGTGGCCAGGGATCAGGGGTCAGGAGTTAGGGGTTAGGAGTTGGAGGTCAGGAGTTAGGAGATGGATGATGCGCTGAAGGTTTTTGCGTCGCGCCTTTCCCATCCCGCCTTTTCTTCGGGCGGGAGCGTGGGGCTTACGTCTCTTACTGGCTCGGCAGATGCCTTTACCGCACTTTCTCTCGCCGCGGGTTTTAAGCCTCGGGTTGTTGTTGCGATTACGGAGGGTATCCCCGCGGCAGATAGACTTTTTGATGATTTAAACCTGATTGCAGCTACGCGTGATATTGCGCCTTCGGTATATCAGGTTCGCATCGCAGAATTCCCTTCTCTGGTTCAGGGTGATAAGTCGTCTTTAGGAACGCGTTCGAAAACTCTCGCCGCGCTTAAGGCGTGGTCGTTAAATCCGTATCCGTTTGTGATCGTAGCGCCTTTTGTGTCGCTTGCGCGACCTGTTGCCGCATCTGCGCAGCCGTCGCTTCGCCTTGTTGAAGGGGTTTCGAAATTTTCCGAAGTCGTCTCAAAAATCGCCGGGCTCGGTTATGAGCGGATCGGCATGGTTGAGAAGGAGGGCGATTGGTCGCAGCGCGGCGGAATAGTAGACGTCTGGAGCCCCGGCGACGAGTTTCCCGTAAGATGTGAATTTTTCGGCGAAGATCTTGAAAGCATAAGGACTTTCAACGCTGCGACTCAGCGTTCGCTTGAGAGGATTCAGTCGGCTGAAATCATTTCGGCAAAAGACGATCTGGAGTCACAAGAGGAGTTTTCTTATTTAACGGATTTTCTGCCGGACGATTCAGCGGTTCTCGCCCTTGATCACAACGCCTATGACGCCGAGCGTTTTACAAAGAATGCATTTCTCAAGGTTTATACCGGCGAGCCTCTTCCTCGCGGCACGGCGTTGGCCGATTTTCAGACGGTGCCGCTGCCGGGGTTCGGCGAGCTGGATATCGCCGAGGCTCACCATCCCGAGCTTTTTGACGCGGCGCGTGCGCGGCTGGAGCGTCATCTGAAATCTGCCGGGAAGGCGGGCGAGCGGATCATATCTCTGGATGCTCTTTCGGGCGGTTTTGAAATTCCTCCTTCGGACGGGTTTAGCGGTCTTGTTGTGGTGACGAAGGCCGATAGAGTCTTTACTAAGCGTAAAGCTCGCATTAAGAAGTCGGCTGTCGCGCAAGGTGCGCGTCTAAGTGATTTTGATGATCTTGAACCCGGCGAGTATGTGGTCCATCTTGAGTACGGCGTAGGACGGTTTGTCGGCTCCTCCGAAATTCTCATGGACGGGAAACGCACTGAGGTTTTCACGATAGAATATGACGAGGGCGCGAAACTTCACGTAAACGCTTCACAGGCCCACCTCCTTTCAAGATATGTCGGCGTCAAGGGGCAGGAAGTAAGGCTCCACAGGCTGGACGGAAAACGCTGGAACAAAGACAAGCTCGACGCCCAAAAGGCCGTCGCCGATTTGGCCGCGGCTCTCTTAAGGACGCAGGCCGAGCGTGAAACAGCTCCCGGATTCGCATACGAAATTGATTGTGAAGGCCGTGAGGCGTTCGATGCGGCGTTCCCGTACGAAGAGACGAGCGATCAGCTCGCGGCGATTAAGGCGATTGAAAAGGATCTTTCCTCGACGAAGCCGATGGACCGGCTGATCTGCGGGGATGCCGGCTACGGCAAGACCGAAGTCGCGATGCGTGCAGCCTACATCGCCGCACTCAACGGAAAGCAGACGGCTGTTCTCGCGCCGACGACTGTTTTGGCCGAGCAGCATTTCGAGACGTTCACCTCGCGCTTCGACGGAACTCCAGTCAGAATCGAATCCGTTTCGCGTTTTCAGAGCGGGAAGATACACGAGGGGACTTTCGAGCGGCTTAAAACGGGCGCCTGCGACATTGTCATCGGAACCCACGCTATTCTTTCTTCAAAGATTAGGTTTAAGGATTTGGGGCTTATCATAATCGACGAGGAGCAGCGCTTCGGCGTAAGGCACAAGGAGTTTTTAAAGCGCTTGAGGGCGACTGCGGACGTTCTTACGTTGTCGGCGACGCCGATACCGCGGACGCTTTACATGTCTATGACGGGCGCCAGGGATCTGTCGCTTTTGAGTTCTCCTCCGCGTGAGAGAGTTGCGGTGGAAACCACCGTAGTGCGCGACAGCGATATGATTATCAGAAGCGCGATAGAGGCGGAACTTGCGCGGGGCGGGCAGGTGTTCTTTCTCCACAACCGCGTAACGACGATGGGCAAGGTTGAAAAACGTCTTCGGGAGATATGCCCCCAAATCCGTATTGTCGTCGCGCACGGGCAGATGGATTCCAAAACGCTCGCGCGCAAGATGCGTGCGTTCGAACGCGGGGAATACGATCTTCTGCTTTCAACGACAATCATTGAATCGGGAATAGACATACCGAGAGCCAACACGATACTTGTCTCGGACGCGCAGACGTTCGGGCTCGCCGACCTTTATCAGCTCAGAGGCCGTGTAGGGCGCTCGGCCGTTCAGGGACGCGCGATTTTTCTGCTGCCCGGGGTCGGGTCCGTCGATTCGGACGCGCGCGAAAGGCTTGATGCGCTCAAGCGTCACGGAGGCCTCGGCGGAGGGTTTGCGCTCGCGGTGCGCGATTTGGAGTTGCGAGGCGCGGGCAATCTTTTAGGTTCGGAGCAGTCCGGTCATATCGCGGCGGTCGGTTTCACTCTTTACTGCCAGCTTCTCAAGCGTACCGTGGCGATGTTGAAAGGCGAGAAGCCGAATGATGTCGTAGATGTGAAATTGAACCTCGATTTCATCGTTTTTTCGCCGTCTTCGGAAGATTCCGGGTCGGTTGCGGCGCTGCCGTACGATTACATCGAGGAGGATTCGCAGCGCATGGGCTTTATGAAACGCCTTGCCGAGGCGGGGGACGAGGGGGATGTGCGTTCAATAAAGAAGGAGCTTGTCGACCGTTACGGACGGCTTCCTTCGGCGGCCGCAAGACTCATTAAGCTGGGCGAGCTTCGTGTCGTCGCGGTCAAAAAGGGCGTAAGCCTTATACGCACGGCAGGTTCAAGAGCGTTTTTCTATAAATCGGGCTCTTCGGAGGTCGCGTTTGTCGAGGATCTGAAAAGCGCCGCGCCCGACGGTAAAATCCGGGAGCTTTTTGCGATAATGAGAAATGTTTTTGCCGCCGTCGACACTTAACGGAATGCGTCACGTCCAAAAGTAAACTGACTTTCTAAAAGTAAACCGTCGGATTACCGATAGGTTTTGCTCGATTGGATTTGTGCTGTTGGATTTTTGCCGTCGAGTAGCTTTGATTGTCGCCGATTTTAAAAGGGAAGACATTTT
>JAFXEU010000074.1 GCA_017520845.1 Kiritimatiellia bacterium | reverse complement strand
TTTATCCGCTTTACAGCATTTGTTGCATGTTGTCGATGAAAATCATGAGGATTCGTCTCTGCAATTTCTTCAAGAATCTTCATTCTTTCATCGCTATTTTCATACTGAGGATCAAGCGATACAACAAATTCATCGGCCCAGACTGCTAATGATGGAATTTCTTTGGCATACCGTTTAAGATTTTCTATCGCAAGATTCCTTCCAACAGAATTCCTTGGGCTTAACAAAGCTTTCTTTCGTATTGATGCACAAATAGCATATTTTTTATTACTATTACTTGGAGGGTCTTTAAACGCCTTATTTACAATAGCGATCGAATTAGATGTAACTCCTTCTATATTAACAACCGCATACGCCACAGATTCACAAACTCGAACGTCATTTGTTTGAGAATATAAAAAAGGCAATGCAGATGCTGTTCCATGTGTAGACAAACTCGTTATCGCCCATTTTTTACATCGTGGCTTTTCTACTGCCAACCTAACAAAAAGACGAGAAAGTCGTTCCTTGTCACCATTACACGCCGCAATTGCTTTTTTATACATACTTGAAAACAAATCTAGATCGCACCCTCCTCTTTGCACCGTGGCAAGGGTCGCTAATATCTCTTCATCTGACATCGACTCCGATAATGCATCAAAGACCAGAAATAAAGAAAACATCCCTAACATTAATATTCTTTTCATATTTCTCCTTTCACTCATGCTTAGGACTTTGCTTACGATTCTCATTATAAAACGATATTAACACACATATATTTCGCATATACAACCTCTATTTATGAAAAGCTTGTAGGGGTACACATCACTTTTCATTTACTATCATTAGGCTGCGCGTCGCGCTGACGAGTGTCATATATTTCCGCCTGCTCTCCTGTAAGTCCCGCAGGTCGCAGCCTTGCCAGATTGTCACGCCGTTGCTGACTATGACGATATGTTGGATTTAAGTCACAAGCAACGCGGTCAACATAAAGCATCATATCAGGCTCTGTCGCAGCACGCTCAAGAAAAAAAGACGCAATATTAGAACGAATCTGAACACTATTTACATAAATATTTGTATATTCTGCATTGCACATATCTGCTAAGGAAACATACGTTATCCTCCTCAATCCATGAGAAAATACAGTCTTATTTGTCACAATCTCATTGGCTAGCGGTATAAGCTGATTTGTCAATTTTGTTTTTTCCAACATAATTCTCATCGCATATTCTTGAGCATAATCTTTTTTATTATACATTATACTCCTTAAATACGGATAATCATTAGTCGTACCATATCCCCCTATCCATAAAACAGACATTTTCCTGCAAAGTCGTTTTTCTTCATTTGTTTCAGTCACAGAATATTTTTTCTCAAAAGCCTTTATATCGGCATATAATTCTGCATCCGTTAAATTAAACTTTTTCTTCGCATCAGCAGGTGTTGGGATTACCTCATTCTCGTCAATCCAATCAGAAGGTTCATAAAGAGCTACATACTCCAATACAGCAAGTCGTTCTTCCTGTGTAGCAGCATATAACAGTGCTATATTAATTATTTGAACAATCAAAAAAACATAATATTTTTTCATCGCTTTGCTCCTTATTATCTGTGCAATTGAATTGATCGGCGCACACTACCCCTAAAAAAGCCTACGTCAACCATACCTGGTATATCATCATTCCTCGCAAAACCATACACGGATCCGTACGAGAGGTCTCCGATTTGAGGATACTGATATCCACACATCAGCAGACTCGCAATCAATTGATCTTGAGTCGCACTTCTAGGATAATAACGACATCCACTTCCATTATTCCAATCATATTCCGCATGTTCTTTATACGCCATTCGATCAGGTAGTGTTATAACCTGCCCTTGTATTTTCTTGGCATGATAAATATCAGAACAACCAAATGCGTGTCCTATTTCATGTGCAAGCCCTTTTGCCGTAGCATTTGTCGACACAACAATTCCAAACATATCTGCATTAGCTATGGAGCGATCTGATATTTTATCAATAAAATAGACTTCTATCCCACCTGTATCCTTTGACAAACCAACCAATTGCCTGCGCTTTACTAAATCACTAACAGACATGTCGCCTCTAGGCTTTGAAATATCCAACCAGTCACTTCGATTCGTATACGAAATAGAATCAATGTAAAACGAAACGCCAATCTGCTCGTAAATTCTATTTGCCTCGGACATCATAGTTCGAACTTCATCAGCCGTACGAGCTGCATTATTCCCTCTGTCATCCCGCACTATCCATACCGTCGTCTTAACCGAAAGAGGCTCGACCGTAAACGCGGTAAACTCTATCGGCCGGCTTACACAATCGCCAACCTGAACGCGAAGCTTAACGATTTGATTTGGAATGTCGCTTGTGACATAGACCTTGCTTCCCGTATCTCCTCCGACAAAACGCGCAACACCTTCAACAACAGACCACTTTATCTCCGACGACGGTGGTTCAAAGTAGGGGAACTCAACAACAAAGCAAGCGTTAGACCCAACCACAATCCCGGACGGATTACATAGCCGCCCATTATCATAAAGAGTGCAGTTAATCACATTAGCAACTGGATAATAGATAGTAGAACGTCTTGTAACAGATATTTTTGTAGTCCCGCTCTCTTCTTCTTTCCAGTTTGCACACAGAACTATCGCATCTTCAGAATAACTGGAATAAAGACCTTCCACATAAAGATTTGTAGAAAAAGAAGAACCTTCAATCGGCAACACAATAGGAAAATCTACCCGTTGGGTTTTATTCGTGTCTGCCCATATTGCTATATCATTCGTATCTTCAGGAGAATCAACAACCAGAACACCATTCGTAGTTACGGGCGCAACAAAGGAAATCGACAACGGAGCTAAATCAGACTTTTCCGCCGCGCCGTCGTTATTCGTGAATATAACGCGCGGAATCGAGAGTGACAAACTTACTGGCGGCTCGCTCTCCTCTTCCGAAGAATCATCCTCAGCACACGCACAATATACCCACGAGCCGAGCCATGTCGTGTACCCTTCCCACGAAACAAGCCCATTGAGATAATGCTCGTGATCCCCTCCGCAGTTGCAGCTCGCGTTGCAGCACCACCTGAAGCCGAGCGAAGTAATATCCGACTTACAACAGGCGCCGGTCACATCAGAAACTGCCGCGCCGATATTTTCAGAACTCTTTAGCCCGCAAAGATTCCCGCTGTTCTCAAGCCAAAAATCTACATAATAACTGACACTCAAATAATGATGACTTACTGAAGGATGATGATACTCCCAGCAATCATTGCATGAAACCTCGATATTATCACTGGATTGATCAACAACGCAGATCGGAAGCGCACTTTCAACATCGTAACACGCGCCTTTTAAAAGCGGAACTCTAAAAACTTCATTCGTCCGTGCGATAATTACATGGTCGCCTAAATCGCTCGGCCCGTCGCAAATAACGCGCACCGTTGCCGTATCGACAGCGCCCGTCACGCAAAGATCTATCCAGTAATACGCCGACTCAAGAGCTCCTTCAGGAAGCGGCGAAGCGACGCCGAAAAAATCCCCGTCGTAACTCTTCGGTGCGTCGTCCACTTCATTGGCTAAACCGTCATTATCCCAATCATCGGGATTGATGCGCCGATAAACATTCTCAAGTTCATTCGAGCGAATCGTAAAATCTCCGTTCTTAATAAGCTCCAACTGAACCGAAACCGTTTCGTTCGTCTTATCGTACGGTACGACATTGTGCCAAGTAAAAACGCCGCGCTTATCATCTATCAGCGTCCAAAAATCGGAATATCCCGGAACAAACGAAAGGACCCCGTCGTACAGCTTGAAAAGCGGATGTTCATCACGCGGATTATGAAATACGCTCCCCTCTTGAAAAGCAATAATATGATCGTAACTGTTTTCTCCCATTGGAAACGACCATCCGAGATTATACCGATTAAAGGCGCTATGCCCGCCCGCCAAATGCCAGGCCGCATTGCGCACAGCATTACTCGCAAGCTCATAAAAATACGCCGCGTTGGTAACGACGCTCTCCAACTTAAACCCGCGCTCGATATCAACATCCGTCACAGTCGCGACATTGGCCGGCCGAAGCGAAAACGCCCCTCTGTTTTTAATGCTGCCGTGAAGACAAAACACAATCAAAACAGCAGGAAGAATTACTTTAGCTAATACTGGCAACTTTAGCCAAAACCTGAAAAACCGCCCCAGCATCGAAAGTATGATTTTCCCGAATGCGATCGCCAAGAGCGCGGCAACCAACGCCGCGCCAATCTTAGCCATCACAGCCTCGCTAAATAGAAAATCTAACATACCCATATTTTACCATAAATAGCATTCCGTTCGCTCCTGGAGTTTACCCATTTTTTGAACTCTGGCGACACTCAGTTTAAAACGACTAAAAAAAATGCGACATCCTTTTGACGGTTTTCGGTAGAATACCGATTGCACAAAAAAAACAACCAAAAGGAATGTCGCACAATGAAATCGAACCTTATCGCCTATCGCGTTATTTTAACCTTAAAGAAGCATGGGCTGTCCGCATTGACGGGATTGCGCGTTCCTGAACCGCCGGTCAACTCGACAATCCCGTTCCCGTCGAAAGATTGCCCCGAAACGTCCGTTTCGTCCCATGGCCCCGAAGGACTTTGAGAAGAATAAAGTCTTACATAACCGTTAATGGAACCGCGCTTTGACTCGCCGTTGACGTCAAGCGAGGCGCCGATCATGACATTGCCCGAAACATCGACGGAGAAAGAGGTGATTTTGAGCACCGTATTCTCATTCATATCCGAGACCGGAACTTCGTTTAAAAGATACGCGACTTCGTAATCGGCGGCCTTCGTAACCGCCGAAAGGGAATCGACCGTCACGGCACCCTTCTCAAGCGCTTCGTTGAGCCACGCCGCGACACCCTCGGGAACGAGATCGTCAACGACGACGTCGCCGTTCGCCTTCTTGAGAACGATCGCGGTCGCGTCGGGATTCGCCGCCGGTATCCACGTCTTGTCATCGCCGTAGACGGCAAGACCGATGACGAAGCACGGCTCGTTTTTCCCGATGAACGTCTTGCGGTCGTACGCGAGAACGAGCGAGCTGCCGCCGAGAAGCACTGTACCGGGCGGCAGCGTGACGACATCAGCGGAATCTTCGGGCAGCGTCGAAACGTCCATCAAGCCTTCCACGGTCCAGCCGCTCAGGTCGATGGAATCGACATTGGGGTTCGTAAGCTTTACGCCGCCGTCGATCTTCCCGATCAGTATCGGCGCGAATTTTTCGGGATGCGACAGGGGTATGCCCGCGTTCCTGTCGGACGCGTACCCGATCTCTCTGGCCGTATTGGTGATCGAATGCGTATTATAAAGGTGATTGCGGCGCCTGACAATATAATTTTCCCACAAGTCATCATAAGCCTCGTCCAGTCCGAGCACGCGATCCCACACGTATATTACGGTATCTTTATAAGACTCGCCCCACTTTTCACGGTCGATCTCGGCATCCGCGGCGATGACTTCCTTGAAGAGCTTCACGTAATCGTTCCAGAACGGAGTGTCCTCCTTCGCGGTTCCGGGAGCTTTAAGAAGCTCATCCATCAGAGTTCTCAAACGCCGCAGATACATCCGGCGAAAATCGGAATTCTGCCAGATCGCCTCGACGGCGTAGTTGCCGTTACCGACGGCGGAACCGTTTTGTTTGTAGGCGCGTATCTTCCACCCGCCGTAAAACGGATGCGACTTGAAGCTGTCGTCATCGGGTCTTACGCCGATACGGCCCTTATCGCGGTCGTCGCCGAAATACCACGCGCCCCACGAAAGATTGTGGTCGTACGCGAGCGGCATCCATACGCCGTTGCCGTTTTTATCCCAATATAGACATATATTCGCCCAGATATCATCCGCCTCCTGGGTGATGCGCGCCGTCGCAAGATAGTTGATCCACGCGGGAATATCGAACGTGTCGTAGACGACCCCGGTCAGAGCAGAATCATTTTCAGGACAATTTACCGACGACTTAAAAGTTTCGGCAAAAACTTTCAGCGGCGCATATGCCGCGGCACTCGTCTCATCGCCGTCGTCGGGAGTTTTCTTTTCGACCTCGCCGGCGACCGTACCGATATCCGTGGAAATCGCGCCTACGTTCTTATACCCGTACCCCATCGGATCAAGACCGTAGTAATCTTCGATAAGTTCGTCCGTGAAGCGGTTGGAATGGAACGCGAGCTGATAGAATTCGCCGTTCAGATTCAAGCGCACCGGATAATCGAACGGCACCTTGTTGCCGGCATTGCGCCAAACATAAAACGACAACGCCTGCCGGATAAAGGTAGGATCGGCAAACTCCGCGATAAAGGACGTCTTGCGGATTTCCTTGAGCTTCGTGCCCTTCTTGCCTCCCTCGAGCATATTGCGGCAGGTGAGCGGCTGGCATTTCGAAAACCTGAGACCGTGCGACTTCTTGGCGAAGCCCGCCGTCGTATTGCCGCGAAGATCAATGCGCACGTTATCGTAATACGTATCCGTCTGAGCATCATAAACACCGCAACGCGCACCGAGCGGATGCGACCCTTTAATCGCATCGTAATCCTTATCCATAAGGTTTAAATGAGACTCCTCGACGAAAAGATGGAAAGTCTGAAGTTTATCATGCTTTGACTTCTGATCTTCAGAGGGAGTTACGATCGTACCGTACCAGTTCGGACAATCATCGGGATTGTTGCGCGATGGTGAAATCCAGCTGCGTCCGGCACCGTCAGTAATGCGTGCGCCGAATTGAATAAGCTTTCCAGATTCGGGAATATCTGAAGCGGGAATGACTCCGACATATCCGCCGCTCAGTTTTTCAACCTCGACTTCCTCACCCGACTCGTCCTCCTCTTCGACAATACGCTTAAACGAATTTTGAGTAAAGGGTGCATCGACATATTTGACCTCGCCTAAATTACTGCGATACATAAGTTCAACTTTTGCAATCTCATTTTCGCTGTCGCCGGATATCGGATGAACATCAAGAACGACTGTGTACGGTTCACCAACCGTCGCCATCGCTTTAGGCAGGTAATAGCCGAAATCTTCATAAATCTCAGAGTTAGACGGACCGATATTAGGACCGTAAGCTACGCATCCGCTATAGTCATTTTCTGCACCAGGCGTTAAGGTCGTAAAAATCTTGCGCGAAACTCCGCGGACAGGCGCACCCCGCACGGCGTTGAACGAAAAGCGCATCACATCGATGTTCAAATCCGGGGAGAGCGTAAAAGTGAACGGGAATTCCGTGACGTTGCCGTCAAGTTCAACAGGTTCCCCTACAGGAAGATCGGCGCCGCCGGACTTTAACGTAATGTCCCCGCCGATCTTGTCGACATTGAAAGTCAACGTCGCTCCGTCGACATGTTCAGGGAGCGTCAAGTTTCCTTTTATCGTCAAAGACCGCAGCTCATCAACACCAATCGCTCCCTCAATCCCGTTTTCAAGAATGTCTTCTGCGGAATGTTCAGAGGCGTTGTAAATTTTAACAACCTCTCGCTCGGGTAAAACTCCCGAGAAAATTTTTATCTCGGACATCTCTCCGCGGAAGCCTCGCCAATATCTGTCATGGGTTCCGCCGAATCTGCGCGTCGTTGTCGACGGCTCATAGTACGGAACATCCGCCGTACCCGTCTTGCGGGCATTTAAATAAAGCGTCCCCTTTTTCGTTACGGCATCGATCGAGAACACGACATGGGTATATTCGCCGGTCGGAATCTCAGGAGCCTCGCCGAATTCGATATTGTGAAGGCCGCCCGCCACGCTGCCTGAACCTCGCTGCAGATAAACACGACCCTTTTTGGAATCATCGCGGATCCCGATCAAAAGCAAATAGCCCTCCTTGACCTGCGCCCCGGCGCGCGAATCCATCAGCGCGACAGCCTCGCTTCCGGGAGCGGCGAACGACGAAGGCTTTATCCAGAAACTCAATGTTTCGCCGGATTTACAAAATTCATCGGTTTGCTGTTCTTTGTTTTCAATATATGCTAACAGCGAATTATATTCACCTGACGAAAATAAATAAGTATCTTTAGCGCTATCGTAAGTCAATTTCGTAGCCGTCACAGCATTTGTTTTACATGTAAGCCCGCCATACTCAGAAGTAACTTCGCGCATGGCGAGATTCTCATTCGCAAGATATGAGATTTCAGTCTCGCTTAAAGCTCTCTTATAGACGCGAATGTCGGCGAGCTGCCCTTTGAATAAATGCCAAGATGTTGAATCGTAGGCGTGTCCAAAGCAAAACGGAACGGTATCCTGCAATTTGCAGTCAAACGGCATTGTTCCGGCGAACTCTGCCGCTCCGTCGATATAGAGCGATAATTCATCCCCCTCGGTCTGTCCCGCGACCAGCACAAGATGATGCCACTTGCCGTCGGCATAATCCACGGTGGTATCTGACGTGTATGTTCTGCTGTCGCTTCGGGAACGCGGTTGCAGCGTTATCTGATTGTCGTCATTCAGAAATACCATCATACCCGTCCTATCGCCGGTTTTAGACGGGCGGCACTCGAACAGCGGCATGCCGTTATTGGCGGTATTGTGTTCGGCTTTTACGGAAGACGGATTAGAACGAAAATAAAGCGAAACGGTGTATGCGTGCGAGGGATAATCGTTAGGAATCATCTTAACGCCTCTATTCGCGCTCGTCGCATTTGAAAAATCGTATGCTCCTTTCTGCAAAACGTCAGCAGCATCAAGCGATTCTGAAAGTGAAGCTTTTTTCACCGAATCATCAGCCTCAACTTCCATTTCAACTAAAGCGTCGGTTAAATCTCTCGGCGGCTTTTTAGTCGAAACTGTTAAGGTCCCGGATGTCGAACTAAAGTCTTCATCACCGATTTTATATTGGTAAGGAGTATTATCATCCGTAAGCGGAACGTCATGAGTTTCATCAACCTGTCCGGGACCGAAACTCCGATTGTCGGGAAGATCGACCGGAACAATGAACGTCTCTATTTTATCTTTCGCTTCACCATCGGCATTAACTCTATAGAGCGCGACGTTTGGAAACTTTTTCGGGTTCACCTTCGAAGGGAATACCATGACGTCATTTTCATAAACGGCCACCTTCTCGCCGTCCCGATAATTCGGATAAGCCTCGCTCGTATAAACCAGCGTCCGCTCGTTGGGAGCTAAAACGCGGTCACAAAGTCTGCGGCGGTTTTTCTTCTTGTCTTCCTTACCGCGATTCCATCGGATAAGAGCGTAATTGTTCAGATTAACAGGCTCATCGCCCATATTCGTAAGTTCTATCCATCCGGCTTCTTTTCCGTTAGGATCGGGAGCGTCGGGTCTCGGACATATTTCAGTAATGCGCAGAGCCGCGAATGCGTCAAACGCGACGAATGCGGCAAACACGGCAATCGTCCTAACGAGGAAAGTCGCCGTACCTGATCCTGATTTTACCGCAAATCCCGCGCGGTTGAAATAAAAAGCAGATGAAATCTTCATAATATTCCCTCGCTTCCTTTAATAACTCATGTGATTATTATATCAAATAAAACACGATTTCAAAACAAGTACCATCGGCTTATCGTGTAACTTCCAGGTTTTTTACACATCTCCGATTCAATCTCCGATGAGCTCCCGAGGCGTAGGTTAAAGTTTTACGATAAACCTTCCGTTTTTTACACGGGAACCCATCTCGTTACGCGCGAGTTAGCGATCGTATAGAAGTTCGGTACCAATATTCAACACTCTTATTAAGGCCGCGTCCTTCACAGTAATTCGCGACCGCGAGTTCAAGAGCCCGACCTATAGTAGTCCAATCCGGGGCGTCATTTTCGGTGTAAAAAATTTCATTATGAGCAAAAACGCGATTTTTCTTGTGCATTGGATTTATGACGGATATGCCGAACGCTTCGGGATTCGCCGCGACAGGCGAGTGGACAGTAAGGGCGAAACGATGCCAAAATGCGCTGTCGATCAGACCGTCTTTAAAAAGCCCGCGAACATAGTCGAGCGCACCTAACGCCTCTTCTTTAGTCTCTGTCGGGAACGCGTACATCAAATATGCGTGAACCGCGATTCCCGCCGATTTGAACGCCTTTAAAACGCGCTTTGAAGATTCAAGAGTAATACCCTTGTTCATCAGCTTTAAAAGTCTGTCATCAGCGCATTCAAGTCCGCCCGTGACCGCGATGCAGCCCGCCTTTGCCATAAGACGCGCAAGAGCCGGCGTAAACGTCTTGTCGAAACGGATGTTACCCCACCATTCACATTTAAACCCGCGCCTTAAAATCTCCTCGCAGACGCCTTTAACGAGTTGGGGCGGCATAGCTTCATCGACAAAATGGAACAATGTACCCAGCTCTTCCATCGCATCGACTATTTCAACGGCCTTAGGCATTTTAAAGCATCCGATGTAAGGCAGTTTAACGTCGCAGAACGCGCACTTGTGCCAGTAGCATCCGCGGGCCATGATGAGTTTACGCCACTTGCCCGCACTCCATAACGTCGTCACGAAATTGCCGGTTTCAACGACATCGAAATATTCTCCCATATCCAAGCCGCGATATGACGGTTTGACGAATACGGGTACATCGTTTTCCGTAAGCCTGGTGCGCGGTGAAAGTATTTTCGCCAGCGGTATATAACCTTCATCCAGAATAAAATCGTCAAAATACTTTTTAGGCCGCGGATCGCTCATATTGCGAAGTTCACTCGAAACATATCCGCCGCCTATGACGAGACGGACTTTGGGATAATGGCGCTTAATATACCGCGCCGCCTTGAACGCCGCGAGAAGCGTACCTGGAAACGGGCATGTAAAACCTACAACGTTAGGCTTTACTTCGTCCATCGCCTCCTTAATGCGAGAGTAAAGCGGCGCGTCTATGACACTGCGACGGCGGATCAGTTTCTCAAAATCGCCGAAATCGTCAATCGCCGCGCAAAGATGTTCTGCATAACGCGAAAAGCCGAAACTAGAGTCTATATTATCGCGTATCCAGATCGCCAGTTCGTCTATCAATGCGCTCGCGTCCCGTTTCGCCTCGAATGGCGCAGGACCTTGGAGAAACTCTATAAGCTCGTCCGCCTCATCTCCGCCGTATTTGCGCAAAACATCCAAAACAACCTTAATCGACAGATCTCGCTGATGGACATCAAATCCGCGATCGGAAAGAAATCCGGTAAGGTGCGCCGTAGCGGGATACGGACAATTAGGCTGCAGCAGCGGCGGAGTTAAAAGAAGGAGGCGCTTAGACATAATTTCTCACATGAAAAACGCGTTACTTCTTCTTTCTCATTGATGCTGCGAACGCGCCGTCACAAAGAGTATTGAAAGGAACGGATTCTGTCGCTTCGACAAATTCAAAATCGCCGTGACGGGCGAGGAATGACTCAACCTGAAGAGCGTTTTCTTCGGGTTCGTTGGAACATGTCGAATATACGAGCGTACCGCCGGGAGCGACGAGGCGGGCGCAGACATCGAGAATCTGAGACTGAAGCTTTACGAGCTCGAGCATCTTCTCTTCGCTCCAGTTCCACCGCGCATCGGGCCGGCGCCTCAAAACGCCCGTATTCGAGCACGGCGCATCGACAAGAACCTTGTTGTACAATCCGCCGGCGAGTTCGTTTATCACTTTCGCGGCAACTCCCGTTCGTTTTAAATTCTCTTCGAGTCTGCGTCTGCGTTTTGGATTAACCTCACAGGCCGTTACATCCGCTCCGCGCCAGGCAATCTGAATAGTCTTTCCTCCGGGAGCGGCGCATGCGTCGAGAATCGTCTCGCCCTTCTTCGGATCGAGAAGCTCAACGGCATGATGAGTCGCCGGATCCTGAACGATGAAAGCGCCATCAGCGAACCCTTCGACATCCTCGACTTTCGTTCCACGCGGGAGTTTCATGAATTCTCCGTTCGAATAGGCGAGATAAGTTTCGGCGGGCTCATTGTGCCATTTAGCCAGTTTCGCGGCATCCTCCTCGCCGAACCGGGCGACCCAACGCTTAGCCAGAGCACCGGGGAGACTCTCGCGCACTTCAAGCGGACTTTTCGCAAGCATTGCCTCGAATTCGCCGCGCCGTCTTAAAAGATTGCGGAGAACTCCGTTGACGACTTTGGCGATATTGGGGTTTTCGCAGACTTTCGCCGCATTCACGGTTTCGTTTACCGCCGCGTGATCGGGTATGGAGGGCATATAGAGAATCTGGGCGGCTCCGATATACAAAAGCGCCTCAAGTTCGCCCTTCGACCATGTGGACATAAGTTCGCCCAAAACTTTTCTCAAAGGTCTTAAGCGGCGTATCGCCGTATAAAGCATATCCTGGACTTCGCCGCGCTCAGGGCCGCGCGGCAGAAGATCAGACGGAAAATCTTTCGTCGCGAGCCAACGCGCCATCGCGAAAGCCGCAGCTCTTCTGGAATTTTTCATATTTCTCTTCCTTCAAAAAATTCAATGACCCGATCGATAAGTTCATTAAGATCGACGACCGTATGAACAGACGCCGGTATTGATTTGCGGAATACCGCTCCGTAATTCTTCGTAACGAGTCTCGGATCGGTGACGACTACAACGCCGCTGTCGCGCTTGGAGCGGATAAGACGACCGAAACCCTGACGGAATTTTATCACGGCTTCGGGAAGCGCGTAATCCCTGAAGGAGCTTCCGCCCTCTCTGTCGATCTTCTCGGCGCGCGCCTCGACGACAGGATCGCCGATCTGCGCGAACGGAAGCCGCGCGATTACGACGCACGAAAGAGCCTCGCCGGAAACGTCGACACCCTCCCAGAAAGACTGCGAGCCGAAAAGTACCGTGCGCGAACCGTCATGCGAATCTTTAAGCCTGCTCGTCATTGACTCGCGGGAGAGACCTTCTCCCTGGACTAAAAGCTCAATACCCTCCCGGGCGAAAACATCGCGCGAAAACGACGCGACGGAATTCATCATCTCATAACTGGTAAAGAGGACAAGCGCACGGCCTCTGGTCGCCGAAAAAAGATCTTTCAGTAAAAGAGCGAGCTTCTCGGAATAACCTGCGGGATCGGCAGACGGATCCGGGAGACAATCGGGCGCGAGTACGCGTGACTGCTTAAGATAATCGAACGGGGAAAGTGCCGTCAAAGCCCTGAAACGCTCTTTGCAGCCGAGACGGCGAGACATATACTTGAAATCGTTTCCGACGCGCAGCGTCGCTGATGTTAAAACAACGGAATCCTTCGGATCATAAAGAAGATTATGAAGATCGTCCGCTACGGAAAGAGGCGCGGCGACAAGTCTTACGGAAGTTTTGCGTTTCTCTCTATGAACACGCTCGATCCAATAAGCGTGGGTCGATTCCTCGGCTGAGAGAATGAAATTGGCATCGTTTGCGAAAGCGACAAGACTCTCGGCGATAGCATCAAACTGTACGGCGATATCTGAAAGCGTATTTACCTCGCCTTCGGGTACGGAACGCTCTAAAGTATCGCGAAGTTCATGGAGAGTCTTTACCGTATATGCGAGAGCGCTCTCAAGTTTGGTTTGAAGAGCGAAGAAGATTTCCTCGTCCCAATCATCGCCTGAATATTCCCTGAAAAGCCCGCGCACGCAATACATCCTTACGCCGCCCTGCATCTTATATCTCAGAGTTTCGGCGTTTTTTATCGGCTTGAACAGATGGACAGAATAGTCTATCACATCTTCAAGAGCGTTGAGAGACTGCACCGTAGCGCTTGAAATTTCACCTGCAAGGCGGACGACGGCTGAAGCGGCGGACGCGTCGCTTACCGCTCCGCGCTGAAGCTGACGCTCAAGCGAGGCGAGAGCGCCCGATGCGCTTGCGCGTTTACCGCGGCCTTTACGGATTAGACGGTTGAAAATCCGCGTCAATGCCTCTATCGAAAATTCGCGGCTCAAATAATCCGTCGCTATAGATTCGAGATTGTGGGCCTCGTCGAGAACGAGCCGCGAATACGCGGGCAGAATCGCTCCCGCGCCGCTTGTCGCTTCAGCCAGAACGAGCGCATGGTTGACGACGACGAGATGGGCCTTTGCCGCTGCCTTGCGCGCGCGAAAAACGAAGCAGCGCGAATAATACGGGCAGCGTCTCGCGCTGCATTCTTCGCCGGGACATGAAACAAGAGAGCGCGGAAGTCCGTCGTAAGTATCAAGATCTCCGTCTTTCGTCGTTTTAAGCCACTCGATAAAACGGGGCATCTCATCCTGCTCTTCTTTCGTCATCGTCCAATAGCCGGGCGCGAAGAAGTCGCCGAGAGCCCTTAAACAAAGATAATTGGAGCGGCCCTTTAAAAGCGCGGTCTTGAACTTTGAAGCCTCGTCTCCCAAAATCGATACCGCTCTTGGGATATCAGAGCTGATAAGCTGACTTTGAAGATTGCGAGTTGCGGTCGAGACGATTACCGGCGTATCGTTCGTCCACGCCCAGAGAACCGACGGGATAAGATACGCCAGAGATTTTCCGACGCCCGTACCCGCCTCGATCATCAGATGCTCACGCGCGTTGTACGCCTCGGCGACGGACTTCAGCATATCGAGCTGGCCGGGACGCTCCTCATACCCGCGCATCGAGCCGAGCGTTCCGCCGATCATAAGATGGCCGGCGGCCTTCTCCGGATCGATTCTCGATGAATCTTCGTGGGTAGGCAGATGACGGGACGATCCGCCGTCCTTAAACTCGGGGAAAATATCAGCCCAGGCAGGATTGTCTATAAATGCGGCCGGAGTCATTTATCAAGCCATGCGCAAACGCTCCGCAAGCGCTTTAAGCTCATCCATGTCACCCTTCGTGCTTTCAAATTTTATCTCGTTCTTTCCAAAGCGCGGAATGATGTGGAAATGAATATGCTTGACGGTCTGACCGGCGGCTTCACCGTTGTTCTGGAGAATATTGAAGCCGTCGGCGTTTAGCGTCGCTTTGATGTGAGAAGCGACCTTCTTGACGCGCTTGACAAGTTCGGCGAGCGTTTCACAAGGCGTATCGAGGAGCCCTTCGGAATGAGCCTTCGGGATTACGAGTGTATGGCCTTCGGAAAAAGGGTTTATATCGAGATAAGCAAGACATATCTCATCTTCGTAAATCTTGAAGGAGGGAATCTCGCCCTCGGCGATAGCGCAAAAAATACAATTGTTTTTCATATTCGTATTATATCATTTAAAGTTCAGTCCGCCAAAGCCGTGTGCAGCAGTCTGCGGACCGCACCCGGGCCTTTAAGCGATTCAAGAAAATACTTTTCGATCTTCTCAAAAAGAACGGTGCCGGTAAGGTCGACGCCGAAAACGGACGCGTTCGCGAAAATCGGTTTAAGCTGACCCGAGTAGCTCGCGGGATCGTTCCAGACGATACCCTGAAGCTTAGAGCGCATTTCCTCCTTGAGCGGATCGGGGCTTACCTCGATCGCCTCGCCCGCGTCGTTCACCGCGAGCAGATAGCGCATCCAGCCCGCGAGAGCGAGCGGAATCGAAACAAGTCCGTTGAGATCCTTACCTGAGACGATATAGCTCTTTATCGTCTCGCCGAAACGTATGCCGACTTTCTGCGAAGTGTCGGTCGCGATACGGCGCGGATCGTCGGGCATGAACCTGTTGGGCAGACGCTCTTCGACAACCTCGTCGATAAACGCCTTGGGCGAAAGAATTCCGGGATCTGTGACGACGGGAAGCCCCTCGACATAACCTAAGCGCCTTACGAGACGGACGATATCCGGATCCTCCATCTCCTTGCAGATGAGCGTATAACCTAAAAGGCAGCCGTAGACAGACATCGCCGTATGAAGAGGATTGAGACACGTCGTAACCTTCATGCGCTCGGTCTTATTTACAGTCTCTCGGTCGGTGAGATAAACACCCGCCTTTTCAAGCGCGGGACGTCCGTTCGGAAAGCGGTCTTCCACGACAAGATACTCGGGGCGCTCGGCATTCACGAACGGCGCGATGAACGTGGACTTGGAGGTGACGACACCTTCCATCTCCTCAAACCCGTCGCGCTCGAGCGATTCGCGGACGGCGGGATGGGGGCGGGGCGTGATCTTGTCGATCATCGTCCACGGGAACGAAACGCGGCTTTCGTCGGAGATGTAATCGATAAAAGCGTCGGAAACAAATCCGTTGTCCCGCCATGCGGTCGCGACGGCGAGAACCGCAGTCATAAGCTTTTCGCCGTTATGCGAGCAGTTGTCCATCGAAACGACGGCAACGGGAGCCGCACCCGAATTGAATCTCTCCAAAAGAAGCGCGGCTACGATCGACATCGCATGACGCGCTTTGGAGGGACCTTCCTTCATATCGGATTCCACGACCGGGAGAAGCGAGCCGTCGGTGCGCTTGAGCTGATACCCCTTCTCGGTGATCGTGAACGAAAGCATCTTGAGCGACGGTGCGCGGAAAATCTCTTTAAGACGCTCTTTAGAAACGTCATCCGTAAAATCCGCCTTCAACGCCTCGGCGATACCTGCCAGGACGCGGCGCGAGGTCGTTCCGTCGGCGTTCATCAGAACATTGAGCGTCAGATTGTCGAACGGCTTGTAAATCTTGTCGATAATGTCGTAGTCGAACGTCTCGCACGCGATTATGCCGGTTTTGGAAATTCCTTCATCAAGAAGTTTCTGGGCTATCGATCCGATGAAGCCGCGAAATATATTGCCCGCTCCAAAATGAACCCACTCGGGCTGAACGACGCTCTGAGCGCGCATTGCGGCGATATCGAACTGAGGCAGTGCAACGCCCGCATTCGTCCACGCCTCGGCATTATTTACAACAGAGTCAAGATTAAGCTTCATTTTAATATCTCCATTTAAGCGATTAAAACGCCGCGATGATCTTCCGGCCCCATTCGCGGGCCTTATCGAACTGGGCGAACGAATAACTTTCGTTGGGCGAATGGATTTTATCTTCCGGCTGCCCCCAGCCGACGATCAACGGCGCCGCTCCGGAGACTTCCTTCAAAACACTTATAACGGGAATAGACGCACCGTCCCACTGGTAAACGGCGCCGCGGTCGTCCATCTCCGAAAGGACATCGCTCGCGAGACGGAAAAGCGGCGAGGCGAGAGGAAGCCTGAAGCCTCCAGCGCCGAGAGTGTAATCCTCGACAGAAAGCGTCATGCCGCGCGGACAGTGCGCCTTCAGATGCGCGGTAACGGCATCACGCACGGCGCGTATCGACTGGCCCGGCACGAGACGCATCGAAATCTTGGCGAAAGCCTCGCTCGGAATGA
Organism: Kiritimatiellia bacterium; assembly: GCA_017520845.1. Taxonomy (GTDB): domain Bacteria; phylum Verrucomicrobiota; class Kiritimatiellia; order RFP12; family UBA1067; genus UBA1067. The sequence continues at coordinate 25,242 of JAFXEU010000074.1, read as the reverse complement.
CGGTCTTGGAACCGGGCCCCGCATAACCGGAGTGAATGCCGTTCACTTCAATCGTAGGCTCGAACGAGTTGCGCTCGACGATGCTCTTGCCCTTCTCGCCGCCGGCCGCCTCGCAGCCGATATCGGCCTCGTAAGCCTCCTTCGAATCTGCGCCGGCTTCAGCCGCGGCGACCTCTTCACCAGTCGGGCGCTCAATACCGTCGCTAAAACCGTCGACGGCGATAGAACCGTCGGGATTGTGAAGAGATGAAACTATTTCCGCAATCGCCTGTGCCGGATTTGGCGCGATGCCGCCGTACGCTCCTGAATGAAGATCGCGCGAAGGCCCTTTAAGTCGAACGGTAAAGTGACTTACGCCGCGAAGCCCCGCAACGATCGACGGGCGAAGATCGGCGGCCGCGGACGTATCGCAGACTAAAAGAACATCCGCCGCTATGCGCTTTCTCATTGAATCGGCCAGGGCGATAAGAGCTTCACTTCCGGATTCCTCCTGACCTTCGAGAATGATCTTGATGGTCGGAGCATTTGCGGGATTGCCCGCGAGATAATCTTTTACGCCGCTCAGAAACGCGAAAAACTGACCCTTGTCGTCCTCGGCGCCGCGGCAGTAGACGCGGCCGTCAATCTCGGTCGGCGTAAACGGCGGCGTCTTCCATTCGGAGATGGGATCGGCGGGCTGAACGTCGTAATGCCCGTAAATCAGGACCGTGGGAGAGCCTTCGCACCCGCTCCTCTCGGCGTAAAGAACGGGCGGCGAGGCCTTGCCGTCCTTTATATCACCCATGAGAAGTTCGCAGTCGAAGTCGATCGCCTCAAGCCACTTCTTAAGCCAAACGGCGCAAGAGGCGCATTCCTTCAGCTTAGCGGGATCGGCACCGACCGATTCAAACTTCAACAATTCGTAATATTCTTTTTTAAGAGAATCTTCCATATCTGTAATTATACAAAATAATTATCGTTATTGTAATTAAAATCCGGCAATCAATTCCGACAACAGGGAATTTTTAGCCGAAATTTCTTCGGCCGTCAGACCATCGATCTCATGAGGAAAGACGATCCATTCGCCGCCCATGTCAGCGGTGTAGATATCCGGCTTTAAATCCGTTGTATTGTTCTCGCTCTTCCAGTAGACGACGGCGAGTTTCATTTCGGCGCCGACGCCATCTAAACGGGTCTTCACAGTCTTGGCGGATTTGCCGGTATCAAAAACATCATCCACGACGAGAACCTTATCGCCGGGCTTGATCATCGCGAAGACTTCATCGCCGAGGGTAAAAACGACATCGCCTTCATTTTCGCCGATTCCGGTGTAGCTCGAACACTTAAGAGGAATGTGATTCACCGTCCAACCGGTCGCCTTAAAAAACTCATGGACTGAAATACCGACCGTCGCGCCTCCGCGCCAAAGCGCGATTATCATATCAGGCTTCCATCCCGAGGAACGCGCCTTCGCCGCAAGACGCCAGACATCCTCCTGAAACCTGTCCGGAGAAATATATTTTTTGGGAATCATTTCATTTCCCCGGATAACGAACCAGTGAAATCACATCATACTTTTCAAGAACGGAATTCCGCGCGTCGAATCCTTCAAGCTCTATCGGAAAGAGAATTTTCGAAACTTCGCCGCCGAGCCGTTCGATAAGCTTCGCCGCCGAGAGAGCGGTGCCGCCTGTCGCGAGAAGATCGTCGATGAGAACGACTTTCTCCCCCTTTGCGACCGAGTCGGAATGAATATGAAGCGTAGCCTCGCCGTATTCGAGCGCGTATGACTCCGAAATCGTCTCACGCGGAAGCTTGCCGGGCTTGCGTATCGGCACAAAAGGAACCTTAAGTCTGTCGGCGAGCGCCGCACCGAAGATAAAACCGCGAGATTCAGGCGCTGCGATTTTATCGACATTCACGCCGGCGAGGGAATTTTGAAGTTCGTCGAGAGCAAGCTGAAAGCCCTTCACCGAATCCAAAATACCAGTTACATCGCGAAATAAAATCCCCTTGATCGGGAAGTCGGGTATAGACTTTATGTATTTTTCCAGTTCGTGGGTCATCTTAAATCACCTTCCTGTTTCACTGTACGGGCCTGCCGCTTAAAAGCGAAATATACCAGTTCAGAAACTCCTGTCCGAAAAACATCCACGCCAGGCAACCGGCGCAAAGGTACGGACCAAACGGTATCGCCGTAAAGCCGCCAAGTCTGGTCTTGCTCAACGCTATCATCGCGACGCCCACGACGGAACCGAAAAGAGACGAAAGAATAAGCGTTACCATGACTGCCTTCCATCCGAAAATCGAACCTATCGCGCCCATAAGAAAAACATCGCCGAGCCCCATCGCTTCGCGTTTGAACGCGACCGTGCCAAAGAATCTCACGAGCCACAAAAGGCCGAATCCGAACACAAGACCAATAAGAGAATCCACCGGATGAATCTTGAAGAACTCAGGCGCTATATTAACAAGCTTAACCGACGTGAATGAATCCAAAGCCCAAAACGAGACGGAAACCAGAACTCCGTAGATCATTCCGCCTTCAGTCACGAAATCCGGGAGAAGCTGATGATCGAAATCGATAAACGTGCCGATTATCATAAGAGCGATCCACACCCACGCAAGCGGCGCGAAATACCCGTAACGCCAGAAGGCGCAGAGAAAAAGCGCCGCGCACAAAAGCTCCACGAGAACATATCTGAACGATATAGGCTCTTTGCATTTCGCGCATTTACCCCGAAGAGCGATCCATGAAAGAATAGGAATGTTGCACCACCATTTTATCGGAGTGTTGCACTTGGGGCAATGTGAAGGCGGAGAAACTATCGATTCGCCGCGCGGAACACGCCAGATGACAACGTTCAGAAACGAGCCTATCAGCGCTCCGAACGCGAATGAAAACACCGCAAACACAGTAATGATAAAAGGATCGTACATCATTCGCTTTTAAGTTCCCTCGTCATCATCATCGCAACCGCTTCACGGGCATCGAAGCCTTCGTAGCAAAGCGCATAAACAAGATTGCAGATAGGCATATCCACACCGAGCTTCTCCGCGAGAGAATGGATAACCTTCGAGTTCCAGACGCCCTCGGCGACCATCTGCATGGAACCGAGAATCTCATCGATTTTTTCACCGCGTCCGAGACGTTCTCCGACGGAGTGGTTGCGCGAATGGACGGAAGTGCACGTCACTATAAGATCTCCTATGCCCGCAAGCCCCGAAAGGGTTTCAGGGGTTCCGCCGTAGGCGAGCACGAAACGCTTCATCTCCACGAGAGCGCGGGTGATCAAAGCCGAGCGCGTATTATCGCCGAATCCCATCCCGTCCGAACAGCCGACTGCGATCGCGATGACGTTTTTCACGGCACCGCCGATCTCAACGCCGACGGGATCGGCGGACGTGTATACGCGAAATGCGGGACCGGACCAGATTTCCTGGACTTTCCTTGCCTTTTCGACATCGGTCGACGCGGCGACGATCGCGGTCGGAATCCCGCGGGCGACCTCTTCGGCGTGAGTGGGACCGGCGAGAGCGACAACGCCGTCAACGCCGAGAATATCGCACGCTATATCGGTCATTCTGCGGTTGGTCGACTCGCAAAGCCCCTTCGTCAGCGATACTACGAGCTGTTCGGAAGTTATCAGGCCTTTGAAGCGCTGGAGAACCGACGCAAAATACTTCGAAGGCGGAGCGAGAACGACGATATTGGCGCCCTCTACGGCTTCGCGGCAGTCGGCGGTCAGCTTCAAAGACTCGGGAAGAACGATTCCCTTGAGAAACCTCGCGTTACGTCTGGTCGCCTTCTGCTCCTTGATGTAATCCGGGAACGCGCCCCAGACGGTGACGTCGTGTCCGTAGCCCGAGAGCAGAAGCGCGTTTGCCGTGCCCCAGCCGCCGTCACCGATTACCGCAACCTTCATCGTTCCGCCTCCGTCCGATTTCAGAGAAGATGACCCATCTTCTCTTTTTTAGTATTGAGATAGCGTTTATCGTTCTCGTTCGCCGCAATGACGATCGGAACACGCTCTACGATTTCAAGCCCGTAACCCTCGAGACCGGCGATCTTGCAAGGGTTGTTGGTCATCAGGCGTAGCTTACTGATTCCGAGATCAACAAGCATCTGGGCGCCCTCGCCGTAATCGCGCAGATCGGGCGCAAAGCCCAACGCGAGATTCGCCTCCACGGTATCGAGACCCTCTTCCTGTTTACGGTAGGCGTGAAGCTTATTTTTAAGGCCGATGCCGCGCCCTTCCTGACGCATATAAAGAACGGCGCCTACGCCTTCGCGCTCGATCATCGCCATCGCCTTGTGAAGCTGATGCCCACAGTCACAGCGCTCGCTCGCGAGAACGTCGCCCGTGAAGCATTCGGAGTGCACTCTTACGAGAACGCTTTCGGCGGAAGCGACATCGCCCTTTACAAGAGCGAGATGCTCAAGACCCGTCACGCGGCTTTTGTACATCTTGAGCCTGAAGTGGCCGTAGTCGGTCGGAAGATCGACATCCTCGACAAGATCGACGGACTTCTCGTTCTTGCGGCGATACGCGATAAGATCGGCGATCGACATCACCTTGAGATTATGGGCGGCGGCAAAGGCGAAAACGTCGTCGAGTCTCGCCATCGTGCCGTCGTCCTTCATTATCTCGCAGCAAAGCCCAACTTCCTTGAGCCCGGCGAGACGGCACAGATCGACGGTCGCCTCGGTATGACCCGCGCGTTTCAGGACGCCTCCTTCGCGGGCCTCGAGCGGGAACATGTGCCCAGGGCGGCGGAAGTCGCCGGGTTCTGCGTTTTCATCGACGCACTTAAGGGCCGTCATCGAACGCTCGAGCGCCGAAATGCCCGTCGTCGTCTCGACTGCGTCGATCGACACGGTGAAGGCCGTCTGATGATTGTCGGTATTTGTCGAAACCATCTGCGGGAGATCGAGTCTGCGGCACATCGCGGAGCTCATCGGCATGCAGATAAGGCCCTTCGCGTACGTAGCCATGAAGTTCACGTTTTCAAGCGTGGCGAACTCAGCCGCGCAGATGCAGTCACCCTCGTTCTCCCTGTCGGCGTCGTCGGTGACGAGAACGATCTCGCCGCGGCGGAGCGCTTCGAGACATTCCTCGACGGTATTAAAGCTGGAATTCATTCTTGTATCGGATTCCTTTTAAAAATCACGAACCGGGATGGCAGGCCTTGCCGCCGGCCTTGCACATCGGGCACTCTGCGGCGGTCCACGTCTCGGGCGTCATCTGCATGAGAGAGAACATGGGAATACGGCCGAACTTGACCTTTCCGGCGGAGCGGTCGACGAGAAGAATGACGCCCGCGACCTTACCGCCCGCAGCCTTGACGAGATCGATCGTCTCCTGGACGCGGCCGCCCTTGGTGACGACGTCCTCGGCGACGACGTAACGCTCGCCTTTCCTGATCTGGAAGCGGCGCATCGCGAGAACGGTGTTGGGCTTGCCGGTCGCGTCTACGCCCTCGCCCTGGACCTTCTCGGCGAAAATGCACTTGACGTTAAGTTCGCGCGCAACCTCGTGACCGACAAGAATGCCGCCGACTGCGGGAGAAATGACGCCGTCGATGCGCTTGCCGAGCTTACCGCTTTTCACGGCCGCGCGCGTAACCTCGCGGCAGAGCTTCTCGGCGACGCGCGGAAAACGCAGAACGTTCGCGCACTGGAAATAGCGGTTGGAATGAAGCTTCGAACGGAGTTCAAAATGGCCCTCGAGAAGAGCTCCAGTGTCCTTGAACGCCTTGAGTATCTGATTTTGTGTCATTTCTGTTTTCCTTTCAATCGATGAGTTTCAGCATTTTTTCTTTCGAAAAAGTTTTCGCGCCTTCCGGCTCCTCCGAGGGTGTCAGCTCGACCGGCTCTGGCGCGGCGAGCGTCGACGGGACTGAGGAAAGCTCGAGTTCCGGTCTGGAAATATCCGCAGGAGATTTCCGGCTTTCGATCCTGACGATCGTCTCCGACGGACGCTCCGGAATCGTGGAAATCGAAAGATCCGCCCGCAGATCGCGGACTCCCACCACGTCCGTAGAAATCGCAGAATGGATTTTTTTCATGACTTCGAGTTCCTGTTCGCCCGTCAATTCGACATACGCGCAACAAGGCGGGGAAAACTCGACGTCAGACTTCTTCATGCTCAGAACCTTGTAAGGGAACGCGAAAAAAAGAGCAGCGGTCAAAACCGCAAGCGGTACGAGAGAGAGCATCTCGTATCTCAAGCGGCGTTGAGGTTTAATGCGGATTTTCGTCATTCCTGAACAGCGCCTTCCTTCCGCTCGGCTATCATAATGCGGCCTACTCCGCTCTTTCTGGCGATTCGCGTTATATACATCTGGTCTTCAAGCGTGACACGCCTGTCGACAAGAAGAAAAAGCGTCGGAACCGACGATTCGGAATCGCCGTCCGCGGCGCCATTTGAAGACGGGACATACGACACGCGTTCGAAAAGTATGCGGGAAAACTTGTCCATCTGGGAAGGTTCGTTTAAAACGTATCTCGTATCGTCGAAGAAGACGAGCACACCCTCGTCGGTATGAGAGACGTACGCGACCGCGTGACACCGCGAAATATCTCCGACTCCGTCGGGCAGATCGATCAGCGTGCCCCTGTCGAGAAAAAACGTACCGTCTATCTTCGAAATGGTCAGAAACAGGATCAGCATCGTTATCCACGGCACGGCGGCGGAAAGAGCCCTGAGCCAGGTCGGCAGGCTCTTTCTACCCGGACTCTCCGGGCTTGTTCTCGACCATCCCCACTGTCTCATGCGCGGACTCCCTTTGAAAGCAGATAGCCTACGATCTCCGTCGCGGCCGCTTCGAGATCGGCGGTAAGGCGGTCCATTCTCAGGCGGAGCATTGTGTACATCACGGCGACCGGTATGGCGACGCCTAAACCGATTATGGCGCTCACCATGGATTTCGAGGCCATCTGAACAAGTTCGGTACGCTGAACTACCACACCGAGATCGACTACGGACACCGTCTGGACAAAACCGATAAGAGCCCCCATAAGACCGAGAAGAGGAGCTATCTGGCCGATCACGGAAAGTGACGTCAGACGTCTGTCGAGACGGGCCAGTTCGGCGCGGCCTCTGGCGTCTACGGCCTCCCTCAGAGACAAGGCGCTCCCCTTTCTGTGGCGGATGGCGACAGCGACGATGTTCGTCACGGGAACGGGAATATCTTCGCAGATGGCCAAAGCCTCGTCCTCGTTGCCGGAATCGAGCACGTTCATAACGCCTTTGAGAAAATCATGCCAATCGATCCGGGCGCGGCGCAATTCGATAAAGCGCTCGACGAAAACGAAAACGGCCGCGACCGCAAGCGCGATAAGGATCCAAAAAACCACGTTGGCGGCCATCGTCATCTGCATAACGCTGCCAAACATAAAAGCCATCAGAAACCGCCTTTCTTTTTAATGCGCTTAAGTCTGCGACGCGCCTCCTCGACCGAGGCCTTGACGTCGCTTCGTATGACCAGTCTTAAAATATTCTTCGCCTTTTCGTCCTGACCGCGACGTTCATACTCGTCGGAAAGTCTGAATGCGGCGCGAGCGAAATTGGACTTGACTTCATCGTCGAAAACCTCGCCTCTGGCCCTGGCGTCGCGATAGGCGCAGATAACCCCGCCGTAATACTGATCGAGAGCCAGTTCAATGCGGTCGAGCTTTTCGAACGTCCTGGCCATCTTAAAGGCGAGATTGATTTTTTTGCCGGTTTCAAGCTTCTCGCCCATATACAAAGCCAGATAGACCTTGAGCGCCTCGTCGTAACGCACCGGATTGTCGGCTCCCATCACGAACAGCACGTCGGCCAAAAGCGTTCTCGCCCGCACTCGTTCAGCGGGAGTGATTTTCAAATCGTTTACCGCATTGTTCAAAACGACTATGGCCTCGTCGAAGCGCGAGGTTTCAACGAGCGCCTCCGCCTGAAGGATACATGCGGAAGGCCTTTCGGACGATTCGGGATAATCCTTGATGAGCTTCGTCACCAGATCGATCGTTTTACGGGAATCTCCGCCGGCGAAAGCCGCGCGCGACGCCCAGAGAAGCGCGTAAGGGGCCCCGGCCGACGAAGGCATCATGTTGGTCGCGTAACCGGAAAAAAGATCGCAGGACTCGGACCAGCGCCTTTCGTTGTAGAAGAACTTCGCCAGCCAAAGCGTCGCCTCGGCCTTTATCGTAGGATCTTCGCAATGCAAAGAAAGATTCTGAGCCATAGAACACGCCTTCTCGTCCTTGCCCTGACCGTAGAAACAGAGCATTTCAAGATATTCCATGCGCGGCTTGCTCGCGGGGTCCAACTTCGCGATTTCGGCAAACACGTCATACGCCTCGGCAAAGCGGAAATCACGGTAGAGATCGCGGCCGCGGGACTCGAGATCCTTAAGATGCAGAATGCGTATGAGTTTTTTACCGGCGGGAGTCTCGGGATAATTGTTTTTCACGACACGATACTTCGCCATCGCCTCTTCGCCGCGTCCGAGCAATGAAAGGATCTCCCCCTGCTTCAGAATCACCGTGGCCTTATCGTTGTCGCCGGCGGCGCATTCCTCCGCGCGGGAAAACGACAGCAGCGCATCATCATATCTTTTAAGTTCCAGCAGCGCCCAGCCGCGTCCTTCGTGGACGACATAATTCCGCGCGGCCTCCGGCCACGCCTCAATCGCATTGTGAAAAGCTTTTTCGGCCTCCTCGCAACGACCGCTTTTGAGATGTTTGTCGGCAAGCGCGAGCAACGCCTCCATGGCACCTTTTGTACCGGGTGATTCATTCACGAGAAAAACGATGAGTTTCCTGCCCTCCTCGAAAGATTCAGGATCGGCTATCAGAACCGTGCCCAGCTTCAATCCGACGCGACGCTTCAGCTCGACGTCCCTTTCGATTTTCGAATACGCGCTTTTAAGGCTGTTCGTGTCTCCGAGATTCCACGCGGCCATCGCAAACGCCGTTTCACCGGCGTTAGTGGATGAAACCGTCTCGCTCCAGAGAGCGACAGCCCTGCCGCGGTCTCCCGCAATGTTGTAAACTTCGGCGGAAACGACCTTTGAATCATCGTCGGCTGAATAAAGAGCGAAATCCTCGACTATTTTTTTCGCCCCCGCCACATCACCGTCACGAAGAGACATTTGAACGCAAAGTGCCGCCAGACTCCTGGCGAAGGATTTATCGGCAAATTTGAAATTCGAAAGAACATCGACGAGACTTGAGGAACCGTTCAGCCTGGCCTCGGCCAGCGTGCGGTAGAAAACAAACGGATCGGTAGCCGGAACGTTTCCCCACGAATTAAGCTGAGAGAGAATCTCCTTCCACTTGCCCTCATGGGCGTAACTTTCGAGTATAATCACCTTGGCTTCATCACCGTCGACATTGGCGGCGCGGATTCTGGCGATTTCCCAAAGATTGTCGCGCAGAGCCTTTTTAGCCACATCAAGATCAGACACCCCGGCGAAAACGCCGGAAAACGTCAAAAGCGCCGGAATCAGGAGAGATAACCGGAGAATACGCATCTTATATCTCTCCTCCCACATATCCCATCTCGGAGAGTATCTTCTCGTTCTGCATCCACTTCGGTTCGACGCGGACCCAGAGTTTAAGAGCGACCTTGACGCCGAAAATTTCGGAAAGCTCGCGCTCGGACCTTTTACGGACGTTTTTCAGAGTTTCGGCTCCGCGTCCTATGACTATCGGCTTCTGAGAGTTGCGGTTGACGATGACATCGGCCTCGACATCCCAGCGGCCCGTGCTCTCGACAATCTTCTTTACGGCAATACCGAGCTCATGGGGGATCTCCTGATGAAGACGCGCCAGAAACTTCTCGCGGATAACGTCGCTCATCGCGAGTTTACGCGGATAGTCGGTTACGATGTCTTCGGGAAAAAGCTTCTCGCCTTCTTCGGCGAATCCGAAAAGCGTGTCTAAAACCCTGTTTGCGCCGCCCTCGGTAGTTGAGATCGCCTTCACCCAGACCGGCTCGGCGACGACTCCGCTCTCATCGGGATATGCCGCGGCGACATCGGCAAGCGCCTCGTCCCACGCCGCCCTGAACGCATCTTCGTAAAAAGGATTGCGGTCGGCTTTGTTGAGAACAAAAACGAGCTTCTCGGGCTTTTCTTTGGCAACTCGGCTCATCCAGCCGATGTCTTCCATCTGAGGCTCTTCGGAAGCGTCGAAAACGACGGCGAGAATATCGGCTCCCGCAGCGCTGCGACGCGCCATGCGGTTGAGAATTTTACCGAGATTGCCGACGGCCTTGTGAAGCCCCGGAGTGTCGAGAAGAACGAGCTGCCCCCGTTCTTCGTCGACAATGCCGCGTATCGTGTTGCGTGTAGTCTGCTCGACGGGCGAGACGATCGAAACCTTCTCGCCCACCAAGCGGTTGACGAGCGTCGATTTACCGGCGTTCGTCCTGCCTACAACTCCGACTACGGCGACTTTAGGCATGCGCGAATCCTGAAATCAGGGAACGGGGAACTTGGCAACGAGCTCCTTCGCTTCGCGTTTGACGCGCTCCTGCACGGAGGTGTCGGCGATATTGTCGAGAACGTCGGCGATCCATGTTCCGATCTTGATCATCTCGGCCTCCTTCATGCCGCGGGTCGTGACCGAAGCCGTGCCGACGCGGATGCCGGAAGTCTTGAAGGGAGACTCGGTATCGTAGGGAATCGTGTTCTTGTTGACGACGATGCCGGCGGCGTCGAGAGCCGCGGCGGCCTCCTTACCGGTGATACCCTTCGTCTTCTTGACGTCGACGAGGAAGAGATGGTTGTCGGTGCCGCCCGAAACGATGCGGTAGCCGCGATCCTGAACGGTCTTGCACATGACCTGGCAGTTCTTAACGACCTGCTGGGCGTAGCCCTTCTTCTCGGGGAGCATCCATTCGCGGAAGACAACGGCCTTCGCCGCGATGATGTTCTCGAGAGGACCGCCCTGCATACCCGGGAACACGGCGGAGTCGAGAGCCTTCGCCCACTGCTCCTTGCAGAGAACCATGCCGCCGCGCGGACCGCCGAGGGTCTTGTGGGTCGTTGTGGTGACGAAATCGGCGTACGGAACGGGCGAGGGATGGGCGCCGCCTGCGACGAGACCGGCGATATGGGCCATGTCGACGAGCATGATGCAGCCCGCCTTGTCGCAGATCTCGCGGATACGCTTGAAGTCGATCGTGCGCGGATAGGCCGATGCGCCCGTAAGAAGGATCTTGGGCTTCACTTCCATCGCGAGCTTCTCGATCTGATCGTAGTCGAGCGTCTCGGTCTCGGGATTAACCGTATATGGGACGATGTTGTAGATTTTGCCCGAGAAGTTGACGGGCGAGCCGTGCGAAAGGTGACCGCCCTGATCGAGCGACATCGAAAGAATCGTGTCGCCGGGCTTAATCGTCGCGAAGTAAACGGCCATATTGGCCGCCGAGCCGCAGTGGGGCTGGACGTTGGCGTAGTCGGCGCCGAAAAGTTCGCATGCGCGCTTGCGGGCGAGCTCCTCTGCCGCGTCGACGGGGAGACATCCCGAATACCAGCGCTTGCCCGGATAGCCCTCGGCGTACTTGTTCATGAGTACGGAGCCGGTCGCCTCGCGGCAGGCGCGGGAAGATGTGTTCTCGGAGGCGATGAGATTGATCTCGGTATCCTCCTGGATCGTCTGGGCCTCGATCGCGGCGAAAACCTCGGGGTCGTCGCGCATAAGGCCGGATGCGTCGGAGAAGCGCTGGGCGCGCTCAAGCTTCCAGCGGCGGCGGGCATGACGCTCATCCTCGTCGACGGGAGTGGCGAGAAACGCCTTGGCGATCTCAACGGCGTATTCGACGGAAACCGTGTCGGCGCCGAGACAGAGAACGTTGGCGCCGTTGTGCTGACGCGTGAGAGTCGCGGCTTCGGTCGTGGAGCAGAGAGCCGCGCGGACGTTCTGGAAGCGGTTGGCGCACATCGACATGCCGATACCGCTGCGGCAGATGAGAATACCGAATTCGGCTGAACCGGAAGAGACCTTCATCGCGACCTTCACGGCGTAGTCGGAATAGTCGCAGCTCATCTTGTCGGACGGCCCTAAATCTTCAACTTCGGCTATGTCGGCCAAGGCGTTAACCAATGCGGATTTAAGTTCTACTCCGCCATGATCGGAAGCAATTGCTAGTTTCATATAATCTCCTTAAGAAAATTTGTAATATTATACCAAATTACGGCAATAGTTCAATCCCGTCGCCTGTTCATGATCACTTTCCGATGATTTCCTTAAAATAAGGAACAACCGCCTTACGCCACACGCCGTATCCTTTATGATTGGTATGAAGTCTATCATTCATAAACTTCTTGGTATCACCCTTCGCGTCAACGAGTTTATCGTTGAAGTCGACCCAGATTACCTTCTCTCCGTCAGCGAAAAACTTGATGATATTATTGACGGCTTCATTCCGCCTGCGCTTAACGTCGTTCGCGTCGGCTCCGCGCGGAAAAATCGGCAGAAGCATGATTTTCGACTCGGGATGCTTCTCTTTGATTGTCGCGATAATGCGCTTGATGCCTTCGGCGATATGCTCCGGCTTGTCGCCGTTGTTGTTGGTACCGATCATGAGGATAAAGAGTTTCGCCTTATAGCCCTCGAGTTCGCCGTTCTTCATGCGCCACAGAACGTGCTGAGTACGGTCGCCGCCGTAACCGAGGTTCAGAATCTTATACTGTTTTTTCAATTCCGCGAAATGCTTCACACCCTCTCCGCCTTTGCGCTCCCAGCGGTGCGTGATCGAATCGCCCACGAAAACGATGTCGTATTTCTTCGGGCCCGAAAGAATCTCATCGCGCTTCTCGAGAGTACGCTTATACCACCAATTTGAATCCTTAAAGTAGGAAATCGGTCTCATCGCGGCCGGCTCACGCTTACCTTTTACGGATGAAATCCTACCCTTTATAGGTTTATCCAAAGGAGTTTTCAAGGCCTCGTCGATAATCGGCACGAGCATATTTTCGATTACCTCATAACCTTTGTCGCTAGGATGGAGACGGTCGTGAAAATACTTTTTGCTGTCCCCCTTCTCATCTACGAGAGCATCGTTGAAATCGCACCAGACAACGGTTCTACCGTCGCAGAATTCTTTAATAGCGCCATTGACGACCTCGTTTCGCCTGCGGTTCGGATCATTGTCGGATTCGCCGCGAGGAAAAATCGCCGTTAAGAGTATTCTGGCCTTAGGCTGCTTAGCCCTTACCGTATGAATGATTTTTCTGACACCATGGACGGTGTCGACCGGAGGCTCTTTTTCGAAACTATGGTGTCCCGCATTGTTGGTACCGATGAGAATCACGACAACTTTCGCCTCGTAGCCGTCAAGCTCGCCGCCCTCGGTTATGCGCCATAAGACATGCTCGGTACGGTCGGCGGAAATCCCAAGGTTGAGAGCCTTGCGGGGACCATCGCCGAAATGCTTCTTCCAGGACGCCTTATTCTCCCAGAAATGGGTAATGGAGTCTCCGATGAAAACGACTTCGCCCGCACCTTTGGCGATTCTCTCTTTGAAAAGATTATGACGCTTCATCTGCCAGGAATTCGGCTTATTACCCCAGTTATCGGGCGTGACGGCTCTGATGTCGGCGAAAGCCGTCAATGCCGCAATCAAAGGCAAAATTAAAAAAAGCGATTTAGAGTAATTTTTCATTTTCAATCTCCTTTATTTGAATATTTTAAAATCAGTCTTTTATCGTCAGCGCAGGATTGCCGAATACGGTAACACCGGCGGGAACATCCGTAAAAACGGCCGACAGCGCGCCGACGACCGACCACGCGCCGATCTTTCGGCGAGGTGTGACGACGGAACCGGGATAGACGACGGAACCTTCTTCCATCACAACCGCGCCGCCTATCGCGCATTGGGCGTAAACATGGGTGAAGTCGCCGAGAATACTGTCGTGACCTACTGACGAATTATGAAAAACGCATGAATGGCGGCCGACTTTGACATCGGCCGTCAACGTTGTATTAGGCGCTAAAAATGAACCTTCACCGATTTCGACATTAGGCCCGACGGTCGCCGTGCGGTGAACTACGGAAATAAAGCGTCCCCCGCGCGCTTCAATCGCCTCGACACATTTTTTACGCGTACTTACAGAACCTAACGCCGTTATAAAAACATCATTCTCTCTAATCACATAATCGGCGAGCGACGCTAAAATCGGCGGATAGGATTCAAAACAATCTAAGGCGTAAGGATTATCATCAAGGAATCCAGCTACCGTAAACTCCGTTCCGTATCCGACCGCCTCTCTGGCGGCAGCGAACATTTCGCGTCCAAAGCCCCCCGCTCCGATTATGACGAGATTCTTCATTTTAGAACATTCTCCATCAGCGTTTTGACGTCTGGGAAAGAATCGAGATCTTTCAACGGAACATCGCGCCCGTAATGCTGCATTATCGTAACCTTAAGGGCGAAACATGTAAGAGACCCCCAAAGCGGAGTCAGACGGTAATCATCGGCGGGGGATATGGAATCCACTTCCAAAACGCCCGCCAGACGGCTTAAAAATTCTTTCTGCTTTTCGTCCATATCAATTAAACCGAAATCATCCTGTCAAAACTCTTTTTACCCTTCTCATCTATCTGAACAATCTTGAGTTTACGATTGTAGAAAAAGCATTTTGTAAGGTACGCATCATTCAGATCAGGACCACCGCCTGTAATAAGATGATAAGGTCTTTCAGGAATCGGCAGATACCATTCGGCAAAATGGATATGCGCCGACATACCGAGCGAAACGTTCGCGCCCTGAAGGATTTTATCCATATCGGTCAAGCGCGGCAATTTATGCTTCCAGCCGCCCTTGGAATCGGTCGGTCTAAGAGGGAACGGGATATGGCGAAAAACGACGCGCGCCTGAGCCTTTTTCCAGGCGGGTGACGCGACCTCGCGCTCGAGCCACTTATTCTGAGCTTCGATATATCGATCAAACGCTACGAGACCCGAATATTCGCCGTTTCTATCGGGCTTATCTTCGCCGGAGTCGAGAAACGCGAAGCGAACTCCGCCGAGAGTCGCCGCGCCATAATAGCGACCGTCTTTTAGCGCGAGATAATCGCGCAAATTACGCGCGAAGCACCCGCGGGTTTCGTGATTGCCGCGCAAATACCAAACCGGCAAATGCGCCTCCTGGGCGACCCACGAAAACGGCTTGGTTATACATCCGACAACGCCGTTTTCGCTTTCGACGTAATTCATGATGTCGCCGTTCATACAGCAAAATCCGTTAAGATCCTTCATGTGAGGGATAAAACGCTTAATGATCGACGTTCTTTCATGAACGTCATTGAGCATACCCCACGAAACAACACCGTTCTTAGGTAAAAGCTCTTTAATCTCACCATAAAAGGTTTCTTCAGGAGCGGAATATTTTACACCGTAAGGGCCAAACTTCTCGAACGGACGGGAATGTACGCGATAAAGAAGAGGCTTTTTAGGATCAATACCGACAATCGTCGCGCGATGTACGAAGAAGTTAGCGTCTAATAAGCCGTCAGTCTCATCCCAAGCGCGCTGCCCCGCAGAGCTAAAACGATCTTGATTCCATGTTACATAGCCGGTCGTCTTCTCGCTCGTCATCCACGTAATACAAACGGAATCCTCGTCAAAAAGCTGAACGTAAGGCTTAACTCTGAAAAGAGCGGAACCTGCCGCAGATTGCTGAGAGGTCGCGTCTGTTTTGGGAGCGCCAAAGGCAGAAACGATCGGCGACGCCGCAGCCATTGTGGAAAGCTTTAAAAAATCTCTTCTGTTCATTTGAACTCCTTAATCTTCAAATTGCAGAATGAAACCGTGGAATCGCTGTGATCTTGAAGAAGAATGCGGCCTTCTGTCAACTCGCCCCAGGCCTGAGGTTTACCATCGGAACTAACACCCCAGGACGCATACTTGGAAGCCTTTACGCCATCCTTGAACGCCTTTGACGCGCGGTCGTATTCGAGAACCTTGACACCGTTGAGCCAATGCTCGACCTTTGAACCCTTCGAGACGATCATACCGCTGTTCCATTCACCGGGAGACTTAAGAATCTCGTCGGCATTCGCGGCGAATATATCATAAAGCGACGCGCTCTTGCGGTTGCCGCCTTTGCCCTTTGACGAATCCGGATGACCGTTTTCAAGAATCTGATATTCCTCGCACGTGCCATTGTTCTGCTTCTCGTCGTAAAAATACTTAACGCCGGAGTTCGCATATTTCGTAAGACGAAAATCGAACCTGAAGGCGAAGTCGCGATACTTCCCGACCGTTACGATATCGCCGCCGCCGCCGAGCTTCTGATCCTCCGGAGGAAGCGGAAACCAGTTGCCGTCAGGAGTGATACCGTTGACGGGACGCATCGTAAGAGTTCCGTCTTTTATCACCCAACCCTTTGAAGGGGGAGTCTTGAACTCGTTTTTAACGCCGACCCAACCGTTGAGAGTCTTGCCGTCCCACAAAAGCTTCCAGCCGTCGGCTTTCTCGGCGTCGCTCAACGTATTTGCGCCGACGGGAGCCGGCTTCATAACGGCCTTAGCCTTGATGCAATCGGCTACTCCTCGGTAATATCCGAAGGACTCGGCCAAGCCCATCGCATTATCGTTGAAATCCTTTTCGTATTCGATATGACATACACCAGTGTAACCGACATCCGCGAGCGCCTGGAAAATCGCCGGGATATCGAGTTCGCCGCGCGGACCTTCCATAGCGATATTCTTAACGGGGTCGATCTTGATATTCTTTATGTGAACATCAAAAATCCTGTCGGAATGTTTGCGGATAAACGCGACGGGATCGAGACCTGCGCGGCGCTCGTGACCGACGTCGAGGCAAACACCGATGCGCTTATCGCGGTTGGCGATTCGCGCCATCACTGATTCGGCGGTCGGGTAGAGATTAGGAATGTCCGGACCGTGATTGTGAATGGCATAATACATGTCGTACTCTTTGACGAGCTTTTCGATTATGTCGAGCATCGCGTCGGACTCTATGCGATTAGGACCCCATCCATCCTTGGCGCCCTTTTTGACTTCGTATGGAACGCCGACAAGAATCTTAACGCCAAGCTTTCTGGCGAACTCGAACTGTGCGCGAACCGTTGCCTCATCCTTAGCGTAAAGGGGCCCCGTAGCAAGCGTTTTGACGCCGTATTTAGAGGTCTTGTCGAGATACGCCGCTATTTCAGCATCGCTCGCGTCATACTTAAGGAAAAAGTCTTTGTGGCAGAGATAACAGCAGTCGATTTTCCGCATTATCGTCAAAGACTCGTCCAATGATTTTTTGTAGAAAGTATAACCCGCTATCCCTATTTTGAACGGGACCGCCGCGAATGAACCCAACACTGCCGATAAGGCTGCCGCAAAAATGATCTTTTTCATTCTTTTACCCCTTAACTGAAAACTGCACGATCAGATTCTGTAAAACTCTTCCCATCCCTTGCGCGGCGCGGGGCCGCGAAGAAGCGCATCGGCAACATCGTCCCCGACAACGCGCTTGGTTACGGGATCGAACCTGAAGCCGCGGTTGAGACGCTGAGCGATTACGCCCAAACAGAAGACCTGCGAAAGCGGAGCTCCGATGGAGAACGGAGAATTTACCTTCGCCTCGCCCTTGACGGCCATAAAGAAGTTCTTCCAGTGAGTTCCGACGGGCTGGGTATAGGCGGGGAGATCCTTTTTATCGACGCCGATCTTAAGAAGCGGCGCGCTGTGAGAGCCGCCCTCCCAGGCGGAACCGTCGCTGAGTTCAAAAAAGCGTCCGGGAATAAGCTTTTGGGCGGCTTTGGCGGTAGAACCTTTCGCAGCGGGAATATCGCCGCCCCAGGCGAGATATTTATAGCCCTTCGGCAGTTTAGGCATATTATTAATGCCCTCGTACCATTCAAGATCGATTTTCGGACGCTTACCCTTTGCATCAAAGGTGAACCGGAGTGTATCCTGCATAGGATAAACATAGGGATTCCAACCTTTAACATCCGAAATCTTAACTTCGCTCGGAAGTCCCAGTTCAAAGAAGCGGTGCATCGTATCCATCGTATGCGCACCCCAGTCTCCGAGACATCCCATGCCGAAGTCGTACCAGCAGCGCCAATCGCCGTTGATGTAATGTTTGGAATAACCGTGCGGGAGCGTCTGAGAAAGCCAGAGATCCCAATCAAGAGTTTCAGGGATTTTTTCAGCGGCCGGGAAAGATTTAACATCGCCGTTCCACTTATGCCAACGGCGAGGGTTGTTCATGTGGGCGACCATGCGAACGAGCTTGGAAGGATCGATAATTCCTTTCTTGACATATTCACCCATCTGAAGAGGATTTGCGCCTGAATGTCCCTGGTTGCCGAGCTGGCAGATCGCGTTGTACTTCTTTTCGGCCTGCATAAGAAGTTCGCACTCCTGGAAAGTGTGGGCGAGAGGCTTTTCGACATAAACCGGTATACCTCGCCGTATGGCGTCCATCGTGGCCGGGAAGTGTGAGAAATCGGGAGTACCGACGAGCACCGCATCGATTTTACCCTCCATCGCATCGAACATCCTGCGGAAGTCTTTAAAGCGGGGCACATTCGGGTAGGTCGCCAAGGCTTTCTCGGTATGCTTCGCGCCGAGATCGACATCGCAGAGCGCGGCGATAACGGCGTCACCGGTCTTCATGAATTCAACAATATCGTTCCAAGCCTGATTTCCCACGCCGATACACGCTAGACGCACCTTATCCCCTCGCTTAGCGCTACCTTTCAATCCAAGACATCCGGCAACATACGGAAACGCTCCGGCGGCGAGAGCTGACTTAAAAAACGACATTCTGCTTAACCGCATAAGATATACCCCTTTCTTTTTATTAAGTCGATTTAATTGTAAAACTCAAGAAATTTTTTATGCGAAGATGAGGCGACACGGTCGAAAAGACTCGTGCCGCCAGAGTCCATCGCGACGACTCCGCGAAAGCCCTCGACTTCAAAATGCCAGCACGCCTCGGCGGCGCCGAATTCATCGAGAAAATCGACGCCTTGAACGCGCTTTACCGACGCGGCCGAAACAGCCGCCGCCCCGCCAACCGCCTGAACGTAAACCGCGCCGTATTTGCGCATCGCCTCCAATGTCGCGGCGTCCATACCGCCCTTCCCGATAATTATCCTTACGCCTGACTTGGCGATGAATTCAGGCTCGTAGGGATTCTCTCTTACCGAAGTCGTAGGTCCCGCCGCGACAACCTTCCACTCGCCGCCCCGTTTAACGACCACAGGACCGCAGTGAAAGAGCGCGCCGTCTTTAAAATCGACGTTTATCCTGCCGCCGTCGGCGAAATACTTATGGAACTTGTCGCGCCCTGTATGAATAACGCCGGTGATGCTCACGGCGTCACCCGCCTTCAACGAGCGGATCGACTTCTCGTCAAACGGATACTTAAGCTCGATCATATTTCCACCGTCCTTCTGCGCCCTGCCCAGCACATATACGCTATCGTCACGAAAAAGCTCGCGGGAACACGCGGGCGGGATGCGATCTTAACCCCGAGAAGCGTCGTCTTTCCACCGAGCCCCATCGGCCCGATACCGAGCGAATTGGCCTTCTTGAGAATAGACTTCTCCATCTTCGCAAGTCGCGGATCTTTCGACGAATCCGCCAAACCTCTTAAAAGCTGCTCCTTGGCGATCTCGTAGCCCGTCGCTCTGTCGCCGCCGATACAAACTCCGAGAATACCGGGCGCGCAACCGTAGCCCTGAGTCTTGACGACGGCGTCGAGAATACATTTTTCAACGCCCTTCAGATCGCGCCCCGCTCCGAGAGACGAATCGGGAAGCGAATACTGGCGCGACATATTCTCCGAGCCGCCGCCCTTCATTATGAGCGTGACTGTCGGCCTGGAATCGGGAGACTCCGGTTCGAAATAATGTATGACCGGCGCACCTTCCGCGACGTTGTCGTCGTAGGACCTCCCGTCAACGGAATCTATGCAGTTCTTTCTGAGATATCCTTTTTCAGTCGCCTTGCGGGCCGCTTCGGAAACCACCTTGCGGTTGACCTTCTTGCGAAGCCGGGAATCTACGAAAAACGTCAGCGTCCCCGTATCCTGGCAAAGCGGCGTAACGTTCTCTCGCGCGAGAGCGCAGTTATCGAGAATCGTCTTAAGAATCATCTTCGCCGAAGAACCCTTTTCTTCGCGGCGCATCGCTTTTAAAATCGCCTTCTCGACATCGTCGGGAAGAGATGAACTTGTATCGCGTATGAGCGCTAAAATTTTATCAACAGTACTCATTTTGAAACAGCTGTTAAAAAGACGCGACCCGGTCCGACCAAAGTTTTTTCACCTCGGCGAAGAAGCGTTGAAAGAGATTTTTCAACCTCATAAACGAGAAGATAATCGCTCTCGGCGGTCACCTCGCGCTCTTCGGGGAAATCGTGCTGGGTAAAGTCGAAAAACTCACACTTCACGTTTCGGACAGGCTCCGGAACGCCTAATGTGAAATCGATGCATTCAAGAGACTTGGCGATATGAAGCTCACGCGGCTTTCCGTCGGCGCCTGTGCGTCCCCAGTCGTAAAGTCTGTAGGTCGTATTGGAGCTCTGCTGGACTTCGTAAAGTTTTACGCCGTCTCCGATCGCATGAACAAGACCGCCGGGAATAAAAAAGGTATCGTATTTCTTCGCATCGTGCTTAACGAGAATATCCTCAAACTTCCCGTCAGCGATGGCGCTCTCGACTTCTGACGCGCCGACACCGCTCTTAAGCCCCGCATAGATCGGCCCCGGCTCGAGAACACACCACATCTCCGTCTTAGGCTCACCGCCCGCGATCAGAGCCGTGCGCTCGTTCGGATGCACCTGGACCGAAAGTCGCGTTTTAGCGTCGATCACTTTCGCAAGAACAGGAAACTCAGGCTCAACCTCCGCGAGCGTACGCCCCTTCTCAACGCCGTCGGCTATGACACTCGGAGAAGAAGAATGCGCCGAAATCTCCCAACTCTCGCTCCCCCATACGAGCGTGTGAACGTTCGGTTCAAATTTCATATCGCCAATCCCTTGATTAAGCGTTCTCGACCGCGGCGATGATCTCCTCGGGCTTCGTGACGCCGTCAAAGGATTTGACGAGATTTCCGTTTTTGAAAATCCTGAGCGCAGGAATCGACATGATGCCGAATTTCTGTGCGAGCGAAATATTCCCGTCGATATCGACCTTGAGAATTTTAAGCTCGGGCTTCACGGGCGCAACCTTCGACTCAAGAATTGCGCCCTGCATCTTGCAGGGTCCGCACCATGTCGCCCAGAAGTCAACGAGAACAACGCCCTCGGCGATTGCGGAATCAAAATCTTTTTCGTTGATGTCGGTAATCATACAAGACCCCTTTCTTGCAGGTAATGTTGAGCCTCGATCGCCGCCTGCGCACCCGCGCCCGCCGCGATTACGGCCTGTTTGTAAAACGGATCTGCGCAATCGCCCGCCGCGAATACGCCATCGACATTGGTACGCGTACGCTCCACCCTTACGTAACCGGCGTCGTCAAGATCGACGGCGCCTCTAAGGAACACCGTCTGAGGATCGTGACCGATGGCGACGAACGCACCCGTCACGGCGATTTCGCGGTCTCCCGAAAGCTTAAGCGAAGTCAATCTCGCGCCGTCTCCCTCAAACGATGAGACGGTCGTGTTCCAAAGAACGGTGATGTTCGGCGTATTTAGAACGCGCTCCGCGAGAACTTTAGTACCTCGAAACGCATCGCGGCGGTGGATAAGATAAACTGACTTCGCGATACGCGAAAGATAGAGCGCATCTCCAAGAGCCGTATCGCCCCCTCCGATGACGGCGACGTCGGCACCCTTGAAAAACGCGCCGTCGCACACGGCGCACGCGCTGATGCCTTTGTTTTTATATTTATCTTCGCCGGGAAGATTAGTCCAGCGCGCACCCGCTCCCGTCGCGACAATGACGGCATCGGACGTAATATCCCCCATCATTCCGGAAAGGCGCTTGACGGAAGAAGAAAAATCGACAGACGAAATCTCATCCATCTCAAAGCGGACTCCCGCGCGTTCAGCCTGAGCGCGCATAGCCGCCATAAGAGAAAGCCCTGTCTGGGGATTTTCAAAACCGGGATAATTCTCAACCTCGTCCGTCTTCGTCAACTGTCCGCCCGCGAGCATACCTTCAATGACAAGCGGCTTAAGACCGGCGCGCGACGCATATATGCCCGCCGCGAGACCGGCGGGCCCGCTGCCGATAATGACGAGATTTTCTTTGGATTTTTCTTCGCTCATTTCGTTGGCTTTCTCCATATCGTCATACCTTCTTCAAACCGCTTCGGATCTACGATGTTTCCGGGAATGACACGACCGCGAATTGAATAATACGTATCTTTTGAATTCCAATGTTTCCCGACGATATTCAAGGGAAGTTTCTTTTTGGAAACAACACCGACGGCTTTGAAGCCCTGAGCGTTCAATTCGGCAATTGACTGCGGAATTATTTTAAACTTAGCCGATGCAGGACGGGAATTAACCTCACCTGTTATACCCTTCTTTTTCGGATCTGCCTTTACGAGTTTGGATTTTGTCGGATCAACCTTTTTTATCGTCGCCTTGCCGTAAGTTTTAACCATCGTGTCCAAGGAACCGTACAAGACGCTGTTAAGATATTTATCGGCGACGATAAGTCGCTTCGCCTTTACGTCGGGATCGAACGCCGGGCGGGAGTCGAGCTTAAGAACGCCCCGCACACTCGGCATCGCGAACAGCATTCCGCAGCGTTTGCGCCCGCGGTGACGGCGCTTCTGCCATTTGTTCTTCTCGCCGAAAGCGACCTGACTGTGGGTCAGAACCTTATCGTCCGGAATTCCGTAGATCGCCTGAAGTTCCGCAACCAGATCTCGGATTGCGTTAAGCTGCTTGCGGGGCATTACCTTGTCGTGATAGCCGACACACTCAATACCGATTGAATGTTTATCGATCTCCTCCTTCGCGTTCCACATCGAACATCCCGCGTGAAACGCGACGCGATGACGGTCGATAATCTGATAGATAGCTCCCGAAGGTGTTACGCAATAATGGCAAAGCCCCCTTTCGGAAACATGCCTCAGTGAACTTTTCTCGGCAGCCTCGGTCGTATGGAGAATTATGAACTCGGTCGACTTTCTGACCTCGCGCTCTTTATTGCGCTCGCTCCGATAGCGTTTGCTCACGCTCACGCCGGCCATAACCGACGCAGCGAGAAGTACAAACGCAATCGAAACGAATAACCGACGCATCAGACGTTGAGAGCGGTCTTGGACCAAGGCTCTTTACCTGCGAGAAGCGAAGGAGTCGTCATCTCCGGGGGAACAGGGATACCGAGCATCTGAAGAGCTGTCGGCGCCACGGCCGAAAGCTTAGCGAGAGGAGTTAACCTCACGCCCGCCGCGTCATTGGCGACATAGAAACACTCGACGAGATTGAGCGTATGGGACGTCTTTGTAAGACCCGACTTGTAGTCAACCATCTGCTCCGCGTTACCGTGGTCAGCGAAAATAAGAACATGGGCGTCGAGCTCCATGAGGCGCGGAAGAAGTTTTCCGATGCACTCGTCGGTGACTTCGACAGCCTTCCTGGCGGCGTCAAAATCGCCCGTATGGCCGACCATGTCGCAGTTGGCATAGTTTACAGCGATAAAGCCGTAGGGATTGTTCTCAAGACGCTTCAAAAGCTCGTCGGTAACCGTGTACGCGTCCATCTCGGGGTGAGAAGCGAACGTCGCGGGATCGAAGCGGCTCGGGACATCGACCTGATCCTCGCCCTCGGATGGAGTAGTCGACTTACCGTTGAAGAAGCTCGTAACATGACGGAACTTCTGCGTTTCGGCGATACGAAGCTGCTTAAGCCCGGCCTTGGAGATAACCTCGCCGAGGAGGTTGTCCATGCTGCCGCCCGAACCGCCCGCGCCGAGAAGATAATCTTCAAACTCATCCCAATAACGCGAAAAACCGAGGAATGTGACGGCGGGACGACGCGCACGGACACCGGCGTAATCGTCACACACAAACGCCTGGGTAAGCTGAATCGCGCGATCCTGACGGTAGTTGGTGTGCATCACGACGTCACCGTCCTGCATGCCGGCGTAGTCGCCGATGACGTAGCAGGGAATGTACTCGTCGGTCATGGGAGTGTTGTCGGGGGTCTTGCCCGTCTCGTACTCGTGCTTGACGGCCTCTTCAATCGAATTGACGCGCTCGCCGACGCAATCGACGATGCAGGAGTAAGCGGTATCGGTAAGAGCATACTTCTTCGCGCGGTCCATACCGTAATAGCGGCCCATAGCCGTTCCGATAACGGCATTGCCGATCGTAGCGAGTTCCTGTTTAAGGCGGGCGATATACTCGAGCGTGGATCTGGGCGGAGTGTCACGGCCGTCCAAGAACGGATGAACGACGATTCTGCCCTCGGGGAATTCAGCGCGGGCGCGCTTCATGAGTTTAAAAAGATGCTCCTGATGGGCGTGAACGCCCTCGTCCTGGAGAAGGCCGAAGAAATGGAACTGGGAATTGTTCTTCTTCCAATTCTCGATGAGTTTACTCCACTTCTCGTTCTTAAAGAGATCGCCGGAGGCGAGCCCGTCGTCAATGCGCTTCAGTTCCTGAACGACGATACGACCCGCGCCCATGTTGAGGTGGCCGACTTCAGACGAACCCTGGTATCCGTCGGGAAGTCCTACAGCCTCGCCGCAGCAGTCGAGAAGACAATGGGGATAGCGGGCGCGGATCTGATCGATAACGGGCGTTTTGGCGCCATAGACGCTATTGCCGTCCTTGCGCTCGTTAACACCCCAACCGTCACGGATAATGAATACTACAGGTCTCATTTTATTTATCTCCTTAAGAACTTAATTTTTATTAAATTCGCGAATGAAATTCAATATTAAATAGTATACCAAATCCCGCCGCCTCATGGAAGCGCCGAAAATTCTGAAATTTCCCCACCTTTCCCCATTTGCCTTTATTCATTCTGTACAACAGTAATAACCATAATCTTATTACTCCTTGTTCTTACCGTGACTTTACATATCGCGGCGGCAGTGAGCTTCGATGGATTAACGGATTATCCGCCGCGTAAGCGGGCTCGCAACCCATAGGGACGCGAGCAAGCCGAGCGACCGCGAGGCCGAGCTCTTCTCGATCTCGACTCGCTACGGAGTTGTGACGCGCACCC
This sequence comes from Kiritimatiellia bacterium, assembly GCA_017520845.1. Classification (GTDB taxonomy): domain Bacteria; phylum Verrucomicrobiota; class Kiritimatiellia; order RFP12; family UBA1067; genus UBA1067. Next base: position 108 of record JAFXEU010000074.1, on the reverse strand, counting down.
TCTTGCGACTTTCGCTACGCGAAAGCTCCTCGCTTTGCTCGTCGGGGAACCTGATCGCTTTGCGACAGGTGCATTTTCGCGCTTAGACAAGTAAATACGCATACTTCG
>JAFXEU010000008.1 GCA_017520845.1 Kiritimatiellia bacterium | reverse complement strand
GGGCGGCGATCTCGGCGAGGATTTCTGCTCTGGAACGAGTCTTTTTCAAGGATTTGGTTTTCATACATATATTATAGTATATGTGTTCGCAAAATGCAAGCGGAAATATTGGGGTGCTTGCATAAATTTCTCGGTGCACCCCTTGTAAAAATATTTGGAGAAATCAGGTTGACTATCTGCTTAAGAATGGGGTATACTCATTTATATGAAAAATTTTCCTATATTTATGCTTGTAGCGCTTGTCGGCGCCATGGACGTTTCAGCGAAGGTCATTATGCCGCATCCTCCGTTAAGGCCGCATCCGATGCCGGTTATTACGGTCGGCGATCTTAGAGCGAACGAGACGAATGTCGTTGTCGAGACGAAAGAGACTGTTGCGGCGGAGAACGCGTTTTTCAAGCGCGTTAAGGTGAATCTCACGTTCACGAATCCGAACGCGCGCATAATGTCGGGCGAATTAGAGTTCCCGATTCCCGACGGCGCGTTCGTGTGCGGCTACGCGCTTGAGATTAACGGCGATATGATTCCAGGCGTTATCTGCGAGAAGGAGAAGGCGCGTGTAGCATTCGAGAACGAAACCCGTAAGCGCGTCGATCCCGGCATTGTCGAGTATGTTAAGGGCAATATCTGGCGTACGAGAATATTCCCGCTTAATCCTAAAACGCCGCGCAAAGCCGAGGTTGAATATGTCGTCGCTAAAGATGATATCAAGCCGGCCGAGATTTTCGAGCGCGACGGCGACGAGGTGTTTGTCGCGACTTATTCGGGCGAAGAAAAGAAAACGGCATCGATTTCCGAAAAGATTGCGGCATTTAATAAAGGCGTAATTATTTGGGATACGAGTATGAGCGCGAAACAGTTCGCCGCTGCCTGGTGCAAGAAACTGGACTTACTCCCTAAAGACGGTGAGTGGCGTTTAATTGTTTTTAATTGTGACGCTAAGTTATATCCGACGGCTTTTACCAAAGAGAATCTTCTTAAAGAGATTGATGCGCTCGTTTACGATGGCGGCACTTTAATAGATGCGGCGATTGAGAAGCTTAAGTATATTAGGTTTAAGCCTGCTAAGGATTCGTCGGGCGCTCTTCTTTTTACGGACGAGATTGATACGATGGGGCTTACGACGCCTAAATATGAGGATATGGCTAATGTAACCGTCGCCTCGCGTGATGATGCGCCAATGCGTCCGATCGAGGTAAGGAAACTTGGCGTCGACGAGAAGATTCCTGACGGTGCAAGCGCCAATAACGGAACATTACTCGCGACCGTCTGGGCTAAACGCCGTATGAGCGACCTCGCCAATCAGGCCGACAGCCGCAAAGATGAGTTTCTTAAGCTCGCTCGAAAGTATTCTGTCGCAGGTCCCAATCATTCGCTTATCGTTCTTGAGACATTGGAGCAGTATCTGGAGCATGATATCGAGCCGAACGAAAAAATGAGTTTCCATGGCGAATGGAAAAAGCGCCGCGCCGCGCAGGATGATCCGATAGCCGCCAAAAAGGCGAAGGCCGATCATGAGGCGAATCTCCTTAGATATTGGGAAGAGCGTGTAAAGTGGTGGAATAATCCCAAGCCTCCCAAACGCACTCCGAAGAGCGGAGTTTTTGATGTGGCTCATTCGGATGCCGAAATGGCCTCTTCTTCGTCACCTGCAATGGAGTCGACCCCTGCTGCTGGCGCGAGAGCTTTTCGCAGAGAAAGACGCAGTGAGATGATGGCGAATGTGGAGGCGGGATGGCGGTCTTCGGCACCGCAGGCAGAATGCAAAGCGGCGCCGCAAGCTGCGGTTCAGTCGTCTGCTCCGACTGTCTCGCTTAAGGCGTGGGATCCTAAAACTCCGTATCTTGAGACGTTGAAAGCCGCATCCGATAAGGACGAAGCATATAAAGCATATTTGAAGGAGCGCGAGAAGTACGGTCAGTCACCTGCGTTTTATCTTGATTGCGCGGGATGGTTCTATAAGGCTGGAGGGAGAGGGAGGATGACGGCGGATACAATCATATCGAATCTTGCCGAGTTTAAGCTTGAAGACGCTGCGCTTTGGCGCTCGATGGGCTGGCGCGCGCGAGAGGCGAGGAGTTATAAGCTTTCGATTCTCGCTTTCCGCAAAGCGCTTAAACTGCGCGGCGAAGAGGCGCAGTCGAGGCGCGATCTCGCGCTTGTCTTGGCGGAATACGGTAAAATGCTTAAGTTGATAAGTTCGAGTTCTTACGCGCCGCATCCTTATATTGAAGAGGCGCTGAAACTTTTCGCCGATGCGGCATTCAATGTCCGTGCCCGCAAGAGCGGTATACGCGGCAATGACTTCCAGGTTTCGATTATTGCGCTTGAGGAGCTCAATGGCTTGATTTCGTGGGTTGAGTCTGCAAAGTGGCTTTTAGATCAGAAGCCCAAAGTGCCCGAGTTTGACGCGGCGTATCGGCGCGATCTTCCGGTTAAGCTAAGAATCGTCATGAGCTGGGATGTCGATCAGACCGATATTGATATTCATGTTCTTGAGCCGAACGGAGAAGAGGCGTACTACGGTCATCGCCGCACGTCTGAGGGCGGGTTTGTCTCGGAGGATGTTACGACGGGCTATGGCCCTGAAGAGTATCTTAAGAAGGATCTTGAGCGCGGCGTTTACAAGATATGCTCCAATTACTTCGCCTCGCATCAGACTTCGCTTACGGGAGCCGCGACGATAACGGTTTGCGTATACACCGATTGGGGAACGAAGGACGAAAAGTTCCAGCTTATCACATTCCGCCTCGACAAGCCTAAAGAGAAATTGCTTATCGGCGAAGTGAAGTTGTAATCGCATTTAGAGACATAATGTATCGACTCCGCGACAAAATGTCGCGGAGTTTGTTTTTTAGGCCAAGAATCCGGCTTGGCATGTCATTTGCTTTTATTCAGGTGTAAGGAAGGAATAAAACAATGAATGCTACTTATACACCGCCCGAAGATAGCGAGAAGTGCCTTGAGAAATACGGCACTGATCTTACCGCGCTTGCGAAATCGGGCAAGCTTGATCCTGTAATCGGTCGCGATACCGAGATTCGCGACGTTATCCGCATACTTTCACGAAAGACCAAGAACAATCCCGTACTGATCGGTGAGCCGGGTGTCGGAAAAACCGCTATCGTAGAGGGCCTCGCCCAACGCATCAACCGCGGCGATGTTCCGGACGGCCTTAAGGACCGCACTGTCTTTTCGCTCGATATGACGGCGTTGATGGCAGGTGCGATGTATCGCGGACAGTTCGAGGAGCGTCTTAAGTCGGTTCTTAAAAAGATTAAAGAGTCCGACGGTAAGATAATTCTCTTTATCGATGAAATCCATACTATCGTCGGAGCCGGTAAGACCGAAGGATCTTCCGATGCCGGCAATATGCTTAAGCCCATGCTTGCGCGAGGCGAGCTGCACTGCGTCGGGGCGACTACGCTCGACGAGTACCGTAAATATATGGAGTCGGACGCCGCGCTTGAGCGGCGCTTCCAGCCGGTCACGGTCGATCCGCCCGACGAGGAGGATACGATTTCGATTCTGCGCGGCATCAAGGAACGCTTTGAGAAGTACCACAACGTCAGCATCCGAGACGAAGCGCTCGTAAGCGCCGTAGTTCTTTCATCGCGCTATATCCAGGACAGATTCTTGCCCGACAAGGCGATCGATCTTTTGGATGAGGCGTGCGCCGGAATCAGAACCGAGATGGACTCGTGCCCGAAAGAGCTGGACGAAATCTCGCGCCATGTCCGCCGTCTTGAAATCGAGGAGATTGCGCTTAAGAAGGAAAAAGACGACGCGTCGAAAAAACGTCTGTCAGAATTGCAGACCGAACTTTCCTCATTGAAAGAGAAGGCTGACAGAATGACGGCCCAGTGGCAGAAAGAAAAGGCTGCGCATGAAGAAGTGCGCAAAGTCCGCAATAAACTTGAAGAGGAGAGAATAAACTATGAGAACGCCCTTGCAAGAGGTGACAACGAGACGGCGGCCCGTCTTAAATACGGCGTTATTCCGGCGCTTGAAAAACGGCTTAAGTCCAATGAAAATAATTCATCTAAGGGTGATGCCGAAGTTCTGCTCAGAGAAGAGGTGACTGCCGACGAAATCGCCGAGGTGGTTTCGCGCTGGAGCGGTATACCGATGACTAAGCTTGTCGAAGGCGAGCGCGAGAAGCTTATGCGCCTCGCCGAGACGCTCCATAAGCGCGTCATCGGTCAGGATAAGGCCGTAAACGCCGTGTCCGACGCGGTAATCCGCTCTCGTGCGGGAATTAAAAACCGCAACCGTCCGATCGGCGCGTTCCTCTTTCTCGGTCCCACGGGAGTCGGAAAGACGGAACTCGCCAAGGCGCTCGCCCAGGAGTTGTTCGACGATGAGAATGCGATGGTGCGGCTCGATATGTCTGAATATATGGAGAAGTTCGCCGTTTCGCGTCTCGTGGGCGCACCTCCCGGATATGTCGGCTTCGACGAGGGCGGTCAGCTTACCGAGGCGGTGAGGCGTAAACAGTTCTCTGTCGTTCTCTTAGACGAAATCGAAAAGGCCCACCCCGACGTCTTCAATATGCTTCTGCAGGTTCTCGACGACGGACGCCTTACCGACAGCCACGGACGCACGGTGTCGTTCAAGAATACCGTCGTCATAATGACGTCGAATGCCCCGAAGGAAACGCTCGGTGAGATTTTCAGACCGGAGTTCTTAAACAGGCTGGACGAAGTTCTCGAATTCGATTCTCTCGGCAAGGACGAGATACGCGAAATCGTCAAGCTTCAGATCGCCGACTTTGCAAAGCGTCTCGCAGACAACCAGCTTGCGTTCAAGATCGACGATGCGGCGCTCGATCTCATCGCGGAGCGCGGATACGATCCGCAGTTCGGCGCGAGACCCGTAAAGCGCACGATCCAGCGCGAGCTTGAGAACCCCGTCGCCAAGGCGATAGTGGCAGGGCGCTATCCTCCCGGCGCGACGGTCGCAATCACGGCGGAGAAGGGTGAAATCTCCATCTCTGGAACGTAGACTTCGGCTTCTCGCAGTTTCTTTACTGCATTCGCTTGAAGATTTGATATAATATTGGGAGTTAAATCCTAAGGAAAACATATATGTTAAATACTGACGCCAACGTCTGCGACATCGTCGCCTGCATCAAGAAGCCCCGTGAGGCATTCACCAAGGCCGATATAAAGAAGTTTATCAAGGCCCAGGGTATCCGCCATGTCAACTTTATGTATCCGGGCGGTGACGGTCGTCTTAAGACGCTCAACTTCGTTTTGAACGACGAGGCTTATCTCGATGAGATTCTTTCGTGCGGCGAGCGCGTCGACGGCTCTTCGCTCTTCAGCTACATCGAAGCGTCGAGCTCCGACCTTTACGTCGTTCCGCGCTTCTCGTCGGCGTTCATCGATCCTTTCGCTAAGCTTCCCACGCTTTGCCTTCTCTGTTCGTTCTTCAACAAGGACGGCGAGCCTCTCGAATCTTCGCCCGAATATACGCTCCGCAAGGCGTGCGCCGCGTTCAAGAAGGCGACGGGCCTTGAGTTCCAGGCTATGGGCGAACTTGAATATTACGTGATCGCTCCCGAGTCCGCCGCGTTCCCCGCGGTCGATCAGCGCGGTTATCACGAGTCCGCTCCGTTCGCGAAGTTCAACGAATTTCGCCAGAAGTGCATGCACTACATTTCTCTCGCGGGCGGCCTCATCAAGTACGGCCACTCCGAAGTCGGCAACTTCACCCAGGACGGTAAACTCTACGAGCAGAACGAAATCGAGTTTCTCCCCTGCGCCGCCGAGGACGCCGCCAATCAGCTTACGGTCGCGAAGTGGATGATCCGCAATCTCGGCGCCGAGTACGGTTACGACATCACGTTCGCGCCGAAGATCACCGTCGGCAAGGCGGGCTCGGGTCTCCATGTTCACATGCGCCTTATGAAGAACGGAAAGAATCAGATGCTTAAATGCGGCAAGATTTCCGATTCCGCAAAGCGCGCCATCGCAGGCATGATGAAGCTCGCCCCTTCCATCACGGCGTTCGGTAACATGAATCCGACGAGCTACTTCCGTTTAGTCCCTCATCAGGAAGCTCCGACAAACGTATGCTGGGGCGACCGCAACCGCTCCGTTCTCGTACGCGTTCCGCTCGGCTGGACTGCAAAGACCGATCTTTGCAAGCAGGCAAACCCCAAGGAGACCGCCGCTGCGTACAACACCGCCGAGAAGCAGACGGTCGAGATGCGCTCGCCCGACGCTTCGGCCAATGTTTATCTGCTGATGGCCGGTCTCGCCGTCGCGTGCCGCTACGGTTTCTCACTCAAGGACGGCGTCAAGGTCGCCGACGCGACTTACGTAAACGTCAACATCCACAAGAAGGAGAACGAGAAGCTTCTTAAGTCGCTCGCGACTCTTCCCGACAGCTGTGCCGCTTCGGCCGACTGCCTTGAGCAGCAGCGTGCGGTATACGAAGAGGGCGGCGTCTTCTCTCCCGCGATGATCGACGGTATTCTTTCGCAGCTCCGCGCGTTCGACGACCGTACGCTCCGCCGCGACATCCAGAAGAAGCCCGCCGAAGTCGCCAAACTCGTTAAGAAGTATTTCTACTGTGGTTAAGTTGAATACGACGGAATTAAGAACCGGTAAAAAGGAACGGCCATGCTCATAGCGGCATTGGTCGTTCTTTTTCTTCTGTCGGCGTTTTTTTCGAGCGCCGAGACGGTTCTCTTTTCTTTAACGGGGGCTCAGCGCGCGAGGATTAAATCTCGCAATCCCGCTGCAGACGCGATGATAGGACGCTGCCTTTCCGACAAGGCCGTTCTTTTTTCGACGCTCCTCGTCGGAAACACTTTCGTAAACTTCGCCGTTTCGACGCTCGGCTATTACATTATAGCGACCAATTGGCCCTCTCGCTCCTATCTCGCGATTCCCGTGATGACGGTTATGCTGCTTGTATTCGGAGAGATTACTCCCAAGCGCCTCGCGCTCAGATTTACCGAGGAGATTGCGCCTGTATATTCCCGTATGCTAATATTCTGGCGTGTTCTTTTTACGCCGTTTAATAAACTTCTATCGATTTCATCAAAGGCGTTTTCTCCGATGCTCGCTCGCGAGCGCCGAGCTCTTTCGGACGGCGAGCTCATTTCCGTTATGGAGAGCGCCGTGGAAGACGGCACGGTAACCGAGGCGGACGCCGAAATGGTCGAAGGCGTTTTGAGGCTTTCGGAGCTCTGCGCAAACGACGAAATGACGCCGCGCGTGGACATCGAGGGTTATGATATCGATCTTGACGAATCCAGACGAAAAGAGTGCCTTAAAAACGCGACACATCGATATCTGCCGGTATTTCGCCGTTCGCCTGACGCGATAGAGGGCGTTATCGACGTTAAGACGGGCGTGATCGACGATGCGCTTTTCGTCCCCGAAACGGTGACGCTCGACGACCTTCTCGTCATGTTCGCTAAAAGCGGAAAGCCCGTCGCCGTCGTGCTCGACGAATACGGTGGAACGGCCGGATTTATTTCTCAGAATGACGTACTTGAACTGATCGTCGGCCCGCACGTTTTCGGAAACCCGAAGGCAGAGCCTCAGATTGTGCGCGCGGGCGAGAACGTCTGGGAGATCGACGCGCGCGCGAGTCTCGATGAAATAAACCGCGAACTCGACGTTGAGCTTGAGGCGGAAGATGCAGACAGGCTTTCCGGCTGGGTCCAGTTTCACGCCGGGCGCATCCCACATGTTGGACAGGAGATCGAAGCAGACGGCTGCCGGGCGACGGTTCTCAAGCGCCGCCGCCGTCGAGTGACCAGCGTGAGAATCGAGGTTGTCTCAAGATCGCAAACAGGGGACGATTGGGAGATTCTGGCTGAGAGCGATGAAGAGGTTGTCAGAACCGAGGAGGATAATCCGTGACGATAGTTCTTCTGCTGTCAGGCGCATTGGTCGCTCTCGTTTTTTCGGCGTTTTTCTCGGGAACGGAAACGGCGTTTCTTTCGGTGAGCCGCGAGCGCATTCTCCACATGGCGCGAGAGGGTGGAGTGAGGGCGAAGCGAGTTCAGAAGGCCTTGTCCGATATGAGTTGGACGACGACGACGATTCTTATCGGCAACAACCTCGCTAACGTTTCGTATTCTGCGGCAACGGCGGCGCTCTCTGTTTACCTTTTTTCTCAAAATGAAATCGCGAGCGTCCTTTGGAGCTTCTTCGCGGCTTTCGTCGTTCTGTACACGTCCGAATTCATGCCTAAGCTTCTCTGTTCGGCGAGACCTTTAAGGCGCATTCTCCTTTTGAGCGGCCCGTTCCGCCTTGTTTCGCTCGTTCTCAGTCCTGTGACGTTCATTGCGATAAAGCTTACCGACTTCTTCGTTCCGCCTAAAAAGAACAAGGAACGTCTTACGGCCGGCGATCTTATGCGGATATTGGAGGATCGCAAGGACGGTGTCTGCATTTCAGATGTTGAGAGCGCCTTGATCGGAAGAATCGTCGTTCTTCGCGCGAAAGGCAAAAAAATTACGCCCGAAGCGCTTTTAGACGCGTTGCGCGACTGAGCACCCATTCCCCGTTCCCCGTTCAACCACACTTAGCTGGAATATCCCAGTTTATAGGGCTGAATTTTGTTGTATACCTCATTTCATTGTGTAGAACTGATGTTTTATCGTCTAAAAATCTGAAAAAGCGATTCCTCGTCTGTGCAACAGTAATAACCATAATCTTATTACTCCTTGTTCTTGCTGTGACTTTTCATAACGCGGCGGATGTTGCTGAGATGCACCGAAGAAAGCGAAGCTTTCGGAGGGAACCTTCGAGCGAAGCGAGAACCCGTAGGTATCTGCCGAGGCGAAGCCGAGCCTGCGAAGCAGGTCGCTAGAGCAGCGCGCTCAAGCGGGTGCACCGTGCTCAGCTTTTGATATGGGCGATGGTGAGCTCCAGACAACCGCCGCAGCTCGCAGTCGGCCATATCAAAAGTGGAGCACGGTTGCCCAAATCCGTGGCCGCATTTATACATAGCAAGCAGCAAGCAAGCAAGCAATAGTAAAGCGCGAAGCCATTAACGGCTAAACAATAATTGTGGAATGTCTCTTTGCACCCGAATTTGTACAAAATGTACAAAAAGAGTTGCCAAAATGGGAATTGAAATGTTATAATCCCTGTGTATGATGAATAAGGTGAAAAAAACGCTTCCGTTTACCTTGGACCGTTCGAGCGACGTGAGACTGTCGGTCCAGATGGCGAATTGTTTAAGAAAGCTGATTGTCGAGGGCGTTTATGCCGCGGGTGATATTCTGCCGACACTGCATGAGTTTTCAAAGGCTTTGAACGTCAGTCTGCGCGTGCCGCGCGAGGCGCTGGCGATTTTGGAAAAGGAGTGTTACGTCTTCCCGCGTCCGCGCGTAGGATGCGAGGTGCTCGCGCGGAACGACAAGGTTTGGTACGGCAATGTCATGTTCATTCTCCCCGGCGACGAAGGTTCTTATTATGCCGACGTTTTTATAGGCTCGATCCGGCGTATTCTCGCCCGTGAAGGCTATCGCCTTGAAAAAATAAACGTCCCGAGCGTGATGGACGGCACGAACGCTCTCGAGGATCTTTCTGCGGCGCTCGCCGTCCGCCCGACGCTCGCGATCGTTCTTTACGGTTCCGCGGAGGTCGAAAAAACGCTTCGGGAAAAATCGGTGCCTTTCGTGACCATTGCCGATTATTCGGCGAAACGCAAAGGTTCGGCAGGGAATATCGGTTTTGGGCGCAACCGCGCGCTTGGAGACTTTGTCAAGGAATGCGTGCGAAAAAAAGTACGCAAGGTGACGGTTATCGGATTTGAAGGCAACGAGGGAGAGGTGGATCCGTCGGCGCCTCTTGCCGCTGAAGGGATCGAGGCGGAAAAGCATAATATCCCGGTTGAACACGGCGACGGATTTTTATCCCGTGTCCAACGCGCCGCGTTTTATAAAATGAAAGAGTTGCTGGCGAAAGGGATTGATACGCTTTACTTTTTCCCCGACGATTTTGCCGCTATGGGCGCCTTGCACGCGATCGCGCTTTTAGGAGAGGAAAAAGCGTCAAACGTAAAATTCGTCACCTGGGCGAACAAGGGTTTTGCTCCGCTTTATTTTCTCGAACCCGCACGGCTCGAAATGGATCCGGCCGCACACGGTCGAAAGGTCGCCTCTTCGCTCGTAGAGTATCTGCATAAGGGAATATTGCCGAAAACGGAAATCGGGTCCGTTTTCATTCCGGGCGAAACTTTTTAAGAAAATTTTAATCAGAAAGGACAAAAAATGAAATACATGATCATGGCGTTGGTTGCTCTCGTCGGCAATCTGGTTATGGCTGACGGGGTGGCTGTCTTGCAGAACGCGAAAGGCCGCCACAAAAACGAATTTGATGCCGCGTTCGCCGCATTGAACCTGACTCCCGTCAGATATACCGATACGGAGGAATCGTTTAAGGAAATTCTTGAAGCTGCCGGCAATTTCGATGTCGTTCTCGTTTCGCCGCTTTTCAATTACGATGCCAAACTTGAAGAGAAGATTTCCTCCAAAAAATTAAAGGATTATGTCGAAGACGGCGGAATGCTTGTTATTACGGATGCCTCTTATCCCGGGGTGCGGAAATTTTTCGAGCCTGCCGTAGATGATCTGGTCGACATGGAAGCGGGTAAATGCACGTCTTCGCAGTGGACTGTTCTTGGTCATACGGAAAATACCGAGCCTGTTCACCCGGTGAGAAGTTTTCCTAATCGCCTCACAAACGCCGACAGTTGGCCGCATTTTGAGAGCGTTCCCTCCGAATGGACGACGATCGTCACCTGCTCTCAAGGTAAACCTGTCGTTCTCTACAAGGAAATCGGCAAAGGAGCGGTTATGGTTTCCGCACTCCGTCTTACGTCTGCACAGGCGATTGAAAATATGATTGCCTTTAGCCGCCTTAAAAAGAGCGGTGTCGTGATGAAGGGCCTTTCAATGACCGAGCTCCGTCCCGGCGACGGCAATATGGAGTTTGAGCTTGCTTGCGAAGTTGACGGAAAGTGTTCGCTTACATTCGTTGTCGAAAACGAAAATCGCAAAACGGTTTCTTTCAAAAGCGATATTAAAGGAACGAAAGTGTCTCTTCCGTTCAACATTCCGTTCCGCGGCCCCGTAACGGCATCGTTGTATATTGATACGGAAGACGGCCGCAAACTTCTCTTTTCGCGCACGGCAGAAATGGCGCCTCTAATGAAGGTCGGTGCGAATGCTTATCGCGGAATCCTTTCTACCAAGCGCCGCGTGAACGAAGTGAAATTCCCGGTTTACTTCGCTCCTGACAAAGAGGATATCACGGCAGCAAAATTGACGCTTGCCGTTTTCGACTCCTCTTCAAATCAAGTGACTTCCGTAGAGATGACGCTTCCGACGAACGATGTCCCCCGCGAAATGTGGATTCCTGTCGAATTGAGCAATAAGCTCTTCCCGGGCGGATATAGAATTGATGCGACGCTTTTCAAGAACGGCAGACCTCGTATCTACGTTACATCAAGCGCATCCTTTGAAATTCTCTCGCCGCGCGTCGGGCAGACCATCGTCGACGATGACGGCACGTTCCTCGTGAATGGAAAGCCTTTCTTCCCGCTCGGTATTTACCACGCGAATCCTGCGTATTATCAGGAAATTTCCGAGATTGGTTTCAATGCGGTACAGTTCTGGGTGTGGCATATCGGCAACGACGGTTACGGCGCTCCAATCGGGCTTGATAAGGCGGCAGCCAATAAAATTAAGTGTCTCGTTGAGCCGAATCATCGCGGTAAGAAAATCTATGAGGGACTAATTGATCGCGTCAGTGGACATTCGTCCGTATTCATGTGGTATGTCGCCGATGAACCGGCGGAAGGATCGGAGGCGATGATGACGCTCGCTAATGACTGCTGGCACGAGGATAAGCACCATCCGACGTACGTTGCAAGCTGTCGCACCGATCTTTTTGCCCACCACGCAAAATTCGCCGACGTCTTCGGCTTCGATCCGTACGGTGACATCAACAAGGTCGTCAGATGGTGCCGTCTTGCAGAAAAGGAGATTGCTCCCCACAAGGCGACTATTTGCGTACCGTGGGCGGACCCGAAAGACATTCGCGATATTCGCACCTCCGCATACATCGCAATCGTCCATAACATCCGCGGCCTTATCTGGTACTGCTGGAATCAGGCCGGTGGCGGTCCGCTCGGCGTCGGAATCCATTCCAAGCCTGAACGTAAGGAATATTACAAGGAACTGATTGCGGAATTGAATACATTGATGCCGTATTTAACGTCAACTGACCGCCGCACGTTTGAAGAGGGCGATATCCACGGCATCGTTCTCGGCGGCAGATGCGCGATGATGGTGAATGTCACCGATAAGGAAGTTGAGGCCGATTTTGAAATTCCCGAAATCAAGAAGCGCAGAGTGAAAACGGCTTTCCTTCCGCTCGCACCGAAGGTTGAACGCAAGGACGCAAAGGGGAATATCATGAAAGACCGCAAGGGTAATCCTTTTATGGTCGATCCGTCCTATGCGATTGAGGATTTTAAGATTAAACGTACTTTCAAGCCTTACGAAACATTTGTAATTCGTTGGTAAAAAAAAAAGAGAGGTAAATCATGAAAAAGATTATTCTATTGAGCGCTGCTGTGTTGGCAGGATCTGTTTTTGCAGATTGGTCGTATGATGCCTCTGCAAAAACAATAACAGACAACAATTGGGTTTTGACGGTTTCAAAATCCGAGGACGGACTATCCGTCTCCAAGGTTGTTTCGGTAACCGATCCTAAAGAGATTGATCTTTCTCAAAAGGCAGTTGACGGCGAGGGAAATCAGTTTGATATTATCGCTATTGGGAATGATTGCTTTTACAAAAAGGAAGTTGAAGTAGTCCGTTTGGGCGACCAAATTAAATCTCTCGGACAAAGAGCCTTTTATTTGTGTACAGCGCTTAAAGAAGTAACTCCCCTTATGCCAGCATCATTGACGAAAATTGGACAGGGTGTTTTCTCAGGATGTTCTTCTCTTGAGGGAGATGTTGTGTTTCCAGAAAATGAAATTGAAGTTGTGTCTCAGTGGACTAACCCCGAAAATTCTCGTGGACTGTTTTACAACACGGCGATTACGTCATGTGATATGTCGAAGGCGACTATGACAACGGTAATTCTGCATTCGTTTTCAAATTGTACTCAATTAAAAACTGTTAAACTTCCCAAAAAAGTTGAGTCTCTCGGGAATTATGCGTTTGCGTATTCGACGGCTTTGACTACGGTTGAGCCGTTTCTTCCTGATTCATTGACAGATATCGGTGTTTGTTGTTTTGACGGCTGTACAAGCCTTGAGGGGGATTTGGTGCTTGATGGGGATCCGACTGTTTATTGTGCTTATAATAACAATTCATGGGCGAGGGGCTCATTTTGCGGATGCACAAAAATAAATAGTGTAAAAGTACTCTCTCAAATAGGGCGATATAAGTCAGGTAATACTCCTCCATATACAGCAGGAATGATTCCAGAAGGTTTGTTTAACGGGTGCACAGGCATCAGCCAGATTGAATTTCATAGCGATATTTTGACAGTTTCAGGCCAGTGCTTTAACAACTGCACTTCACTTACAAATCTTTTCTTTTACGGAAAAAAACCGGCATTTGGCGATGCTTTTGGTACTGTTACCGGGAATAACATTACAAGACTTTTTTATTCCAGGTTTGATGAATCGTGGGACGAACTTTTAACCTCGGCGAATTTTACACCCATAAATGAAGCATTGAAAAAGACATATCTTGAAAAGTATCCCGAGGCGAAGGTAATGCCTCTTGGTCAATATAAAGTTAACAAATTTACTGTATGGGTTTCCGATGTTATGCCTGGATTAGAAGAAAATGTCGTTTATGTTGAATCTTCTTTAGATGAGCTTGAAATATCGGGAACCGGAGTTTCTCCTGATTACGGTGTTTTTACCGGGCTTGAAAACGGGACGATAAAGGTATTTACTGCTCCTGAAAATATTACGACTGATTCAGGCCGATATAAGTGCGTAGGATATTCCCTGTCGTATGAAATGGGTGTTGGCTCGAGAGAATTTTCTACGCCTGTAACAAACAATTCGACTCAATGTACCATTACTCAGCAAGACAATCGCGTATGGCGTCTTATTTGGCTTTGGGAAACTGACGGATATAAGTTAAATACGAGTGTCAATGATGTTGATGCTGGTAATGTCACCTGTTCCCCGGAGGCCCAAGGTGTGTATGAAGAGGGCACTGTAGTAAATGTAACGGCATCACCTAAAGCGGGCCGCAAATTCGTAAGATGGTATGGCGATGTGCCGGAAGGAAAGGAATTCGACAGAACAATCACTCTCACCATGGATGAAGGCAAGAGCGTTGCGGCGGTATTTTCAAAGCCGTGGACATACGATGCTTCCGCAAAGACGATAACCGACGGCAATTGGGTCTTGTCCGTTGCGGGAGTCAATGGCATCGAAGGAGGTCTTTCGGTTTCAAAGGTGGTCTCGGTCACCGATCCTCTTGTGATAGATTTTTCCCAGAACGTCAGCGACGCGAGCGGCGGCCTTTATGACATCGTCGCGATTGCCAAGGAAGCGTTCGCGTCTCAATCCGTCCGCTTTGCCTATCTCGGAGACGAGATAAGAACTATTGGCATCCGTGCATTCTACAACTGCGCTTCGCTTGAATGGGCCGCACCGCTGATGCCGGCGAAATTGACAAGTTTGGGCGGCGGTGCATTTTCCGGATGCATCGCCCTTTCGGGCGATGTCGTGTTCCCCGCCTCGGAGATTGCCGTCACTACCGATTATTCCAGTCAGGTGGCCCAGTATGGATGGTTTTATGCGTCAAAAATCACGTCGTGCGATATGTCAAAGGCGATGATGACAACTATTTCAGGAGCTTCATTTTCACAATGTAAAGAGCTGAAGAACGTTAAATTACCTAACGGCGTTACAAGCTTGGGTGACGAAGCTTTTAATGGAGCATCTCAACTTGTGGCAGTTGAGCCATTTCTCCCTAATACTTTGACATATATAGGCAAATGCTGTTTTCAGGACTGTAGTAATCTTGAAAGGGATTTAGTTATAAACGGAGATAATCCTATTACAGTCTTTTATAACAGCAACAATATATCAATTGGTGCATTTGCAGGCTGTGGAAAAATAAAAAGCGCGAAATTGTTGGTGCCGGTTGTTGACGGTGGATCCTATGGCGTCTCACGCGGAATGTTCAATGGTTGCACAGCATTGGAAAGTGTTGAGCTTTGTGAAGGTGTTAATTGCATTTTGGAGCACTCTTTCTATAACTGTAAGGGACTTAAGGATATTACATTCTTGGGACCTGTCCCGACATACAGTCCGAATTCGCAGAAACCGTCTTTCTCGGGTGTGACGGATAAGCAGATCCGTTTCCATGTATCAAAGAAAGATGCGACATGGCAAAACTTCCGTGTAAATTCCGTTACACCGATGAACGAGACTCTCATTGCCGAATGGGAGACGATTTATCCCGGAGAGGCTCGTCCCAAGGGGCAGTTTGTTTTAGACGGGAAGAAAATGTGGCTGTGTCCGGATTTCGGCATTACCGGTTTTTTCATAAAAGTCAGGTGATCTTGCAGGGTGAAAATTAAAGTTACGGTAGCGGTTGCGTTTGTCTGCATATCGGCGCTTGGTGCGGACAACGCGCGCTGGGTCGATCCGTTTATCGGGACGGCGGGGAGAGGACATTGCACCCCCGCCGCCGCCTATCCGTTCGGAATGCTCCAGCCGGGCGCGGATACGGGGAACAAAGGCTGGGATTATTGCTCAGGATATCTTTATTCCGATACGCGTATTCGTGGCTTTTGTCAGACGCATTTAAACGGTACCGGCTCGACCGATCTCGGCGACGTCGGGTTCTTTCCGTTTACCGGCGCACGTCCGAAGGATTTTTCTTCGTCATACTCTCATTCTCGAGAGGCTGCTTCGCCGGGCTACTATGCGGTAGAGCTCGATGACTTTGGCCTTAAGGTGGAGGCGTCCTGTACGGAGCGTGTCGCGTATTGGCGTTTTAACGCAAAAGAGCCGATCAGAGTTGCGCGTTTACCCGATTACACGATGAGCGGAGCTGACAACGATCCGCCGACCGTCGTTCTTGAAAAGCGGTTTAATCAGGTTTCAGACCGCGTCTTTGAAGGTTGGGCGAAGACGAAGGGCTGGACTGAGCGCGAATATTGGTATGTCATCGAATTTGATCGCCCCGTCAGGTTAGAAAATGATATTTGGCGTTCTGATTCGAATAAACTTCAAATGAGGGTGGCGCTTTCAGCTTCATCACTCGCGGGTGCGCGGGCGAATCTCGCCGCCGAAGGTGCCGCCTGGGATTTTGACGCCGTTCATCGTGAGGCACGATCAGCGTGGAATCGTATTTTATCTCGACTCCACGTTCATCGAAAATACGGTGATGACGTTCGAACGTCTCTTTATACCGCAGCGTATCGTGTATGCTTTCAGCCGAATCTTCTTTCCGATGTCGGAGAGAAAGAGTTTTATTCGACGTTTTCCCTGTGGGACACGTTCCGCGCGGCGCACCCGCTTTACGCTGAACTCGTTCCGGAGAAAGTGCCTTTATTTATCAACTCGCTTTTAGAGCAGGGACGGCGCAACGGTTATCTTCCCGTTTGGCCTCTTTGGGGCAAGGAGACTCAGGGCATGATCGGAACGCACTCTGTTCCCGTAATCGTCGACGCGTTTTTGCGCGGCTTTAAGGGTGTCGATTGGGACGAGGCCTACGCGCAGATCTGCGAGACATTGCGTAAAAGTCATCCAGGCCGCCGCAAGGAAAACTGGGATGTGCTTGACCGTTATGGATACTATCCCTTTGATCTGATCCGCGCCGAAGGCGTGAGCCGTTTGCTTGAATGCTCGTTTGACGATTGGTGCGCCGCGAGAATGGCGGAGAAACTTGGAAAGGCCGAAGACGCCGCATTTTTCGATGCGCGTTCGCGGGGATGGACGAATGTTTTTGATTCCGCGATCGGATATGTTCGCGGACGCAAAACGGATGGCTCGTGGCGTACGCCGTTTGATCCGAGAGAGGTTCATCACAATCATGGCGGCACGGGTGATTTTACGGAAGGCAACGCCGCGCAGTGGACATGGCACGTTTTGCACAACCCCCAAGGCCTTATTGCCGCGATGGGCGGTAAAAAGGCGGCGCTTGAAAAGCTTGACGCTCTTTTTGCGTCCGATTCCCGTCTTACCGGGTCGGAGTGCAGGGTCGATGTGACAGGGCTTATCGGACAGTACGCGCACGGGAACGAGCCAAGTCACCATATCCCGTTTTTGTACGCGCTCTGTGATCGGGCCGATCTTGCTCACGCGCGTGTCTCGGAGATTTGCCGGAAATTTTACCGTCCGACGCCCGACGGACTTGCGGGCAATGACGACTGCGGGCAGATGAGCGCGTGGCTCATCTTCGCCGCGCTCGGCCGCTATCCCGTGACTCCGTGCGGTACGGAAGGAATGGTGGCGTTTCCGAGCGTTTATCCCGGTGTAAAAATAAGGAAAGGAAATACATGATTGGAGCATTGTTCTTGGCGGCGGCACTTGCGCTGCCGCCGAACGGGGAAACGTGGAAGGACACGGAGGGCCGTCGCATCAACGCGCACGGCGGCGGGATGCTGCGCCATGGGGACAAGTGGTGGTGGTACGGCGAGGATCGCGGCGACGACCGAACGCAGGGATTGGGTGTCCACGTCTACTCGTCCACCGACCTGACGACATGGAAGGACGAGGGGCTTGCGTTCCGCAAGCACGACAACGCCGGGAGCCTGGTCGGCATCGGTTGCGTGATTGAGCGTCCGAAGGTCGTATATTGCGCGAAGACCGGCAAGTTCGTGATGTATTTCCATTTGGAACTGGCGAACTATGGCTACACGGCGGCGATGACGGGTATCTGCACGGCGGACCGTCCGGAGGGTCCGTTCCGCTTCCAGCGCGCGCTTCGCCCGAACCCCTGCAAGTGGCCGCAGAACGCGCCAGGCAAGGATTTCTCGCAGGCCGAGATCGACCGCATCTGCGACAATGACGTTTTCCGCAATGACGGCGGCGACTGGCGGGACATCCGCGACAAGAGCCCTTATCCGTACGTCTGGCATTACGCGGGCGGACAGATGAGCCGCGACATGACGCTCTACCAGGATACGGACGGCAAGGTCTACCACTTCTACGCCTCCGAGTACAACTCGACGATGCACATCGCCGAGCTCACGGACGACTGCCTCGGCTACACGGGGCGTTGGTGGCGGATGGGCGAGAAGGACTGGACCGAGGCACCGGCGGTGTTTCGTCACGGCGGCAAATACTGGCTCGTCGGCTCTGGCTGCACGGGATGGAATCCGAATCCCGCGCACCTTTATGTCGCCGACCGCGTGACAGGTCCGTGGCGGCGGATGGAGAATCCGTGCCGCGGCGTTTCGCCAGTGACGGGGCTTGGTCCGGAGAAGTCGTTCGGGCTGCAGTCGACGTATGCGATCCAGCTGTCGGACGACGAGGTCGTTCTGATGTTTGACGAGTGGCGGAAGACCGACTTGGCTGACAGCCGCTACCACTGGATCCCCGTCCGCTTCACGTCTGACGGGCTGCCGGAGATCCGTCCCTCGCCGTGCGGCGACGAGGTGTCCGAAAAAATCTGGCGCGCCGTTTCGCCCGACGGACTGAACGAGATCCGACTCTTCGAGAAGCCGCTCGCCTGCCAGGTGCTGCGCCGCGGGGTCCCGGTCACGGGGCGGATGCCGATCGACCTGACCGTTGACGGCGCATCGCTTGCGCAGGGCGCGAAGCCAGTCGGGAGCGAGGCGCGGCGTCTTTCGGGACGCGAGGCGTCGCCCGTCTACAAAAAGGACGCGATCGATCTGGGCGGCGAGGAGCGGATCGTTGACTTCGGCGACTGGGCGGTGCGTCTGGCCGCGCGCAACGACGGCGTGGCGTACCGGTTCGAAACGAAGAGGCCGGGGCGGATCCGCGTGAACGGCGAGTCCGCGCCGCTCGTCATGCCGGAGGGCTACGTGCGCTGCTGGGCCAACCGCACGGGCGCGTTTGGACAGGAGGAGTCCATCCCCGAGTCGCTTGCCGCGGAGTCGCTGACGACGGTCCCGGGCGGCCCGAAGAACTGGACCGGCAAGAGTCTCGTCTACCTGCCGTTCGTCTATACGGCCGGCGGGGTCTGCGTTGCGGTGACGGAGTCGGACGTCCGGGACTATCCGATCTGGAATTTCGAGCGGACGGAAGAAATGCGTCGCGCGCAGGACGGCGGGTCGGTCAGCTTTGCGTCGCGTTTCGCAGGCTGGCCGCTGAAGACGGCGCGCTGGGCGTCCTGGCACGGGCGCGAGGGTGCGGTCAAGGATGGCGGGCGTAAGGTCGTCGTGACGGATCACGCGGACTACCTGACGGATACGGAGGGTACGCGCACGTTCCCGTGGCGGACGTTCGTGCTGGCCGATTCGTTCGCGGGGTTCTGCGAGGCGGACATCGTCCGGGCGCTCGCGACGCCGGCAGCGGCGGGGACCGACTTCTCATGGGTCCGGTCCGGCAAGGTCGCGTGGGACTGGTGGAACGCCTTCGACAACCGGGGCGAGGAAGGCTGCAACACGAAGACGTACGAGCGGTTCATCGACTTCGCGGCCGCGAACGGCATCGAGTACGTCATCCTCGACGAGGGCTGGAGCGAGTTCCTGAACATCTGGAAGTTCCATCCGAACGTCGACGTGCCGCGCATCATCGCTTACGGCAGGCAGAAGGGCGTCGGCATCATCCTGTGGATGGCCTGGGCGCAGGTGCTCGGCGACGAGGAGCGCGTCGCGCGCCATTTCGCCAAGCTGGGCGCGAAAGGCTTTAAGGTCGACTTTATGGATCGCGGCGATGCGCAGGTGGCGAGGTTTCTTGAGAAATTCGCCGACGTCTGCGCGAAGGAGAGGATGCTCGTCGACTACCACGGCGTCTACCGTCCCGTAGGCCTTTCGCGGCGCTTCCCCAACATCGTCAACTACGAGGGCGTCCACGGCCTCGAGCAGATGAAGTGGTTCGAGCGCACGGAGAAGGAGATGATGGAGAACGACGTGCGTGCGTTCTACCTGCGCCTGACCGCGGGTCAGATGGACTACACGCCGGGTGCGATGATCAATCATCCGCTTGACGGCAGCTACAGGGGCAGCGAGAAGTTTCCGGGCTCCGTCGGCACGCGCTGCCGCCAGATGGCCTTGATGGCGATGTATGAAGCGCCGCTTCAGATGCTTTGCGATTCGCCGACAAATTACGAAAAGAATATGGAGTGTTTCCGCTTTATGGCGGCAACGCCCGTTGTGTGGACGAAGACGGTCGGTCTCGGCGGGTGCCCCGATACGTACGCGGCGATTGCGCGTAAGGCGAAGGACGGTACCTGGTATGCCGCGGCGATTACCGATGCGCAAGCGCGCGGGATTGAGATTGATACGGCGGCGTTTCTTGAAGAGGGTGAATGGACGGCTGAAATCTTCCGTGACGCTCCCGATGCCGATTTCGAGCCGACGCATTACGTTCACGAAACAAAAACGGTAAAGCGAGGCGAAAAGATTTTGTTCAATACCGCTCCAGGCGGCGGATTTGTTGTCAAGTTCACTAAAAAGTAAGAAAAAATGAAAAGATTGTTACTTATCCTAAGTCTCATTGCTGCTGCGGGAGTTGACGCTGCACCGTTTAAAATCGGTTTTCTTGCGAACAGGAAATTTCATGCCGATGAATATACGTCGCTTCCATTCCATACGACGGACGGATGGGAATTGAAATCGTATGTCGTAAAGGATGACGATTCGAATGTCGACGAGGTTCGTTCGAGTCTTCTCGCCGATCTTGATTCGCTCGATATGCTCGCTCTTCATCCGCTCGCTCCTCAATTCCTAAATGAAGAAGCGAACGCCGAATCGTTTAAAAAATTTCTTGAGCGCGGCGGCGCGATCGTAGTTCCTGACTGCAACTACACCGATAAGTTCTTCTGGACCGACTTCCTCGGCGAAGATTACAAGCATCCCGACTATCAGGGTTACCGCGGCTGGTATCCCGCATGGCTCCAAAAATTCCCCAAGGAACCCTCAATCCGCACGTTCCCCTCCACGCAGGTCGACGGCGGCATTTTGTGGTATCACTTCCTGCTTCAAAATGCCGGCAAGGCGTGGAAGCCGCTTTTGAAGTGCGGTCGCCACAATGAGCCGTGCGCAATCATGGCTCATTACGGCAAGGGAATGGTGTATCTCACGAATCTGCGCACGCCGTATTTCTCGTTCTTTGAGAATATGCGCGCGGCGACCGTATTGCATCGCGCCGGATTGGAAGTGGTCGACCATTACGGCTGGGCTCTGACCAATGCGCTTGTGAATGCAGGTCTTGAAATAGCTTCAGAAAAGGCATCGCCCGCTTCTCCTTCGAAATATGTTTTGTCTCTTGTTGTCGCTTCAGCAGATGGCGCCGTTAAATTAGAGAAGACCGTAAAAGGCGTTAAATCCGGAAAGGGAGTGAAATATGCGATCGTCTTTCCGAATCGGGTGCGCGGTTCCGGAACGGTCCGTCTTTCGTTGAAGGGCGAAGGGGAAGAGATCGTTCTTATCGACCGCAAGCAGACCTTTTCGGATCTGATTACGCTCAGGCTTCCGCGTTATCGCAAGATGGTGTCGACGAAACGCCGTAATCCCGACGTAGCGCTCGGATTTGAGGTCAATCCGGCAGAGGAAAACCTCTCCTTCGTGCGCTGGAAAGCGAAGGTGGTCAATAGTCGCGGAAAGATCGTCTGGTTTAAGTCCGGCAATCTTCCGAAGGGCGGGCGGAGCGTTGCGTTTGACGCAAAGATTCCTTTGAAAACGCCGGCCGGGGAATACAGGCTCGTCGTCGATTTGACGGCTCGAGGGAGATCTAAGCCGTATTCGGCCGAGGGAATTTTTAAAATCATCGAGCCGACGCCGTCGCAGGTGATGATCGATCAGGATAATACGCTCCTTAAAAACGGTGAGGCGTGGTTTCCGTTCGGGATGTACGGCGGACATCCCGATATGTGGCCTAAGATTAAGGAGCTTGGAATCGACTTGCAGCATTCGATGAATTGGCATAATGGCTCATATCCGACGCTTGAGCCGCTCAATCAGGGGCTTTTGTCGGAGAATAAGCACCGCTGGCCGGAAAACCTTGGCGCGTGGGCAAAAGGTTTGAGTGATAAGCCGTATACACGAATGCATTACATCGTCGATGAACCGCAGGACGAATGCGTCTGGAAATGGGAAGCGTGCCGTAAGGCGATGGCTGAAAACGATCCTCATCACCCAACGTACACGGTGCTTCTTTACCCGGCGAGTTTCCGTTATCAGAAGGATATTGCCGATATTCTCGCGGTGGATCCTTATCCGATCAGCGTTTCCGGACAGGGGAACGTGAGAGAGGTCTCAAAGAGGCTTGATGATATTTATGGGGTTTTAGGAAATGAAAAACCTATTTTCTCTGTGCTGCAGGCGTTCGGGCATGAGTCACGCGTCAAATTCCGCCAGATGGCGTACCTTGCGCTCATCCACGGGGCCAAGGGGCTTTTGTGGTATACGTGGGGTGGGAGCTCTGAAGGCATTGGAACAAATGCCGAATTGCAGGAAGAGCTTGCAAAAATCATCAAAGAGTTTAAGGCGATAATGCCGGCAATTCTATCAACATCCCCGTGTGAACGGACTGTCAGCACTGACGGGAATATCCATAGTGCAATATTCGGTGACAGAAAAACCGGTCGCTATAAGGTGAGCGTCGATCTTAAAAACGAAACAACGGAAATAAAAAAGGCAAAGTGAGGGAACGGGGACAGGCGATAGAACCGAGATATTCCAGCACACTTAGAATTTATGCGCCTGCTCCAATTTATGGTATAATATAACCGTTAAGTCTTGAATATAAGACGCGAAGATGGAGAAAAATATGATAAATGTCGGTATTATCGGGTGCGGCTTTGTCGGCGGCGCGCTGAAAACATGGCTTGAGGAGAATAACAAGGACGCTAGGGTTTTTGTCAGCGATCCGCCGAAGGGATATAATGACGACCTTTCATCGATTGATATCGCGTTTCTTCAGATTCACGTTCCGACCGAAGACGACGGGACGCAGGATCTGACGCTTATGAAGGAGATCATCTCTAAGCTCCCGAAGGTTCCCGTTTTCGTGCGCACAACGATTCTCCCCGGAACGAGTGATATGCTTTCGCGCGAAACCGGCCACGAAGTGTGCTATATGCCGGAGTTTTTGACCGAGCGTACGCACATTGAAGATTTCAAAAAGCAGACGATGGTCTTTACCGGCGCCGTTGATCTTCTTATCAAGGTTTTCCCGGGTAAGAAGTTTACGGTGATGTCGCCTCTTGAAGCGGAGGTCACGAAATACGCCCACAACGTTTTCGGCGCCTACAAGGTCATTTACTTCAACGCCGTGCGCGAGTACTGCCAGAATATGGGCGTCGATTGGGCTAAGGTTCATACGGGAGTTCTTCTTTCTGGGTATATTAACGACACGCATACGTACGTTCCCGGTCCCGACGGGAAGCTCGGTTACGGCGGCAAGTGCTTCCCTAAGGACGTAAACGCTTTCGCGAAACTTACCAAGGGTCAGAGTCTCGGCACGCTCTTAGCGCCGCTTCATGACCTTAATGTCCACTTCAGAGGCGTGGAGGAGCGCATTTGAAGATCGTTCAGCTGGTTCCCGCCATGGATCAGGGCGGCGTTGAACGCGGCATCGTGGAGATGAACCGCGTTCTTGTCGCCGTCGGTCACGACAATCTCGTCGTTTCCGTCGGCGGGCGGCTTAACGAACGCATCGTCGCCGACGGCGGGCGCGTCGCCGAAATCGACATTAAATCCAAAAATCCTTTTACCGCTTTTTCGCGCGCGAAGAAACTGCGCAGACTTTTGGAGGTTGAGCGCCCCGATGTCGTCGTCGCCCATTCACGCGTTCCGGCGTGGCTTTTCGTCATAGCCAACCGCAAGCTTAAACTTAAATGGATTACGTTCGCCCACGGCGCGAATTCCGTTTCGGCGTATTCGAAGGTGATGACGTACGGCGATGTTACGGTAACGCCGAGTAAATATATCGCGGATTATCTCATAGAGCATTATAAAATTGATACTTCGCTTTTGCGCGTCATACCCCGCGCCATCGACCGCGAGAAGTTCGATATCGATAAGCTCGACCGCGATTTCATGGACTCCAAGCGCCGCGAATGGAAGTTGGACGGTTTCAGGGTCGTGATGGGTTTAGGCCGCATTACGCAGCTTAAAGGATATGATGTTCTTATCAGGGCTGTTGCATATCTCCAAGCGACCCATGTCGCGGCCAGATCAAAGTCGCCCGACTGGAAGCTCGTCATCGTCGGCGAGGCGGAGGCTCTTCGCAAGGAATATGAAGAGGAACTTCGCAAACTGGTTGCGGACCTCGGAGTTTCCGATCATGTCGTTTTCGCAGGCGCTCAAAGCAAGGTCGCGGAATGTCTTTCTCTAGCGGATATTGTCGTAAGCGCCAATTACCGCAAGCCCGAGGCGTTCGGCCGCTCTATGGCCGAGGCGCTTGCGATGGATAAGCCGGTTGTCGCCACAGGGTTCGGCGGAGCGCTCGATATAGTCGAGGACGGTGTAAACGGGGCGCTCGTCGCACCTGATCCGAAGGCAAAGATCGAAGAGCTCGCGGTTAAATTCGCCAATGCGATCCGTTCGGTCGCGCATTCGGAGTTTAAGGGATTGCGCGAAGACGCGCTTGAAAAATTTTCGTTCGACAGAATGGCTGCGCGCTCGCTTGCCGTGTACAATGAATTTTCCGGGGGAGGCGTAAAATGAGACCGTCCTGTCAGCTCAGGCTGCTTGTCGTCGACAACTTCCAGATCCGCCGCTACGGCGCGGGGCGTGAAGGTCAGGGCTATCGCTTTATGTGCGGAGGCGTACGCAACAACTGGCGCGTTATGTCTTTTTCCGAGCGCGATATCACGCGCTATCTCGCGCCGTTCGGTTTTATGCGTAATATCGGCGCAAAGATGATGAACAAAAGGTTCATTAAAACATGCGTCAATTTCCGCCCCGATCTCGTACTTATCGGCCACTGCGATTATCTTTCCAATTCTACTCTTGAGAAGGTCCGCTCGCTACTTCCCGATGTAAAACTCGTTCACATCAACGTCGATCCTATCTGGCAGGAGCATACCGTAAATCAGATCCGCGAGCGCGTGCATTCATGCGATGCGATATTCGTGACGACGGCGGGCGAGAAGCTTAAGGAATGGACGACGGGCAGGAATATCGTCGGCTTTCTCCCGAACATGTGCGACGAGACGATGGAGTGGGAGGATGTTTCATCGGGCGGCGACATAAAGTACGATCTTTTTTTCGCGGGCCACGATTGCCCAGGCGACGAACGCATTGAGCTCGTGCGCGAACTCGACAGACTCGTCTCGTCCAAAATCCGTTTCGGACTTTTCGGTACGTGCGGCCGCGCCGCCATCGCCGGGAGCGACTACGAAAGGGCGCTTCTTTCGAGCGCGATGGCGCTTTCGCTCAACCGCCGCGAAGGATGGAAGTGGTATTCGTCCGATCGCCTCGCTCATCTGATGGGGCGCGGGATTCTGGCTTTTATTTCGTCGAAGAGCGGGTATCAGGAATTTTTCAAAGACGGCGAGGAGGCCGTTTTCTTCGACAATGCCGCCGATCTGGCCGAAAAAGTTCTGCGCTATGCTGCAGATCCCGCCGCTCGCCGCGCAATCGCCGCCGCCGGGCGCAGGCGTTATCACGAGCTTTTCAACGCCTCGCGTATTCTCAATTACATCGCCGACACGGTGTATGGCGAAGACTCCGCCTCAAAGTACGAATGGGCCGGCGAAGTCTACCGCTGAGTCTGTGTTGTTGCCGTTGAAATATCCCCATCCTTTACGATTTCCTTTTACTTTTATTCGTTACTGTAGTACAGAATGAATAAACGCAAATGAGGAAAGGATGGGAAATTCCGGTAATCACCCTTGACTTCAGCGGGACGAAAATTGTATACTATCCGTCAATTCCGTCTGGATCGGGCCTATCAACCGACTGCCCGAACGGTGAGGAAGAAAAGGTAAAATCCTAAATAAGGAACAGTAAAATGCCTAAGATGAAAACCAAAAAGTGCGCCACCAAGCGCATGAAAACGTCGGCCACGGGTAAGGTTATGCGCTCTCAGGGCGGCAAGGCTCACCTCAACGGCTATAAACCCAGGGCGCGCAAGCGTAATTTGCGCGGTATCACAGTGACCGATAAGGGCGTCACCAAAACGATGAAGCGTATGCTTCAGGACTGAAGGAGGTAAGATACAATGCGTGTTACTAATGCACCCGCTTCCCGCGAACGCCGCCGCCGCCGCCTTGAACTGGCGAAGGGCTTTTATGGAGCGCGTTCCAAACTTTTCCGTACGGCGACCGAGGCCGTCGATCGCGCGATGCGCCTTTCGACCGAGCACCGCAAGCTCAAAAAGCGTGACTTCCGTCAGCTCTGGATTGCCCGTATCAACGCGGCTTCCCGCGCCGAGGGCATCAGCTATTCGAAGTTCATGGCCGGTCTCATCAAGGCCGGTGTGACGCTCAACCGCAAGATGATCAGCGAGATCGCCATTCAGGATCCCGCCGGCTTCAAGACGCTCGTTGAGATCGCCAAGAACGCCTGAGGCGTTGCGTCTCTAAGGGCGCGATGATTCGAAAAAAACGCTCCGCCACTTGCGTCGGAGCGTTTTTTTTTATATACTTTCAGTCAACTAAAGGAGATTGACTATGGCTGATGAAGTTTTCAAACTGTCGATTGACGACTCTGACGGCGGTGCGGAGATCCGCGACACCGACATTGTTTTCGAATGTCCTAACTGCGGCAAGCAGCTTGTGATTGATTATCGCGGAGCGGGCCTTCAGATCAACTGCTCGAGATGCGCTTCTCAGGTTCTTGTTCCGATTCCTGACGGGATGCAGCTGGCGGATCTCGATCTTGACGCCGGAGAGATTTTAAAGCAGCTTTTCGCGACGCGCCGGAATTATCAGAAGTCCGAAATCCAGATTCAGCTGCTGAAGACCCGTCTTGCCCAGCTGCAGGAGGCGCTTGCGGTTATGCAGAAAGTAGTATCAGAAGGATTGGAGCTGTCTTGAACGCGAAATCTCTTTTTGTCAATACATTGACGTTCCTGCGGGTCCCGTTGATTTTCGCCTGGCTGATCCTGGCGGTAATTGAGGAGTTTCATTACTCGCCTTGGCTTATCTTTTTTGCGGGTGCCGCCATATTCTTCTCCGGGTTGACCGACGCGTTTGACGGAATGCTCGCGCGGAAGTGGAACGTCGTAAGCCCGTTGGGGAAGATGGCCGATCCGCTGATGGATAAGGTCTTTTACGTCGTTACGTTTCCTGCGCTCGCGTGGCTCCTGCTTAAGCAGGGTGAATCGGGCCATTCGCTCGTCATGCTCGTGTTCGCGATACTTTACATTCTTCGCGATCTGTGGGTTACGTTTTTAAGATCGGTAGGCTCTCTTTACGGAGCCGACGGTGCGGCGATGTGGCTCGGTAAGGTGCGTACGGCTTTGTCGTTTCCTGCCGCGGGCTGGGTCTACGCCTATATCGTATTTCACGACCTGCCTGTTTTTGCGCCAGTTGAAAAATACATGCTTTGGAGCTGTTATTTTGTGGAGGGTCTTATGATAATGTTGAATCTCGTAAGTTCCTATACGTACACGCGCGCATATTCGTGTTATATTAAAAAGGCTCTTGAACGAACTTAATAAATATGCGATAATATTGAACGCAGACTAAAGTCGGTGCAGTAAACAAGTTCAGAAAAAAATAAAAAGAAGATTTTAACAAAAAAGAAGGAGGAGAATATGAAAAAATCAGAAAAGGGTTTTACGCTCGTTGAGCTTCTCGTGGTAATCGCCATTCTCGGCATCCTGATGGTCGCGCTTGTGCCTAACATTCTCGGCGCCATCACGAAGTCTCAGATGCAGACGATGGCTAAGCAGGGCGCTGATATCGTCAACGCCATCAACATCGAGGTTAAGAAGTCTCTTTGGCCCCGCGCCGAGGCTGCTGCCGGCGGCAGCGATTCCGAGGAAGATATTTATACCAAGGCTTACACGTCGTCCACCGAGTACTTCAAGGACCTTTTTGACATCGAGAACCAGACCTCGGGCGAGCACGATCCGTTCATCGACGTAAAGATCGAGTGCCTCTGGGGTAACGGTGTTGACAAGGCTTCGCCCGGTCAGCTCACCCGCGACAACGTCGCTTGGACGATTCTCGCTGGCGCAAAGGAAGTTTCGCTGGGAGGAGTTCCCGTGCTTGTCACCCGTAACGCCGATACCGCCCAGTTCCCCGTTTCCGGTCAGAACGATATGTCTTCTAAAAAGGATAAGATCAATCTTGAGAAGTTCTCCACTCCGTTCGGAAAGAAGGGTTGCATTGTGGTCACGAAGGACGGCGCCGCTCTGTCGCTCCCCGCTCGTGAATGCCGCCTTTGCGACATTTACGACAAGGCTCCGTCGGTCAATATTCCGACCTCGGCCAAGCTCAAATACATCGAGCCGTAATAAATGGTCGTAAGGGTCGCTATAGACCTGGCGCTCGACCGGCTGTTCACGTATCTTGTGCCGGAAGAGTTGGAGAAGAAGCTGGCCGTCGGCCAGCTTCTTCTTGTTCCGTTCAATCACCGTCATGCGCGCGGGTTCGCGCTCGAGATCGCCGATGCGCCGGATGAGGGTGTAAAATACAAACTCAAGCCGATAGAGGGTATCGCGGACGAGATTCCTTTTTTTTCGTCATTTACGCTTAAACTCGTAAAGTCTATCGCCGCGTATACGGCCTCTCCCATAGAGACGGTTCTAAAAACCGCGCTCCCCGCCGCCGTTCTGAAGCCGGGCGCAAAAGCCAAGGAGCAGCTGTTTGTCGATTATCTGCCGCGTAAGGGCGAACAATCCCTGACTAAACGTCAACGGTGGCTTTACGATCAGATTGTGCGCCTGGACGGCGGGTGGATGACCTTCCTCTGCCGCGAGCTTTCAACGACGCCACAGAGCATCAAGTCTCTCGCGGCTAAGGGGCTTGTCGAAATAGCGTCTCGCGCAAAAAGGCGCAACCCTCTTTCGGCGAGAAAGATTCTGCCTACAAGGCCTCTTGATCTCAATGCGGAACAGTCGGCGGCTCTTGATTCGATAAACGGTCTCGCTCCAGGGGAGACGCTTCTTCTGCACGGCGTTACGGGCTCCGGTAAAACGGAGGTTTATCTTCAGGCCATCGCCGCGGAACTCGAGGCTGACCGCGGGGCGATAGTGATGGTTCCCGAAATCGCGCTTACCCCCCAGACGGTCCAGAGATTCGCTTCGCGTTTCGGCGACAGGATTGCGGTTCTTCATTCTGCGCTTTCAGACGGTGAGCGGTATGACGAGTGGCACAGAATCAGAAGCGGTGAAGCCCGCGTGGTTATCGGTCCGAGAAGCGCGGTATTCGCGCCGATAAAGGATTTAGGCCTCATCATCGTCGACGAAGAGCATGAGACGAGTTACAAGCAGGATGAGACGCCGCGCTATCACGCGCGGGATGTCGCCGTTATGCGAGCGAAAATCGAGGGCGCGAAGGCGGTGCTCGGTTCCGCGACGCCGTCCCTGGAAAGCTGGATGAACGTCAGACGCGGAAAGTACGTAAAGGCCGTAATGAGCGAGCGCGCTGGCGCGGGAACGCTTCCCGGAGTTCTTATCGTCGACATGGCCGAGGGCGGAGCGCCCGGGCGGATATTCTCGCAGCCGCTGATGGAAGCGATAAGCGTCAGGCTCGATCGCCGAGAGCAGGTTATTCTTTTTTTAAACCGCCGAGGATATTCGCGCTCGGTGGTCTGTTCCGGATGCGGATATGTCGCGAACTGTCCCGACTGCGACCTCGCGTACACGTACCACAAGGCCGACAACTGCTGCAGGTGCCATGTCTGCGGCGGATGGATCGAGGTGCCGAAGAAGTGCCCCGAGTGCGGGGGCCTCTTCGAGTTCAAGGGTATCGGCACGCAACGCGCCGAAGCGGCTCTGAAAGCATGCTTCAAGGAGGCTCGTGTCCTGCGCATGGATGCGGACTCAACGCGCGGCAAGAATTCCCATGACGATATTTTAGGGGCGTTTCGCCGTCATGAGGCCGATATACTGATCGGAACCCAGATGATTGCGAAGGGGCTTGATTTTCCGAATGTGACGCTCGTCGGTGTTTTGAACGCCGACACGTCGCTTAATATGCCTGACTTCAGAGCGGCGGAGCGGACTTATCAGCTTTTATCTCAAGTCGCTGGACGCGCCGGAAGAGCGGAGTTGCCCGGAGAGGCGGTCATTCAGACCTACAATCCGTCCCAGAGCGCGATACGGTTCGCGGCGAAAGGCGATTTCGCGGCGTTTGCCGAGGAGGAATTGGAAAACCGCAAGGAGGCGTACTTCCCGCCGTACTGCCATCTGTCGGTGATAAATCTGCGCAGCCAATCTTCTGAGCTGGTAGCGAACTGGGCTGATATGTATGCGAAAAGCCTGATGAAAATTAAGGATTTGAACGTTGGCGAGGCCGTGCCGAGCGTAATCGAAAAAGCGGACGGTTGGCACCGCTGGCAAATTGTTTTAAGATCTGTCAAAGTATCTACGGCGATCAACGCGTGGAAGTGGCTTCAGAGCGTGAGGCCGGCGCCGAATGCCCTTAGGGTTTCTTTCGATGTCGATGCATTTAATTTTTTGTAATGAGAATGTAATATGAAAAATAAAAAACTTATTTCCCTTTCTGCAACTCTTGTCGCGATTTCGACTTTCGCTCAGTTCGCTTCATCGTCTGCGCCCGTTGTTCCCGGCGAATATACCGACCCCACGAATTTAAGGCGGGCTATTAAGGATGAAATGCCGTACGAAACCCCAAGGGATTTTCAGTTTCCATATATTTCGCTTTATTATCTTAAGCCTATCGTAACGACGAAGGATAAAGTCGAAGTTAATTATTATGTAACCGACTGGGATCATTCTTTGGAGCGTATGCGCGATAAGTCCCATAGGTTTGATATTCATTTTAAGTGTGTTACGAGCGACGGTAAGGAATATACGCGCGTAAAAAAGAATGTCGGCGCGGGGGACGGTAAATTTACGTTTAAGCCTTTTACTAAGAAGGGCGAGTACAATATCTGTCTTTGGGCGGTTGATATCGCTAAAGGTTTGGAGTCGCATCGCGTATGGCAGCGCTTTCGCGTTCTCGAGCCCGAAGACCTTGTAATTCCAGAGGATAAAATTTATAAGGTAACCAATGAGGACTTGAAAAAATACGAAATCCGAAACGATGATAATTTAGCTGTGAGAGTTTTAGTTGAAGTTGAGTCAGCGCCTAAAGGTACGCCGTTTAACGAGGTTTTTCGCCGCGTTAAAGAGACGGTTGTAAAATATGCCAATGACAATCCCTCTAAAAAGCGCGAAGGAGTATGCGGTTATACTATCTATATCCCCGCTCAAGACGGTAAAATAATCTACAATTCATTCCGTGCTTTTCATATCGTATACGACGAAGGATACGATACAAATAAGGTTGAGCAGGCTGCCTTAAAGACTTCGGAAGGTCTTCAGAAACTTTTGGACGATAAGGCGGCCGCCGGGTTCAGGAAATTGGTGCTTTTACCTGGTCAATATCGCATCAGTCCTAAAAAGCCTATATATTTACCTTCGAATATGACGTTCGATCTTAATGGCGCGACGATTAAGGAAAACGGCTTTACAGGTCGCAGTTCCCAGATGATCGTACTTCGAAACGTCGATAACACCCATCTTATAAACGGAACGTTGGAGGGCGATTATTACGAGCATGACTACTCGCCTAAAGAAAATCCCGAGTGGCCGTTCGGATTTGTAATCAGCGGCGAGTCGCGTTACTGCTCGGTGGAAAATGTTCATGTCAAGGACATAACCGGTTATGGCGGTTGTAACGGTCATGGGCGTAAAAACGGTCGCTTGCACGCGTTTTTAGTCCATCCCGGTAAACATGAGGAGGGCGCTCTTAATCCTAAGGACGGCTCGCTAAGTGCGCCCCGAAAGAATTTTTATACGAGCAGATTTATCGAGATTAACGAGGCGATGAAGTCTCAGGAAGATCCGCGCCTTCAGATTTCGAAGTTCTTAGGTTATCAGGGTGTTTCCTCTCGTCAATGGACGCTTACGCTTTGCTGGTACGATAAGGATAAAAAGTTTATTACTTCAGAAACGCTTCACCAATACCGCCTTGTACCAATCCCGAAGGATGCGGCGTTCTTGCGTTATACTCAGTTTCATTCGTCTATCGAAGAGGCGAATAAGCCATCATTAAGTGTAAACCGTGGTTTTACGCCTTACAATTGCATTATTAGAAACTGCATATTCGAAAGGTGTCGCTGCGTAGGCTATGCGCCGAGCGCGATGCAGAATTTCCTTTTCGAGGGGAATCTCTTTATAAGATCGGGTGAATCCGCCGCGAGAAGCGCGCTCGATGCCGAGGATGGCTGGGACATGATGCAGGATACGACTTTCAGGCGGAATGTCTGCCGCGATAACCCGGGGAGCAATTCGCTCCTTTGCTGCGCCGGTCAGAACTTTATTTTTGAAGAGAATGAAAGCGCGATACATTTTTATCCGCGCACTTATTCGGTGTGTGTGCGTAATAATAATATCTTAACAGGCGACTATTCATGCGACGGCCGTACGCGATCGGGCTACGCGCGATTCACGAACAACCGTTACAGAAAGGGGCTTACGGTCCAAAACAGCGATGTGCTTGAGCGCGGCAGTTGGGACTTCGCCTTTAATGATATGAATTTTGGCGAGCCGACTACGAATGATAATTTCTTTGTTCGCATGAGCGATAGCGCCAGACTCGTCAATTCGCGCTTTGTTAAGCGTGAAATTATGGCCTCTAAAGCCATCGGGTGCAGTTTTAAGGAATGCAAGATGTTTAATTTTATGAGGGGCCATTGGACGGGCAACGAGTTGGAAGGATGTAAACTTACTTACTTTAAAAAGGATAATGTATTTGAGAAGTGCACCTTTAAGGGAGGAGAGATTTCGGGCTTCCATTCTGGAACTCAGACGTTTAAGAACTGCACCTTTGAAAACGTTTATTTCGGCGGCGCCAACGGCGGAACGGTTAAATTTGAAAACTGCACGTTTAAGGGCGGCTCATTCAGGGGCGGCTATTGGACAAAGGCGACAAATTTAAGCTATAAGAACTGTAAATTTGAAGTCGAAGGTAATTTATTCTTCAGATTCGGCGCGTACAGCGTAGGTGAAGTATCGTTCGATTCCTGTAAGATGACCGCGGCGAAAGATAAAGGCGTCATTTTCTTCGATTTGGCCGACTGGAGACCTTCGGCTGCGGGAGACGCGGTGCCGGGTAAGATAACGGTCAGAAACTGCAAGGTAGGTAAAGGCTTTGACTATATCGTAGGCTGCGGTACGATAGATGAAAACGGGCAGATTTCCAAAGCTAAAAGGCCTACAAAGAAAATCGCATACGAAATGAAGGCGAATGTTTTTGTGGCCAGGGGAGGTAAAGATTTAGGCCCGATGCCAAAGTAATCCGCACTTTCCTAACCCCTAATTCCTAGCCCCTAAAATAAAATACGATTGGCGGGACAAAGTATAGTGAATTGTGATATAATATAACGAGTTTTTTAAAATTCTAAGGAACGACATATAATGAACGACGACTTCATGGTGTTTTCTGGTACGGCTAACCCGGCACTCGCCGAGAAGGTTGCCGCGTATCTCGGCAGACCCCTCAATAAGATTGATATTAAGCATTTTCCTGACGGCGAGACGTTCTGTCAGGTCCTTGATCCTGTTCGTGGCAAGGATGTTTATGTTATTCAGTCCGGCTCTCCTTCGCCGAACGAGGCCTACATGGAGCTTTTCGTCATTATGGACGCGCTTAAGCGCGGCAGCGCGGCCCGCATTACGGCTGTTCTTCCGTACTACGGCTACGCCCGTCAGGATCGCAAGGATCAGCCCCGCGTACCGATTACGGCGCGTCTTGTAGCGAACCTCCTTCAGACCGCCGGCGCAGACCGCGTAATTACGATGGATCTTCACGCCAATCAGATCCAGGGCTTCTTCGATATTCCTCTCGATCACCTTAAGGCCGAGCCGGTAATTTTGAAGTACATCCGCGATCAGCATTGGGCTAAGCCTGTCGTCGTCTCTCCCGATACGGGCGGCGCTAAGACGGCCTATGGCTACAGCCGTAAGATCGGATGCGGTCTTGCCATCGTCGCTAAGCAGCGTACGGGCGACTCTACCGTTGACGCGTTCAGCGTAGTCGGCGACGTTAAGGATTGCGACGTTATCATGGTTGACGATATGACGGCTACGGGCGGTACGCTTTCCGCCGCGGCTAAGATGTGCCGCGATTGCGGCGCCAAGTCCGTCCATGCGTTCGTTTCGCACTTCCCGCTTACGGCTAAGGGCGTAGAGCGCCTTATGCATGAAACTCAGCTTGACGAGCTCGTCGTTACCGATTCGATTCCTCTTCGCGAGGGCTTTGATCCTTCGACCTTGCCGTTCAAGTTGACTACGCTTTCTGTCGCGCCTTTGATCGGCGAGGCCATTAAGCGCACTCACAACAATGAGTCCATCAACGATTTATTCAATCACGAATAAGTGAAAGTAATCGTAGGATTAGGCAACCCGGGTGCGCAGTATGCAAATACTCCGCACTCGGTCGGTTTTGAGGTGGTTGATGCGATCGCCGCGGAGCTCGGTCTCGGGTGGGAGACTAAAAAGGCGTTTTCGTGCCTGATGGCAAAAGGCGTTTTTGCGGGGGTGCCCGTTTTGCTCGTAAAGCCGCAGACTTATATGAATCTCTCCGGCGATTCTGTTGCGCCGGTCGTTAAGTATCATAACGCCACCACAGCCGATCTTATCGTTGTTCAGGACGATATAGACATTCCCCTCGGGCGCATAAGAATCCGCAAAAACGGTTCGTGCGGCGGCCACAATGGAATAAGGAATATCATTGAGCGCCTGGGAAGTCAGTCCTTCATCCGTCTTAAAGTCGGCGTCGGTAAGGATAAGTCGAACGTCATAGGGCATGTCCTTGGCAAGTTCGATCCCGCTTCCCGCACGACGGTCGACAAGGTTGTCTCGGCGTCGGTTCAGGCCGTCGCGTCGATTCTCCGCGACGGCGCGGACAAGGCGATGAACGTTTTTAACGGCTGGACCCCGGACGCCTCTTGAGAACGAGGCGCTGAAAGCTACAGCGCGGCGTGTCGACTTTTCAGTTTCTGAATAATTTGTTATAATTGTGGAAATATAAACCTTACTTAAGGAATTAATCATGAGCGACAAATCAGCAACATTGCCGGCGAGCGTTCGTCGGTACGCGAAGTATCTTTTAATCATGTCGGGCCTCGGCGGGCTCATCTACGGTATTGACGTAGGCGTTATCGCGGCGGCTCTGCCGTATATCGAGAATACCGCGAATTATACTAAGGTTCAACTTGGCATTGTCGTGGGCGCCGTACTTTGGGGTTCTGTTCTTTCGTCGCTTTTTGCCGGTTCGCTTGCTGAATGGTTCGGTAGAAAGAAGATTATCATCGTCTCGGCTTTCTGTTTCTTTATTTCCATTCCCGTCAT
Organism: Kiritimatiellia bacterium; assembly: GCA_017520845.1. Taxonomy (GTDB): domain Bacteria; phylum Verrucomicrobiota; class Kiritimatiellia; order RFP12; family UBA1067; genus UBA1067. The sequence goes on along the minus strand of JAFXEU010000008.1, from coordinate 16,606 downwards.
CTGCGCGTCCGGACTATTCGAAGGCGGTAATTTCATCCTCCTTACGTTGGGACGTACGCTTCAGGGCGCTTCGGCGGGTCTCGTAGGCGTCGTCGTTCCCATGTATCTCGCCGAGTGTCTCGATTCCGATTCCCGCGGCAAGGGTACGGGCATGTTCCAGCTCCTTCTGACGATCGGTCTCGCGTTCGCGGCCGTTATCGGTCTTGTGGTCACCGGCCTTGTCGGCGACTCTGACGAGGTTGTCAAGAAGGTTGGCAGAGCGGCCGTAACACCCGAGCAGACGTCATCCTGGATTAAGGCCTGGCAGACCATTTTCTGGTGCTCCGCCGTTCCCGGTCTCATTTTGTTCCTTGGCGCGTTCAAGCTTAAGGAATCGCCCCGCTGGCTTTATAAGAAGGGTCGCAAAGAGGAGGCGCTCGCTTCTCTCGCCGCCAACAACGGCGAAGAAAAGGCCAAGGTTATTTTGGACGAGATGCTTGCCGCCGATGCCGCCGCCGAAGCCGAAAAGGCTGCCGTCGCCCAGGCCTCGAAGGGTGACAGCCTCTTTCAGCGCAAGTATATTTATCCGTTCTGCCTCGCGGTTATCATTCTCGCCAGCAACCAGACGACGGGCATCAACTCGGTTCTCAACTATACCGTCAGCATCTTCAAGGAAACCGGCATGACGGGCGTCTTCGCCAACTTCAGCGATCTCGCCATCAAACTCGTCAATGTCTTTATGACGATCATCGCATGCGCTCTTGTCGACAGGAAGGGCCGCAAGTTCCTCCTGAAGCTCGGCACGTCCGGTATTATCATCGGCCTTTCGGGCGTCGGCGGCGTGTTCCTCGCGATCAAGTCCGGCCTCGTCGCGGCGAGCTTTGTGACCGGTATTATCGCTACGGTATTCTTCTTCATGTTCATCGCCTTCTACGCCGTCGGTCCCGGCGTCTGCGTATGGCTCGCTCTTTCCGAGCTTATGCCTACGCGCATCCGCGCCACCGGCATGTCGATCGCGATGATTATCAACCAGGGCGTTTCCGCGACGATCGCGTCGATTTTCCCGCTCTGGACCGGCGCCTGGGGTTATGCCCCCGTGTTCTTCTGCCTCGCCGGCTTCACCGTCATCTACTTCATCACTGCGGCGTTCTTCCTCCCTGAAACAAAAGGCCGTACGCTCGAAGAGATTGAACAGTACTTCAAGACCGGCAAGATGCCGGAGAAGAAGGGAGCTTGAGCTTTAAGTTCAGGTTTCTCGGTACGGGAACGTCGGTAGGTGTCCCGCAGATCGGGTGCTCGTGCCCGGTCTGCACATCCTCCGACCCCCGCGATAAGCGCCGCCGCTGCGGCGCTTATGTCTCGTCTGACGAGGGCGCGTTTTTGATCGATACGCCGCCTGAAATGCGCGAAGCGTGTATTCAATACGGGATCGACAAGGTTGATGCCGTGCTTCTCACTCATGCCCACATCGATCATGTCGCCGGCTTTGACGACGTGCGCCGCTTCAATACGATAAACGGTACTCGAGTTGATTGCGATCCTGATTCTCCAGGCGCGTTCGGCCGCGTTTCGCGCATCATCGGAAAGCCGATGAACTGCTATGCCCTGCCTGAAACGATAGATGCGATGCATCGCATCTTCCCCTATATTTCGGCGAAGGGCGGGACGAACGGCCTTTACCGTCCCCAGATAGAATTTGTCGACAATTCGAAACCCTTCGTGGTTTGCGGTCTTATGGTTGAGACGGTTCGCGTGGAGCACGGTTTCCCCTGCTGCGGTTATATCATATCGGACGGCTTGAAGCGTCTTGCCTATATTTCAGACTGTCATGACATCTGCGAAGCGGAGATAGAGCGCCTCAAGGGCGTTGACGTCATGGTTTTAAACTGCTTGAGGGAGCGTGAACACGCAACGCATCTTTCTCTCGCGAGGGCGCTTTGTTTTCTTGAAAAGATATCGCCGAAAAAGGCGTATCTGACCCACATGTGCCACGATTTCACCCACACCCAATGGCTGACTAAACTTCCGATCGGGATAGAACCCGGGTATGACGGATTGGAGGAACTATTATGAAGTGTAAACTGCTCGCTCTTACAGTGTTTTCTTTACTGACCGTTTCGGCCGTCGCCCAGAGAAAGAAAATTTCTGAAATCAGCGTCGATATCAAGATGGATATGAGCACATACGTCTCGGGCGAACGGGTTCGCGGCGTTGTCGACATAAAGAATATTTCTCCGGATAGACTGAGTGTTGGGTATCCGGATTCCAAGGATCATGTTTTTGTCGAGGTCTACCGTTCCAACGACAACATTCAGCTTGATCGGTTTAAAAAACTCCGTCCGTTTGTCTCTCCGTTTTCGCTTAATGCCAACGAAGGTCAGAAACTAGAGGTTTTTCTTGGGGATAATTATGATTTGACGGAATCCCGCAATTACCGTGCGAGAGCTGTTCTAGTTCATAACGGCTACCGCTATGAAGGACCGTATCGTACTTTTTCCGTCGTTCCCGGCATTCATATCGCCAGCGCCAAGCAGGTGTTCGCTAATGATAAAACGAAGAGCCGTCATTTTGAGATTCTGCGCGAAGCCAGAAACGGCGTCGAGCATATTTTCCTTTCGGCGCTCGACATATATGAGGACGGCAGGGTTCAGAGTCTTGGGACTACCGATATCGGAGCGATGCTGCGCATAACGAAGCCGACTATCTCAATTCTGGACGGCGGTGAAGTTATTGTTATTCACCGTAACGGAGCCGATTCCTTTGTTCGCAGTGAATTCTGGTCGATGCCGAAGCTTCTTCATCTGAGAAGCCGCATTTCAGTCGGCGATCCCGCTACCGCGGGGCAGGCCCGGGTTCAGGAGCTTTATAAACGCGAAGGCGGCATCAAGCCCGTCGAACGCCCCTGGTGGAAGTTCTGGTAATGAATATTCTCGGTATAGAAACAAGCTGCGACGAGACCGCGGCCGCCGTCGTCAAGGACGGTCGCACGGTTCTGTCGAATGTAGTCTACACTCAGATTCCGCTTCATAAACCTTACGGCGGCGTAGTCCCTGAAATCGCTTCGCGCGCCCATGTCGAAAAAATCTCCGAGGTGGTGAACGAGGCGATCGCGAAATTCCGCGAGGTCGAGCCGGAGGGTTCGATCGACGCCGTCGCCGTCACGTACGGACCCGGCCTTTCGCCCGCGCTTATCGTCGGACTTAATGCGGCCAAGGGGCTGGCGCTTTCGATGGGTGTTCCGCTTTTCTGCATCAATCACATAGAGGCGCACTTGCATACTCCGTTTCTGAACGACGTCGGAGACGCTCCCGCTTCGGCCGCGTCGATAGAGTCGCGGATGCCCGCTCTGGCGCTCGCCATTTCCGGCGGCCATACGAACTGGTTTGAACTTCCGGAGTACGGATCCTACAGACTGCTCGGTCAGACGCTCGACGACGCGGCGGGCGAGGCTTTCGACAAGGCCGCAAAGCTTTTGAATCTCGGTTATCCCGGCGGGCCTAAAATCGACGCCATAGCGAAGGCTTATCGCGCGACTTTCGGTGACGATTCTCGCCGATGGAAATCGTCTCTCGAGAAGTTTCCCAAGGGCTGTCCGCGCGAGGGTGTCTCGGCGCTTGCGGGGCTCCCCGCCGATATGTGCGTATCGTTTTCCGGTCTTAAAACGGCGCTGTTAAGGTATGTGCAGAAGCATCAGGAGCTACTTGATCCTTCGCCTGACGAGCCTCGTCTGGAGTATAAGAGCGGTGAAGAGGTAACTCTTGAGGTTGCCCGTATCGTTGCATCCTATCAGGAAGCCATCGTCGAGGCCGTGGCCGACCGCACCCGTACGGCGTTAAGTCGCGGCAGCTACAGGTCGTTTATAATCGGCGGCGGCGTTTCGCTTAATTCGCGCCTTCGCGAAAAGCTCAAGAAGACCGCCGACAGAGCCCATGTCGAATTCCTTACGGCGAAGCCGAAGTATTGCGGTGACAACGGCGCGATGATTGCGGCGCTGGCGTATTACAGGCGCAACCTGACGGGAGAAGACGCGCTCGCGGCCGACGTCTGCCCGTCACTTGAGGTAATGTAAAATAACGCCGTTTGCCAAAGTAAACGAAACTTAGAAAGGGTAAACGAAAAGTTAGTCGATTGTTGAGACTTTAGTTTTCGTTTAGTCTGTCTTTCGGCTTCATCCGGAAAGCTCGTCTTGCCGAACGCGCGAACTCATAAGTTCTTCGCGCTCGGGATTCGCGACACTGGATAAGGTTTTCGTCGTGCGAGACGCGTTTAGGTCGCTCATCACGTCGTCAAGACGACTTATCCGGATTTCGCCTAATCATCCGTGATCAGAAGCATTCTGCCTTGATGAAATGCTAACGCCCCTATCGCCGCTTGGTAATTTGCGATTACGTTGGCAAAGACAGGTTCTTCAAATGGCTGTTAAAGGGTGATATAAAATTTGCGAACAATTATATCAGATTAGTCAAGGATGGATAGGCGGCGGAGATCTGGAGGTCGGCTCGACGACGTGATGAGCGACCTAAGCGCGCTTAGCACAGCGGCGTATTTTGTCCAGTGTCGCGAATTCTGGTATCCCCCGAGGCGAAGCCGAGCCGCGAGATTCGCCTGTCGCGCAGCGATCAGGTTGCCCGACGAGCAACGCGAGGAGCCTTGCGCAGCAAGGTCGCAAGAGGTCGAGCGGGCGCTATGCGGGGTGCGGCGAAAGCCCGCAAGGGCGGAGTCGACGCGTTCGGCGAGACGAGCCTCCAGAGTGAAGCCGCACTTTGACAAACTAACCGCAATACCCTCCCCGGGGAGGGTAGGGGAAGGAGGATTCTCCTATCAATATCAATCAATTAGAATGAAATCTGCTTTGACAAGATAAACGAAAATAAAAATTGCGTTTACTTTAGCAAGCGACAGTAATGTGAAATAATCCGGAATCAGGTTGACTATCTCAATAAGAATTGAGTATACTACATTGTTGATTTGGTGGGTTTTATTTGCATAATCCTATAGGCAATAGGATAACGCCGCCGGTTTCAACATTAATTTTTCATCTCTTCGTGAACGCAGAGAACGAATGGGATGCTAATGAGAAAGAAGAATAAAAATGGACGCAAAAGCCTGGGAAAAGGTCGATGATCTTATCGACAAGAATCAGAACAAGACGATTAAGGAATACTTCGCCGAAGATCCTGATCGTGCCGCGAAGTTTTCGCTCGAGGCGGCCGGCTGGTTTCTTGACTATTCCAAGAACCGCATCGACCGCGAGATGATGAAAGCTCTCATTAAGCTCGCCGAGAAATCCGATCTCAAGGCCGAAATCGAGAAGATGTTTACGGGTAAGAAGATCAACGCCACCGAAGGCCGCGCCGTTCTTCACACCGCTCTTCGCAATATGGACTCCAAGGCGAAGATCAAGGTCGACGGTAAGGACGTTATGCCCGGCGTGAGAAAGGTTCTCGCGGCGATGGGCGACTTCTCCGACACGATCCGCAACGGAAAGTGGAAGGGCTTTACCGGTAAGCGCATCAAGTACGTCGTCAACATCGGTATCGGCGGCAGCGATCTCGGTCCCGTAATGGCTAATCTCGCGCTTACGCCCTACACGAAGCGCAATATGAAGTTCTTCTTCGTTTCTAACGTCGACTCGACTCATCTCGCCGAGACGCTCCGTGAAGTGAAGGCCGATCAGACGCTCTTTATCGTCGCGTCTAAGACGTTTACGACCCAGGAGACCATGTCCAACGCAGAGGCCGCGAAGGCGTGGCTCGTCGAGAAGCTCGGCTCTAAGAAGGCCGTCGCCAAGCACTTTGTCGCCGTCTCGACCGCCGCGAAGGAAGTCGCCGACTTCGGTATCGACGTTAAGAACATGTTCGGCTTCTGGGATTGGGTCGGCGGCCGCTATTCGCTCCCCTCGGCCATCGGTCTTTCGCTTATGATCGCCATCGGCCGCAACAATTACAAGAAGCTCTTGAAGGGCTATTACAAGATGGACCGCCATTTCCGTACCGCCCGTTTCGAGCGCAACATGCCCGTTATTCTCGCGCTTCTCGGTATTCTCTATCACAACGGCTACGGCGCCGAGAGCTACTGCGTACTTCCTTACGATCAGTACCTTTCGCGCTTCCCCGCTTATCTCCAGCAGATGGATATGGAGTCGAACGGCAAATGCGTCGACAAGAACGGAGAGGCCGTCACCTACACTACCGGTCCTATCGAGTGGGGCGAGCCCGGTACTAACGGCCAGCACTCGTTCTATCAGCTCATTCATCAGGGCACCCACCTTATCCCCTGCGACTTCATCGGCTGCTCGAAGACCCACAATCCCGTCGGCGATCTTCACGATAAGCTCATGGCCAACCTCTTCGCCCAGACCGAGGCTCTCGCGTTCGGTAAGACGGCCGAAGAATGCGCCAAGGAGGGCGTCGAGAAGAAGCTCATTCCGTTCAAGACTTTCGAGGGTAATAAGCCCACGAATACGCTCTTAACCGATCAGCTCACGCCCGAGACGCTCGGTGCGCTCGTCGCTCTTTATGAGCACAAGGTTTTCGTTCAGGGCGTAATCTGGAACGTCTACAGCTACGATCAGTGGGGCGTTCAGCTCGGCAAGGTTCTCGCGAAGGGCGTTCTCAGCGATTTGACGGCGAAGAAGCCCTCGATGAAGCACGACGCTTCGACGAATCAGCTTATCGCCCGTTACCGCAAGGCCGTCGGCCGCTGAGGCGACAATGGCGAAAGCTGTATTTTTCGATCTTGACGGTACGCTCGCGGATACTAAAGCGGATCTGTGCGCGACCGTCAATCATACTCGGCGCGATTTAGGTCTCGCCGAGAGACCTGAAGAAGAAATTATAATTCATATCGGTCTTGGCGCGCGTCACTTGCTCGCCAACGCCATCCCTGAGCGCGCCGGAGAGATTGATGATCTCTGGCGCATTTTCATGTCGCATTACGGCGAGCATGCGACCCAGCTCGTGACGCTCTATCCGGGCGTCATGGAGACACTCGAGACGCTCGCCGGGCGCGGCTGGCTTTTAGGCGTAAATACCGCTAAGCCCGCGTTCGCTACCCACGCGGTTTTGGAGCATCTAGGGATCAAGAAGTTCTTCGGCTCCGCGATAGTGGCGGGCGGAGACTGCCCCGAAATGAAGCCGAGCGCTCTTCCATTAAAGATGTGCGCCGAGAAGATGGGCCATACGCTTACTCCCGACGATTGGATGGTGGGCGACAACTGGACGGATATCGAATGCGCCAACAACGCCGGAGTCAAGAGCGCATTCTGCGAATTCGGTATCGGTATTCTTAAAGGTGCTAAAAGTACTGCTAATATCGCCTCATTCACTGAGCTCGTTACAATTCTTTAATTCCTAGACCTTAATACAAATTATAAGAGGGCTATATAAGAGATCCCTCTAAAGGAGAAAAGCGATGAGAAAATCATATTTACTTCTTGTTGCAATTTTGATGTCTTGTTTTTCATACGCGGCGAAAGTCCCGACTGATTTGCAATGGGGTGTAACATTCGGGTTTCATGCGAAGAACGGATATTTCTCATCCGAGAAGGCTAAGGATGAAGTTGAGGCTATGGCGAAAGCCGGCGCGACGTGGGTTACCGTCGTCGTTACGGTCTGGCAGGATTCGTGCCATTCCACTTTTCAGTATCGCGATTTCGTATATACGCCGAACGATATAGAGCTGATGGACATCATCGACTTTATTCATTCCACGGGCATGAAGGTTCAGCTTCGTCCGATGCTCGAGTGCAAGGACGGGTACGGCAGGCTCGGGGTGATTCTTCCTAAACGAGGCGGAAACAGAATCCCGGGCAGATTCTCCGACGCCCGTGAACTTTGGTTCGAGTCTATGAAGGAGAGAAGCGTATATTACGCCCGTATCGCGGAGCGCACCAAATGCGAAGTATTTTGTCTTGATAGTGAACTTGATACAATGACAGAAGAAAATGATCTTTGGCTTAAAGTTGTAAATGCGGTTCGTAAAGTGTATTCAGGCCCGGTTACGAGCTGCCATACGCTCCATACGGGCAAGATCGATTTCGTAAAGTCTCTCTCCGATCCTAAGCATTGGTTCCATGCGTTGGATTTTCTTTCGATAAGTTATTATTGCCCCGCCAGAGAAAAGGGCGATTTAAATAAAGATCTTTCGGTTGAAGACATGATGAAACGCCTTAAAGGAGCTCACGCTAAAATGAAAGCGATCGCCAAGGCTGCGGGCAAGCCGATACTTTTCGGCGAATGCGGGTGCTCATCGAATGTGAACAGCGCCTTTTCGCCGTCAGATATGTCGCCATTTAAGAAATTTGACGAGGAGGAGCAGGCCCGCTATATGGAGGCTCTTTTCCGCGTGTTCGCGCATGAGAAGTGGATTATGGGTTTTCACTGGTGGAAGTGGGATCAGCAGGTCGCGCCGAAGCCGGGAGCCACGGCGGAAACGACGCGCGCGAGCGACTTTACGTTCAAGGGTAAGAAATCCGAGGGAGTCTTTCGCAAATGGGCGACTACCGTAAAGAGAGACTGATTTTATGAAAAAGTTTCTCTTTTAAAGGGCTGTGCGCGCGCGGCGGATTTGAAGTCGACTGCGAATGGCGCGATTGAAAGTGGCATATAAAATTTGGTATAATGCACAGTATGAAAGAGAATAATAAATGCCGCGAAGGCGGCTATAACTGCGTAGTCTGCATCAAGCAGGTTCCTGATACGAAAAAAGTGACCGGCGAGGCCATGAAGGCCGATGGTACGATCAACCGCGCCGCGCTTCCGGCTATTTTCAACCCCGAGGATCGTAATGCTCTTGAGGCGGCTCTTTCGGTGAAGGAGCGTTACGGCGGTACCGTTACGGCGATCGCCATGGGCCTTCCCGCCGCGTGCGAGATTCTTCGCGAAGCTCTTATGTGCGGCGCAGATAAGGCGTATCTCGTGACCGACCGCAAGGCCGCAGGTTCCGACACTCTTGCGACGAGCTATATCCTTTCATGCGCCGTCAAGCGCTTTAAGCCCGATCTCGTATTCTGCGGACGTCAGGCTATCGACGGTGATACCGCGCAGACGGGCCCCCAGATTGCCGAGAAGCTCGATTACGCCGCCGTTACGTATCTCGAGAAGATCGATATGGACGGCGACTATGCCGTCGTTACGCGCGATATCGGCACCGGAGTCGAGACCGACAAGGTTAAGCTCCCCGCGCTCTTTACCGTTACCGAGAAGGCCGGCGAACTGAGACCTTTCAACGTCCGCCGCGTCATGAAGTACAAGGACGCCGAACTTAAGGGCGTCGCCGAGGCTGAAGCCGCCGGCGACGGCGCGGCCGTTATCGGCCAGCTCTCCTGCGACGATATCGGTGCGGTCACCGAACGCTGCGGTTTCGCGGGAAGCCCCACGAACGTCGCGAAGATCGTTTCCGTCGTTCTCGCGGGCGGAGACTACAAGGAAGTGCCTCCCACGGACGAGGGCATCGCCGGGCTCGTCGCGGAACTCGTCGCCGACCATACGATCGGTTAATTCTATCGGATAAGGAGATTTAAGATTATGTCAGAGAATTTGAATCGCGGCGAAGTCTGGGTTTTTGCCGAACAGGAAGACGGGAAATTGAGCGATGTTCCGCGCGAACTTCTCGGAAAGGGGCGTGAACTCGCCGATACTCTCGGCGTCAAGCTCGCGGCCGTTCTCATGGGCGATAAGGTCGAATGCCTCGCCAAGGAGCTTTTCGAGGCGGGCGCCGACAAGGTTCATCTCGTCGAAGACTCTGAGCTCAAGGTTTTCCGCGGCAAGGCTTATCGCCACGCTTTCGTCGAACTTATCAAGGAATGTCAACCCCAGATCGTGATTTTCGGCGCGACACACATGGGCCGCGATCTCGCGCCCGCCGTCGCGTCGGCTCTCGGCTGCGGTCTTACCGCCGACTGCACGGATCTTCAGATCGGCGACTACACCGACAAGAAGTGCGCCTGCCAGGGCGGCGAACCGAAGGTCGTTAAGAACGTTCTTCAGCAGATTCGTCCCGCATTCGGCGGAAACATCATTGCGACGATTGTCAACCCCTATAACTGGCCACAGATGGCTACGGTTCGCGAGGGCGTGATGAAACCCCTTGAGGTCGTTCCCGGCCGTACAGGCGAGCTTGTGAAGCACGATTCGAAACTCGCCGGCGTAGAGATTCCCGTCGAGGTTCTCGAGATCGTCCGCCGCCACTCGTCGATCAATCTTAAGGGTTCGCGCATTATCGTCGCTGGCGGCGCGGGCGTAGGCTCGAAGGAGAACTTCAAGCTTCTCCACGATCTCGCCGACGCTCTCGGCGGCGCCGTAGGCGGAAGCCGCGCGGCGGTCGACCTCGGCTACTGCGAACACGAGCGCCAGATCGGCCAGACGGGAGTTACGGTCCGTCCCGCGCTTTTCATCAGCTGCGGCATTTCCGGTGCGGTCCAGCACCTGGCCGGCATGCAGGATTCCGCGAAGATCATCGCGATCAACACCGATAAGGACGCTCCGATATTCAAGGTCGCCCACTACGGTATTGTGGGCGATCTGAACGTCGTCATCCCTAAAATGATCAAGGCAATTAAAGGTTGATCCCATCATGATTACATTATTCCTCGCGCTTCTCGCCTCGGCGGGCGCTTACGTCGCGCTCCATTATGCGGCCGACTGGTCGATTCTCTGGAGCGTCATATCCTCGATCGGCGTATTCTTCGTGATTCAGTTTCTTTTCGGAATGTTCATCCGGAAAAAACTTATGGCTGAAATGCAGAGCGTACAGCTGATTCTCGCCGAGGGTCAGAAGAAGATTCAGGCCAAGGTTCAGCGCTGGCAGCTCCGCCCGCCGGGTTCCATCCAGGCGGCTCAGAAGGAGATCGCCGACGATATGCGCGTCTTCGTCAAGGAGGCGCTTGCCGCGACCGAGGGCCTTTCGAAGTATCGCCTTTTCGTCCCGATGATCGAGCGTCAGAAGGCGACGGCCCAGTTCCAGCTCAACTGGATGATCAAGGACTTCGCCAAATGCGATGCGCTGATGCCCAAGGTCATTATGGCCGATCCGACCCTCGCTGCGATGAAGATGGCGCGCATGTACATGCTCAAGAAGCCGATCGAAGAGATCACCGCCGTTTACAACAAGGCGACCCGCCGCGTGCGCTACAACCAAAACGTGCTTCTCGCCGCGTGCTATACGTGGATCCTCGTCAAGAGCGAAAAGATCGACGAGGCGTTCAAGGCCATCACCGAGGCTCTCAAGTCGAGCGATAATGCCACACTTAAATCCAATCATGAACTTCTCATGAACAACCGCAGCGCCCATTTCTCCAATTCGGGCCTCGGCGATCAGTGGTATCAGCTCCATCTCGAGGAGCCGAAGGTCAAGATGCAGCGTCAGCGTTCCGTTTACCGCTGATTTAAGAAAGGGCGCGAATTATGAACGCAAAGAAGGCCATAGTGCTTGCTGCGGGATTGGGTACGCGCCTTAGACCTCTTACAACAGTCTGCCCCAAACCGCTTATGCCCGTCTGGGGCGAGCCGATGCTCGCCCGGGTCGTCGCGCTTCTCAGATCATGGGGCGTCGAGGATATCGCGGTAAACTGCCACTATCTTCACGATCAGGTCGAGGAGTGGTGCGCCGCGAACGGCTGCCGCGCCGTTTACGAGCCCGAGATTCTCGGTACGGGCGGGGTTTTGAATCCGCTTCGCGACTGGATCGGCGAAGACGACTTCTATCTCGTTAACGGCGATATAGTCGTCGAAGGCATCGACGAATGCCCGTTCGACATTTCTGATTCGTCCGACGACGTTATCGGCGAGTGTCTTGTGACCGAAGAAGGTCCCCGCACGATTGAGGTTGAAAGCGAGAGCCGTTTCGTCACCTGCTGGAAGAGTCCCGACGCCGGATATCACGGAACGTTCACCTACTGCGGGATAGCGCTTCTTAAGGCCGGGATTCTTAAATTTGTCGAGCCGACCGGATTTTCGTCCATCGTCCAGGCGTATGAACGCGCGATGATGGAAGGGCGCTTTATGAGATCGCGCCTCGTAGGTGATATGCTTTGGACCGACGCGGGAACTATCGATTCATACGTCGACTTGAATACGGCGGGCGAAGATAACGCGTTTGACGCGCTCCCCCAGATCTCCGCGGCGGCGAAGGCGTCCGGTCTCGAAGACGCTTCCGTCCGTTTCCTTTTCGCACGCGGCAGCGACCGATGCTTTTTCTCGCTCGGTTCCGGCGCGATTGCGATCGTTTACGATGACTTAAAGCGCGCCGAAAACGCGCGTTACGCCTCGCATGCGCGCTGGCTCAAGGAGCGCGGCGTGAGCGTCCCCGAGGTTCTCGCCGATCTTCCCGATAAAAAGACTCTCGTTCTCGAATGCGTCGGCTCGGAGCGCAGGATGACTCTCGACGATTACACGAAGATTGTCGAGGCGCTTGCTGAATTCAATGCGCTTGACGCTCTTGAGATAGAGTCCGTTTGTGAACATCGGTTTGATGACGGACTGTGGCGGTGGGAGCGCGGATTTTTTGCGAAATATTGTCTCGAGGCCAGATTTGGGGTTGAAATGTCCGCTGATGTTCTCTCGGAATTCGAGAAGGTTGCATCTGTTCTCTCTGCGGAACCGACGGAATTAGTCCATCGTGATTTTCAGTCGACGAATGTTCTTTGGAAGGGCGATAAACTTTACTTTATCGATTTTCAGGGGATGCGCCCAGGTCCTGCGATTTATGACTTAGCGTCGCTTCTTTATGATCCTTACGTTAAGCTTACCGACAAGGAGCGCTCTCTTCTTGCGGCGTATTACGCGAAACTGCGCGGCCGCGCCGATATCGCGGAGAAGCTTCCTTACGCGGCCGTTCAGCGCCTCGCTCAGGCTCTCGGCGCTTACGGTCGTCTGGCGAGCGTCGGTCAGACGAAGTTCACGAAATATGTCCTGCCCGCTCTCGAGAATCTCCTCGCGGCGGCAGATGACGCCAATCTTGACGCGATAGGCGCTCTCGCCGAAGATCTGATAGCGCGCGAGAATAAAAATTCCCATTCATCCTGCAGCCACGGGCCGGGCTGCACTTGCGGAGGCGGGCATGGGCGCGGTTAGAGATTTTGTCCGTAGGGTCCGCGAGCGCGGTGTGAAACGATCGTCGAAGGTGAAGACCGTCGCGATGGGGCGCGAGCGCGTTTTCGAGGCGTGGGATCTGGGGCACGATACGTATGTTTTCGAGAAATCCGTCTTATCCCATCTGTCAGATCATCCGAGTGTTCTTATTGTTGAGAAGCGCGTTCTTAAGCCTAAGGCTAAAGGGCGCGTTTTTACGATGACTACGGGCAACCATTCGGTCGCCGCATTTCCGCTTCTCGACGGCAGATTCTGGAAACTCTCCACGCTTCCGTCTCATAGCCGCGGTGAGACGCTGATGTATTCGATTCTCTGCGCCAATGTCGTAAAGGATACAATCGAAATCTCCCAGCGCGAAGTTCCCGCGAAAGTGCTTTTCGCCGCAGACGAATGGCTCATGGGGACGGTCGGCTTTTCGATGCGCGATATCGTCATGGGCGACCGCAACGACGTGACGATCGAGCATTACCGTCAGCTCGGGCAGGAATGGCGCGTAAAGCCGCTGGCGTGGACGATCAACGAGATCAACGTCGCTCTCGCGGCGTCCAAAAAGCGCATCTCTACGAAGCTTACATACTGTCATTCGATGAAGGGCGTCCATTTTTTGACGTACCCCGAGTTCAAGAGGTTTACCGATCTGGCCCGCACGGATTGCGATGAATATTTAAAAGGACTTAAAGAGCTTGTCGGAGTTTACGAGGGGAACAAGACCTCGTTCACGCGGATGCCCAAGCACCGCGGCCACCATGAGATCGAGTTCTTCGGTCTCCGCAGAGGCGTGTCGCTGGAGAAACTTGTTCCAGAGATTGAAAAGCTGATGGAGTCGATCGTTCTCGGCAAGATCGGCCAGCTCGGCGTAATCCAGCGCTCGGAGGAGATTCTCGCGACATTCGCTTCACTCCTCAACAAGCCCGAATACGCCGACGAGAGCAGCAAGCGTTTCGTTGAAACTCTTTACATGTACATAACGGGCGAGATTTATTCTGTCGTTGGCGAGGGGTCTACGCCCGCGTTCGACGACCGCCGCACGGCGCTTCCGGGCGCGACGTTCGTCGACGGGCGGCCCGTATTCCACGAAGGCGCCGACGACAGAAGCGAAGTTCTCCTCTCGAACATCCGCCGCATGATGTCCAAGGACGAGATTATCGAATACGCCAACGTCTACGAACTTCGCGTTGAGGACGAGATGGCAGAGATCGGAAAGGGTCAGACGAGAGAAATAGTCTACAAGACAAACCGTTCTCCCCTGGAGCAGAGCATGGTCGAGAAACTTCTTTCGCGGGCGGGTAAAGGCTATTCGAGCTATATGCTCTCGCGTATTCAGGTTTTCAAGGCTCTTGGGGTAGGCTTAAGCGAGTATCGTGTTCTTCACCGCCGTGCGCAGGTCAAGAAACGCCTCGTCGACGTTTATGTGCGCCGCCGCTGCGAAGGCGAGCCTATGGATTCGATTCCTGAAAATTATTTTTATAACGCGGATGATTCCTCGATCGAAGAGAAAGAGGTTGTGCTTGCCTTGGCGACGCTGATGGGCGACGCCGCGGCCCAGAACATGGCGATGAAGAAGTACGATCCCGCCACGAATTCGCCCCTCTACGGCATCGGCAAGGAGATTTACGAATTCGAGTATGATATCATGCTCGCGCGCATCGTCCCGAAAAAAGTTTCTCTCTGCTCGATCCGCGGCAGTCTCGGCTGGCCGTCGCTCGATTACGACGACGAGAATCTGTCTCGCCTTTTCAATTTCTATCTGGCCCATTATGCCCATGCGCTGAAGGACTATCAGCGCCGTCACAAGGTCTCGATGAACGAGGTCGCCGAGCGGTTTATGGACGGCTTTGAATACCGCACTCACGCCATGGTCTGGCAGCTTTCCGTGATGCGCGATAAATTCGAGGCTTTTAAGCCCGATCTGCCCGCCGTCTACGGTTTCGACAAAAAGTGGCATTTCGCGATGTGGGCGCTCGAGCGTCAGGAGAGGCGCCTTTCGATTTTAAGAAAAATGTTCTTCCAAAAAGTGGAGATTGTCGAAAATGAAAGTCCTAGGAATAATCCCGAGTAGATTCGGGTCGAGCCGTTTCCCCGGTAAGCCGCTTGCGATATTGGCGGGCAAGCCCCTCGTCACGTGGGTCGTCGATGCCGTAAAGAAGGCTTCTTCGCTTGACGATGTTCTTGTCGCGACCGACGATGAGCGTATCGTCGAGGCTGTCGAATCTTACGGCGGCAGGGCGGTTATGACGCCGTCGGAACTTCCGAGCGGAACAGACCGCATCGCGTGCGCGGCGGGCGATTTCGCCGATGACGATATTCTCGTCAACATCCAGGGCGATGAGCCGCTTATCGATCCTAAACTCATCGACGAGCTCGTCTTAAAGCTGAAGAACGATCCTCGCTGGTCGATGGCGACTGCCGTAACTCCGATAAAGTCCGCCGCCGATCTCGCGGCGAAATCGGTCGTGAAGGTCGTTCTCGACCGCGATGACGGGGCGCTGTATTTCTCCCGCGCTCCGATTCCGTGCGATCGTGACGCCGAAAGCGATATCGCAGGCGGTCTTTACGTCCGCCATCTGGGCATCTACGCCTACCGGGGCGCGTTTCTCCGCCGTTACATCGCCGAGAAGCCGTGCGCACTCGAGATGACCGAGAAGCTCGAGCAGCTTCGAGCCTTGTGGATGGGCGCCAAGATCGCGGTCGTGAGGACCGATGACGAAGGAGTCGGCGTCGACACGCCCGAAGACGCCGAGAGAGTATCCGCGATTCTCGCCTCGCGCGCTTAATCAGGAAAGGGTTCTTAAATGAAGCGCTGTTTTTATTTTTCCGTGCTTGCGCTTTTTGCGTTGTTTATGAGCGGATGCATGACGAGCGACGAGACGATTTCGTTCAGTTACAGAAATCCTCTTATCCGCTTTACGAACAACGGGCTCATGTTTCGTGATAAGTACGTAACGCCCAAGAAGGCGATGGAGCTCATGGAGAAGCATCGGATTCCAAAGAACGCCACGATCCATCTTCTTGTCGACGAGGATTACCGCGATGAGCGCGCGATGTGGGTTTTTCAGCGCAACTACCTCGCCCGCGCCGGTTATACGAAATCTGTTCTCATCCGCAACACTAAGCCGGAAGTGAGACTCGTCAGCGAAGAAGAAAGAAGGGCGCGCGGGCAGAAGAACGAAAAAAAGGGAAAGTTCCGCTACAAAGGGGCGAACGAGCGCTGATCGTCGGTTTCGTGTGAAAAGTGGTGGGACTGGGGAGAATCGAACTCCCAACCTACGGTTTAGGAAACCGTCGCTCTGTCCAGTTGAGCTACAGTCCCGCAAATCTTAACGCTTAAAAGCGTTCTTGCGAATTTCCATCTATTATACCATTTATTGCCGATAAAAGGCAATGCCGTAATATGTCCACCCTTATCCCACTTTTTCCGGGGTGATTTATCCCAGTTTTCAAAAAAGCCCAATAAAACCCTATGAAAATTTATTTTCACACCCCTTCTTTTTCGTCGTAGACTTTTTCATCCGAAGGCGCTTTTCAGGCGCAAGAGC
>JAFXEU010000073.1 GCA_017520845.1 Kiritimatiellia bacterium | reverse complement strand
GAAAAGTGGGATAAGGGCTGGGAGTATCGCGGCATGGGGCAGTTCGGGCGTCCTGTGAGCTGGATCGACAGCTACATTATTGCTTTGGCGAAATCTAAGGCTTCGGGTGCTGCCGAGGACGTTGCTAAACTTGCCGCGAAAATCGACTCGAAGAGTGAATATTCTCATATCCGCGCCATAGCGATGTACTTTGAAGCGATAGACGATAAGAAGTATGCACCGCTATTAGCATCCAAACTTTCATTGCCGGAAATTTCCGGTAATTACTTCTCGTGGGAGAAAAACGGTGCGCCGGCCATCGCCGATTATCACATATATAATTTCAAGTCCAAGAAGAAGGAGCTTTGTCGCGGGGCCGCCGCCGTTCCGGACGGCGAGCGCTCATACTGCCTGAAGGAACTTTCTCTTGCGCGCGCACTTTATAGGATAGGCGATTTTAACGGTATTGCGAAGCGCACTTTAGAAGCGTATCTGAACGATCCTCGCCGCGCATACGCCGAACACGCGAGACTCGTTCTCGGTAAAAAGGAGAATGCTTTACCTTCGCATATTCCCGCGGGAATGTAAACGCTTCACCTTTAACCTTCACCTCTCCTAACCCCTCATCCCCCGTGACAGTTTTTTGCAATTGGCCGTGACAGGAATTTGCAATAGCTTATGCTTCTCCTGCTTTTCATATTGTGTTAAAATAATCTTAAACACAGTTTAAGAATGATATGAATAACATAGAACGTAAATATAAATTCGCGCGCATTCGCCAGGTCTCAGCGATGTTGTTTGTTTATGCGATTTATTATGTATGCCGTTTGGCGTTTTCGGCGTCAAAAAAAGGGATGATCGAGGAGGGGGCTTATACGCCTACGGAAATAGGCTATGTCGGCTCGTCGATGCTTTTCGCGTATGCGATAGGAAAGGTCGTAAACGGCTTTATCGCCGACCGGGTGAATGTCAAAAAATACATAATGCTCGGGCTTTTCGTTTCGGCGCTCGCTAATCTGGTCGTCGGATTTCACGTGCCCGCTCTGATGCTCGCGATCGTATGGTTCGTAAACGGCTTCGCCCAGGCCGCCGGTTCGCCTTCGTGCGTCGTGGCGCTCGCTCGCTGGTGGCCTAAGGAAAAGCGCGGCACCTATTACGGAATATGGAGCTGCTCGAATAATCTCGGAGAGGTTATGGCGTATATTCTTTCGGCGGGACTTGTTGTTCTCGTAGCCGGGATGTACGGTCCGTCGTGGGCGTGGAAGAGCTGCTTTTGGGGCGCGGCGGCGTTCGGCATGGTAGGTATCGCGGCGGCGTATTTCTTTTTCGGTAATTCTCCCGAAGATGAGGGGTTACCGCCCGTTCCCGTCGATGCCGTTGAAGCGAAGGTCGATACCGCCAAGGGGCAGAGAATCGCGCTTACTTCTTCCGCGGTGTGGCTGATCGCGCTTGCGGGAGGATTTTTCGCCGCCAGCCGTTACGCCGTCATTGATTGGGGTATGTTCTTCCTTCAGGTGAAAAAGGGCTACTCTGAAGCGGGGGCCGCGACAATCATTTCGATAAATTCGATCGTAGGCGCGGTCTCATCGGGAATTTCAGGTATAATCTCCGACAGATTTTTCAAATCGAGCCGTAAGGAGCTCGCCATCGCGGCGGGGCTTCTTAACGTCGCGGGCCTTTCGCTCTTTATGCTCGTGCCGGGATGTCACGTCTGGGTTGATGTTATCGCGATGATCTTTTTCGGATTCGCGGTCGGTATTCTTCTTACGTTTGTCGGAGGCCTGATGGCTGTAGATTATGTCCCTAAGTGCGCCGCGGGCGCGGCTCTCGGGATAGCGGGCATGGGTAATTATATCGGCGCCGGGATGCAGTCGATGATTTCCGGCTACCTTATCGAACGCGCTGACGATGGGACTGCGGTACTTAAGGGGATTTCCTTCGGTAACGGCTATACGTTAGATTATCTGGCGATATTCTGGATCGCGATGGCGACATTGTCCGTCGTCTGCATTCTGATCGCAGGGCGCAAAAAACGCTGATTTAAAAATGGAGGCATGAGAGTATGAACATTAATAAGATTATTGCCGTTTGCGCCGCCGCGCTTGTCGCTGCGGGATCTTTTGCCGAAGACGCGAAAAAGCTGCATAGAATGTTGGATATAACGCGCGCTCAGGCCAAAGAGCCCGCGGTTCGCGTCATGAGCTACAATATCCGCAATTCCGCCGGAGACAGAAAGTCGCCCGACAACAACTGGAACGGGCGAAAAGATGATCTCGCCAGGGTGATCGAAAATGAAAATCCGGATGTGATCGGTTTCCAGGAGGTTTTGCCCGATCAGCGCAAATGGCTGGAAGAGCGCTTTGCCGATTACACTTTTGTCGGTGACGGGCGTAATTCAAACAGAAAGAGCGGTGAATCTTCGCCCGTCGCGTTTCGAAAGAGTCGCTTTAATATGGTTAAGATGGGGACGTTCTGGCTTTCAGAAACGCCTGATAAGCCCGGCAGCAAAGGGTGGGACGCGGCAATGCCCCGCGTGTGCTCTTATGCGGTATTAAACGACGTAAAGACAGGTAAAAGTTTTTCGTTCGCCAATTGCCATACCGATCACAGAGGTGAAGAGGCCCGGATAAAGGGAATGCTCCTTATTATCGAACGCATGAAGGAATTCGGCAACGGGGCGCCGGTCGTTCTGGTAGGCGATCATAACTGTTTTGAACACGACAAGCCTTCGATGGAGGTAAAAAAGATTCTTAAAGACGCTCTTTATCTTTCCGAAACACCTCCGCAAGGATCTTGGAGAACGTTTACGTTCTGGGGATGGTTCGACGATGAGATGACGATCGGCGAGGCTCTTAAGAAGAAGTTCGGTAAGAGAGACATACCCGGTGACTTCTCAAAGCTTAAGCGAATCGATTTTATTTATGTGAGCGAGGGAACGAGAGTTCTCGATTACAGGACGCTGAGTTTGCCGCGTCCGGGCAAAAAGCTGTTTCCGAGTGATCATTTCCCCGTTTCCTCTACGCTTGTATTCGGCGAGGCGGAGCCTGAAAAAGCCGAACGGAAACCTAAAACGTTTCACGTGACCGATGCTGATGGCGCCTATGATTATACGTTCGATTTATCCGAAGTTCCGGAACTTTACGACTGGACGGTAAATAAACTTGCGGATGTGGTAAAGAAGAGCTATCCTCAAATCGTCAAGGTTCTTGATGCCCATGAAGTCGCCCCTAAAAAGGTTACCGTCGTTTTCAAACGCGACATAAACCCGCCTGCATACTGCTCGGGTTCTAAAATCGTCGTTAAACGCGATTGGATCGTAAAGTATCCCGATGATGTCGGATGTGTCGTCCATGAACTCGTTCATGTCGCTCAAAACGGCTATCGTAAAACTCCGGGTTGGATTTGCGAGGGCATAGCCGACTATGTGAGATTCTATGTTTGCGAACCGAATACCGATAAAACGGTTTTCGATCCGGCAAAAATCAAGTACAACGACAGTTATCGAATTTCGGCGAACTTCTTCAATTATCTCGAGACCGAGCGCCCGGGAACGGTCAAGGAGCTTAATAGGCTCTGCCGTCAGGGCAGATATGACAAAAAGACGTTCTGGACCGAGCGCTTCAATAAGACGCTCGACGACTTGGGCGAACAGTGGAGAAAATCCCACTCCTCTAAATAATCTAAACAGAAAAACTAAATGGCGAAGGGCCAGGTTCTGAATGGCGTTGAAATTCGGCGGCGGATGGTGTATACTGTTCAAGATGCTTTTTGAGGTGCCGGTCGTCGGTATAGGGGTATGTCGCCTTACGCCCGATCTCAATTGGCGCGCTGCGGCGTTTCGCGCTCGAAAAACGGAATGCCGACGGAGAATCTACAGTTAAGGAGTTCATAATGTCAGAAACCAAATTGACCCGACCCAAAGCTATGGGGATGTCTGATTTTCAGGAATTGGCGGCAGAAATAACCGAGCGGGTCGGGGTTGACAATGTCGAACTTCTCAAAGACATCGATATGGCCATGAATACCGAAGAGCCGATGTCTTATTATCTTGATATCCCTTATGCGAAGGCCAAGGAACTCGCGGCGTCTTCGGGCGTCGACGAGAAGCGTTTTTTCGCGTATTTGGCCTTTCTTTATGAAATCGAGTACCGTAAGGCGCACGGACCTAAAATGTGGGAGCGCAAGAGAGGCGTTGTTCCGTGCCCTGATTATCTTTCTCCCACAAAGTGGCAGATACGCAGGAAACATATGCCGTTTTACAACATCTGCACAAAAATATGGAACGTCTCCCTGATAATTGTCTTCGCCGGAGCTTTTCCGTTTATGCTCGGTCCGCTTTCAAATTTCATTACTTCAAAAGGGCAGTATGATTATAATAATTTAACGATCTTCAACTGTTATTCGATCATCGCATTTTGCGGATGGATTTTCTTTTTGTTTCTCTGTTTAACGGCTTTTTCCCTTTCAAGGTATTTTCGCAACAAGCGCTGATTCAATCGAGATTATATGATAGATACGAGTCTGAAAGATTACGGAGCGGACGTCTTTTACGGAAAGGCGATCCGCAAGCACATGTCCAAAGCCGTCGCCGATAAACTTATCGCGACGATGCGCGAGGGTAAGCCTCTCGATCCGTCGATCGCCGATGCGGTCGCCGAGGGGATGAAGAACTGGGCGCTCGAAAACGGAGCGACGCATTTCACGCACTGGTTCCAGCCGATGACCGGCGGAACGGCCGAGAAGCACGACGCGTTTCTCGAGCCGACGGGTCCCGCTCAGGCGGTCAACAGATTTTCCGGCAAGAATCTCATCGGCGGCGAAACCGACGCGAGCAGTTTCCCGTCGGGCGGCCTGAGATCGACGTTCGAGGCGCGCGGCTACACGGCGTGGGATCCGACTTCGCCCGCGTTCATCAAGCGCCACGGCAACGGAGCGACGCTCTGCATTCCGACGGCGTTCTGCGCCTACACGGGCGCCGCGCTTGATATGAAGACGCCGCTTCTCCGATCCATTCAGGCTCTCTCCCGGGCGACAGAGCGCCTGATGAAAAAGTTTAAGCGTCCTAAGGCTCATGTTTCTGTAACGCTCGGCGCCGAGCAGGAATATTTTCTCATCGACAAGAGTTTTTATCTCAAGCGTCCCGATCTTCTTCAGACCGGGCGTACCGTTTTCGGCGCGGCCCCCGCGAAGCATCAGCAGCTGGACGATCACTATTTCGGCGCGATCCGTCCGCGGATTCTAAACTTCATGACCGAAGTCGAGCAGCGCCTGTGGCGTCTCGGCATCCCGGCCAAGACGCGCCACAACGAAGTCGCGCCCGCCCAGTTCGAGTTAGCGCCGATGTTCGAGGACATGAATCTCGCCGTCGACCACAACATGCTCGTCATGGAGGTTCTTAGGCAGACGGCGGAAGCGAACAATCTCGTATGTCTTCTCCATGAGAAGCCTTTCGAGGGCGTCAACGGCTCGGGCAAGCACTGCAACTGGTCGCTTTCGTACGGAGATCGCAATCTCCTCTCTCCCGGGGACAATCCGCGCGACAACGCGATATTCCTGACCGTTCTTTCGGCGGTAATCCGCGCCGTCGATCTCCATTCCGACATTTTGAGAATGTCGGTCGCCGGGGCCGGGAACGATCACCGTCTCGGCGCTAACGAGGCGCCGCCCGCCATCATTTCGATATTCCTCGGCGATGAACTTTCCGAGGTCATGCGCGAGATAGAGACCGGGAAAGCCGGACGGAAGACGGGCCGCACGACGATGAAAATCGGCGTCGACACGATGCCGCCGCTGCCGCGCGACACGACCGACCGCAACAGAACTTCGCCGTTCGCCTTTACGGGCAATAAGTTCGAATTCCGCGCCCCGGGCTCGTCGCACAACTGCGCCGCGAGCTGCATGGTCATCAACACGATCGTCGCGGAATCCATCGATGCGATATGCGATAAGCTCGACGCGGCGGGAGGTGACTTTAATACGGAGCTTCAGAAGCTTCTGCAGCGCCTTATCAAGAAGCATAAGCGCATTCTCTTTTCCGGCGACGGTTACGGCGCCGACTGGCCGAAGGAGGCCGAGAAGAGGGGCCTGCCGAATCTCGTCGACACGAAGGAGGCCGTCGAGCCCTATAATGATCCTGTAAACCGCTCGCTTTTCTCGCGTTACAGCGTATTGAGCGAGGGCGAAATGGCGAGCCGTTACGAAATCGCCTCCGAGGCGTACGAGCGCAGAATTCTGATTGAAGGGCGCGTAGCTCTCGACATCGCCCGCGCCATGATCCGTCCCGTTGTTGCGGATGAATTCACGCGTCTCGCCACGGCGATCGGCCAGGCCAAGAAAGACGGTCTTAAGGTCGGTGTCGCGGGGCTTAAGGCGCTTTCGCTTAAACTCGGCGCCGGTCTCGATGATCTTCACATAAAGTGCGAACGCCTTGAAAAGGCTCTTTCGAAGGAGATGCCGCGCGAGGTTCTCTGCGAGATGGAGGAGGTTCGCAGGACCGTCGACCGTCTCGAAAGGCTTGTGGATGACACGAAGTGGCCGCTCCCGAAATACAGGGAGATGCTGTTTATCTATTGATTTTGAGGTTAAGCGATGAGCGAGCGTTTTTCATTTCCCGGATTTATCGATGTCCACGTCCACTTTCGCGATCCCGGCATTCCCGAAGCTGAGACGACTGCTAGCGGACTTGCAGCGGCACGCCGAGGCGGTTTCGGCGCGGTTGTCACGATGCCAAATACGGTGCCGGCCTGCGACAGCGTCGAACTTCTTGAATATCAGCGCTCGTTTTATTCGTCTGTTCTTCTGTTCCCTTCCGCGTGCATAACGAAGGGGCGCGCCGGCCGTGGGCTCGCCGATCTGGAACGCCTCGCCGAAGCGGGGGCCGCTCTTTTTACGGACGACGGCGGTTATGTCGAGAGCGACAGGCTTATGGAAGAGGCGATGACTCGCGCGGCCAGGCTCGATTTCTGCGTTGCCGATCACGCGCTCGACCACCGCATCGTCGGCCCCGGAGTGATAAGGGACTGTCCCCTCGCTAAAAAATGCAGCCTCCCCGTTATTCCCGCCGCGGCTGAAATAGAGGCGGTAAGGCGCGATATCTCGGTTTGCCGCGTCACGGGATGTAAACTTCATATTCAGCATATTTCGACCGCCGAAGGTGTTGAGCTCGTGCGCGACGCCCAGAAGGAGGGTCTTCCTGTGACGGCGGAGGCTACGCCTCATCATCTTTTGTTCGCATGCGATGAACTTACGGCCGACGACGCGAACTTTAAAATGGCGCCGCCTCTCGGCAATAAGGAAGACCGCTTTGAATTGCGTAAGGCCGTGAAAGAGGGCGTTCTTATGTTCGCGACGGATCACGCGCCTCATCCCGCCGACAAGAAAACCATCGGGTTTCTCAAGTCCGCCAACGGCATTACGGGTCTTGAGATAGCCGTCGCCTCGACTTATACGGTGATGGTTCTTGAAGAGGGCATGAGCGTCGACGCCTGGGCCAGAGCGTGGTGGGAGATGCCGCGCAAGGTTCTTTCGGCCGCTTCGATAGAGCGGCTAAATGCGGCCAATCCTACGACTTCGATCGTTACAGGAGAGCGCCGCGCATACGATTTATCGTCTTCGCTTTCTCTTTCGCGCAACTGCCCGTACGATAAAATGTCTTTCGACGGCTGGCCGTTGTAAAACCGTCCGCTATTCGTTCAGGTTCTTTTAAGGGGCTTGAACGTCGGATTTTACGACGCCGTCTATTCTGATGTCGTGCGGCTCGGACGGTATGTCGTCTACAATCTGAAAATCGTGCGCAATTCCGATTTTGAGTGATTTCTGAGCGGCTTTGGAGAGAAGTCTATCATACCAGCCGCCTCCATATCCGAGACGTCTGCCGTCGCGGGTGAAGGCAAGCCCGGGAATCAGCCAAACTCCGACGTCTTCCGGTTGAACAATATCATTTCCTGCCGGCTCAAGAATGTCCATCGGACCTGTTCTCATATCTTCTGCGTTGAGGCTTTTGACTCGGGCGAGTTCATAAGATTCGCCGTTCCATCTAGGGGCGACGATTTTGGCGTTGCGTTCAAGCGATGACTTTATGAACCTGAAGAGATCGATTTCGGCGGGAGACGCGAAATATACGGCGATCGCAGGTCCGTTAGGAGGTGTTGCGCCGGATATTTCTGCGCTTTTAACCAGTTTTTCGCATACGCGTTCGGAGGCTTTGATTCTCAAATCCCCGGACAACCGTTTGCGCAATTGACGCATCCGTTTGCGCAGAGAGGCCTTGTTTTTTGTGATTAAATCATCCATAAAGATATTTTATTTTTAATCTGTAACGCTAAGAAGCGAGGCGATGTCTTCGGATGTGAGTTTCTCCATTACTGCGGAGTCTGTAGTCGAAACTGTAGCCGAAATTACGGCTTCTTTCTTCTTTTGAAGCGCAAGGACGCGCTCTTCGACGGAGCCCGACGCTATCATTTTCATGACGTAGACCGTCTTTTTCTGGCCGATGCGGTGGGCGCGATCCGTCGCCTGTGCCTCTACGGCCGGGTTCCACCATGGGTCGTAGTGAATTACCATATCGGCGCCTGTCAGGTTCAGTCCCGTTCCTCCGGCCATGAGCGAAATCAGGAATACGGGAATTTTCGGATCGCGGTTGAAGCGGTTGCATTCGCCGAGCCTGTCTTTTGTCGAGCCGTCGAGATAACAGAAGGGTATGCTTTCTTCCTGGAGTTGAGAGGCGATTATCTGGAGCATTTTCACGAATTGTGAAAAGACGAGGATTTTATGTCCGCCGGCTATCGCCGACTGGAGCTGCTCCATGAACGCATTCAGTTTTCCCAGAGAGGCGATTTGCCTCAGTTTCATCAGCATTGCGAGAATTTCGAACTTCGATTTCGTGAAGCCTTTCGCCTTTATCATGTCGCCGGCCTGACGGCGCGTTTTCATCAGAGCCTCGTTGTATTCCCGCTGAGTGTCTTCGTCCATCGGGCAGTAGGAAACTTTAATGATCTTATCGGGAAGATCTTTGGCGACAGTCTTTTTGACACGGCGGAGAATGAAAGGGTGGAGTTTTCGCTTAAGCCGTGCGAGCGCGTCTTCGGCGGCGGATCCGCCGTCGGCG
The DNA here is from genome assembly GCA_017520845.1 of Kiritimatiellia bacterium. Lineage (GTDB taxonomy): Bacteria > Verrucomicrobiota > Kiritimatiellia > RFP12 > UBA1067 > UBA1067. The sequence continues at coordinate 1,982 of JAFXEU010000073.1, read as the reverse complement.
ATGGGTTCTTCGTAGCCGAGCTTAAAGCTTTCGTAATCTCCGAGGTAGCCGGGCATCAGAAAGTCGAAAATCGACCAGACGTCCGCCACGGAGTTTTCGACGGGCGTTCCCGTCAAGACAAGACGCTTTTGAGAAGAAAGCATTTTGACGGCTTTTGCGTTTTTGGTCTGACGGTTTTTGATGTGCTGGGCCTCGTCAAGAACGACGGCGTTGAAGTCTCGTCCCAGCCATGCCTCGTCGAAATCTCGCTGTAAAAGCGCGTATGACGTTATTACTATGTCCGCCGAATCTATTTTCGGAAAATCGTCGGCTCGGTTCGGCCCCGAAATAACGAGCGTTTTCATCCATGGTGTAAATTTTTCGGATTCGGATTCCCAGTTTCTGACGAGGCTCGTGGGGCAGACGATAAGCGACGGGCGGCGCGTACCTTCGCTTTTGGCGGCAAGGCTCAGCCATGTTAGCGTCTGGAGCGTTTTACCGAGACCCATTTCATCGGCGAGAAGTCCGGACATTCCCGCTTTCTCGAGAAAACGCATCCAGTATACGCCTTCTTTCTGATAAGGGCGCAATACCGTTTCAAGTCGCCCTAAGTCTACCGCTTCATATTTCGAGGCCGTTTCGCGGTTTTTCGCGATGGCGGTTTCGCGCCAGTACGGAGCGAGCGAGTCGTCCGTTTCGATGACGTCGGCGAGCGCGTCGAGAGAACTTTTCACGAAAGGGGCGTGAACGCCTCTTACGCGAAACCATCCCGGCGCGGCGCCTCCCTGGCTCGCGGCGGTATCGCGAAAGACGTCGTGCATCGTTTCGATCGCTTTCGCGTCGAGGAGAAAAACTTCCCCGTCTTTCAAAATATATCCGTCGCCTCTATTGAGTGCCGCCTGGATTTCGACGGGGGAGACTTCCTTTCCCTGGGCGTCGAAAATGTAGTTGATGTCAAAATTTCCGTTAGCCGCGTCTTTGATTTTGACGAGCGGCAATACCGAGCGCATCGAGTCCGTTATGGCTTCCAGTTTTTCGGCGAGATCGAGTTTCCAGCCCCTGCGCCTCAACGCAGGCAGTCCTCCACCGAGAAAATTGAGTATTTTCTGCTGATCGGTCGTATAAAGTTTAAGATCGCCTTTTCTGTACCCGGGCTCAAATCCCCATTCTTTTAAGGAATCTACGGCTTTTCGCTCTTCTTCGATACTTCTTACGCGTCGGATGTAAGGATCGTCGGGGTCCTTTAGGCGGACGGTCCGGTCGCTCTGGACGGAGCAGGCGGGGAATTCGATTTCGCCGTACCAGGCGTCGACGGCGATCGAAAGAGCTGCGCGGTTGCCTGAAATGTAGGCGTAGAACCTGGGCTTCATCGGCACTTCGATCGCATCGTCGTCGGGGTCTGTCCCCGTATCATATTCGTCGTCGGGGAACTGTCCCCCTCGAGGCTCCGGGGACTGTCCCCCTTGAGGTTCCCCTTGAGGTTCGTCCAGCTCGTCGTCTTCCATCTCTTTTACCATGAGAGCGATGGCTATGGCGACGACATGGGGACAGACCTGGCCGAGTTTCTGGTTTGTATAGCACGGGCAGTGGGATTGGATGCGGCCTTGAGCCTTAAGCGTTAACGATACGGGCATCTCCCAACCGTTCGGCTGTTCGATTTTGCCGCTAATAAGAAGCCTGTCGTCATCATATTCGACGTTTTTTACATCACCTGAATTGCAAATGGCGAGCGCCTGGTTGAAGACCTCGGCGCCTCCCCATTTTATTATCTCTTCTTGAGTTATCCCGCTTTTAATCATTGCTCGCATATTATACCATTTAGACCCGTTTAGGTGAAAGGTCGCGGTTTTTTACAATAGGTTCCATTGCTATCCCATGGCTAAAGTGTCATAGGTAATAAGTTGCGATTCCGTGCATATGGCGCGGAATTGTTTTTACTTGTTATGACGTTTTTCTAAACCCGTGTGTTTGTTCTATGCCTTTTTTGCCTGAAACCGCCCGTT
>JAFXEU010000072.1 GCA_017520845.1 Kiritimatiellia bacterium | reverse complement strand
TCGCCCGCGCGGATGAGGTAGACAAGGTTAGGCAGATTGTGTGGCGAAACGGCAGCGAGATTGCTGTTGCCGTTCGCGGAACATCAAGCGATGTTTCGGTGAATGATCTTGCGCCGTGGCTTGGTGCTTTTATTTCGTTTGAAGAATCGGATATTGAGGCGGTTCAGCTCTTAGCGCAGCACCTTGCGGGAAAAATCGGACCTTCCGACGGTGATTTTCTTTCGCAGAAGACGTGGCTCTTTAGAGGACGAGAAGGCCTTTCACCGTCTGTGAAGCCGCGTCTTATCGGACGCAAGGCGCGCGAGGCTGAACAGGCCCGCATTGAGCGCGCGGCGGAAGTTCGTCTTACAGAGGCAGAAAAAGTTGAAAAAGCCGCAAACAAAAAATGTGCGGCACTTAACGCATCTTTGGAGCGCATGGAAAAACTTGAAAAGATCTTTTATGCGCTCCAGGAAACGGCGAAGAGTGAGACGGAGGCTATGCGCCTTGCGGCTTTGGCGGCGGAGCGCTCGACAGAGCGTATGCAATTGGCTATGGCGGCAGCGTCAGAACGCAGGGCCGACGCGAACGCCGATCACGAAGAGCTCGAGGATATTCGCATTAAGATGCGCTCCCAGGGAATTGACGGAACGCTTGAAAAACGCATTGCCGCGGCGGAAAAGGCTGTGCGCTTACGGGAAGCGGAAGCTGATGCGAAGAGCCGCGATATCGGAGATAAACGCGGGAAATTGGATGGTGTTGTGAACGCTCGCGTTAAAGAGGAAGAGAAACTTAAAGCGTTTTCCGCTCAAATTGAAGTTTACAAGGCTAAGTTTGAGTCTCAAATTCCTGAAGGGACGGATGTGGCGGAGTTTGCGTATGCCGAGTGCCCTGAATGCAAAGAAACGGCTATTGATTTCGCGCAGCTGCGTGAGCGTTTGGCGAAGGAATCGGGCGCTGTCGAGGCGCGGATAGAACAGTGCATCCGCGATCCGAAGGGCGAGCCGTATGCATTTTCGTTCGAGCGCGAGACGAACAGGATAACGGATCGCCGCGGGAGTTCGCTTTTAGATGTTCTTGCGGATGAGACTCATCGGCTTGATGAATTGCGCGGCATTCTCGATCAGAAGAACAGGGAGGTTTTTGAGCGCATCTTCATGGGTGAAGTAATGCGGCATCTTTATATGGATCTCATGCGGATAACCGATTTGACGGGTAGAATTCAGCGTAAGCTTTCCGGGCGTCGTTTTGGTGTTAATCGCTATCAATTCGGAATAACGCCGGTGCCGGAATATGAACATTTTGTCGAGCTTGTGCGAAAGGGATACGCGCTTGATTCAGGAGATGAGAAGGATGAACTTAGGGAGTATCTTTCTTATCACCGCGAGGAGATTCTTAATGCAGAAATAGACGAGATTCCGCCGATTTTCGATTACCGCAGGTGGTTCAGGTTTGAACTTAAGGTTCTAACAGAGAACGAAGAAGGGTGTGTCATCGACCGCAAGGTCAAGAGTATGGGTTCTGGCGGCGAGCAGGCGGTTCCGAATTATTTGCTCATCTTGACGGTTGCTGAATTTCTTTATCATGGCGGTAACGGTGTAGATATGCCAAAAACTTCGCCGATTCTTTTTGATGAAGCGTTTTACGGAATCGATGCGGCGCGGCGCGATCAGCTTTTGGCATTTGCCGATGATTTGGGCTTGCAGCTTTTTGTCTCATCGCCCGATCAGGACGGCGTTAAACGTGAAATCAAGCATTCGGTTTCGCTTATCGTCATCAAGGATGAAAATCTCGATGTCCATTTAACCCCCGTCGTTTGGCGAAATGTCCCTGCGCAAGGTGATCTTCTTGGCGATGCCGCTCCGGAAATCGGCATGACGGTCAACGAAGAGACGAGTTAAGATAATTTCCTTGAGAATTATGGTATAATTGAAGGATGAATCCTCTTTTTAATAAAGTGAAAGCAGATGTTCGGGCTAATGATGCCCGAGCGTCTGGGATTTATCCGTATTTTCATCAGTTGGAGTCTAAGCAAGATGCTGTAGTCGTAATGGAGGGCGCTCGCCGAATAATGCTTGGCTCAAACAATTATTTGGGTTTGACTTCGTGCCCTGAAGTCGTTGAGTCTGCGATAAAAGCTATTGAAAAATACGGAACCGGCTGTTCCGGGTCGCGATTTTTAAACGGCAATCTTGACCTGCATGTTGAGCTTGAACGCGAATTGGCCTCTTTTACCGGTAAAGAGGATGCTATCGTGTTCGGCACGGGATTTCAGATTAATCTCGGTGTGATCAGCGCGATTGCCGGGCGCGGCGATTATATAGTTTGCGACTCAGAAGATCATGCGAGCATTTATTGTGCCGCGCAGATGAGTTTCGGTAAAATGCTCCGTTATCGTCATAATGACATGGTCGGCCTTGAAGAGCGTCTTGCCGCCGTTCCAAAGGGAGCCGGGCGTTTAATCGTTGTCGACGGAGTCTTTTCAATCTGCGGTGATTTGGCCGACCTCCCGTCCATTTGCGCTCTCGCCAAGAAATACGGCGCCGCCGTTATGGTCGATGACGCGCACGCTCTTGGAATTGTCGGTGACGGTGGCCGGGGTACTGCATCGCATTTTGGCCTTGTCAACGATGTGGATATCATAATGGGAACTTTCTCAAAGTCGCTTGCGTCGCTCGGCGGTTTTGCGGCCGGACGACGCGATGTTATCGATTATTTGCGTCATTCATCTTCACCGTTTGTGTTTTCTGCGGCAATTACTCCTGCGAGTGCAGCGACGGCTCTTGCGGCATTGCGTTACCTAAGGTCGCATCCAGAGCTCCCGGAGCGGCTACGCGGCGTTTCGGATTTCGCAAGAAGCGCATTCTTAGCTCGCGGTATTCCTCTCGTAGAATCGTCGAAAAACGGCATTACGCCGATACTCTCCATTCCGACCGGTGGGACGATGGAGACGTGCATGGCGGCTAAGAAGATGTTCGACGGCGGCGTTTTCGTCAATCCGTTCGTGCCGCCCGGCGTCCCCGAGGGACATTCGCTTATCCGCACGAGTTTTATGGCGTCGCACACGCCCGCTCTTGTCGAAGAAGCTGCCGATGTCATCGCAAAGGCCTTGAAATGCTGAAATTCATCTACAACTATCTGCGCTCAATGCGCCTCTATTACGGATTCGTCACCGCGACGACCGTGATGACAGGACTCTTTTACTGGCATTGGTTCGGATTCCGCGCAGATGCGACATGGCAGCCTGCCGGATGGACGCTTCGCGATGCGGCGCTTATTGCGATGGGATTCTTCGCATGGGGTTTCAATCAGATATTCAGCGACTGGTGCGACAGAAAGGAGGATGCGATCAACGCGCCGCATCGTCCGATGGTAACTGGTGAATTGAAACCGGTGCCCGCGTTTGCCGTTTCCGCCGCGGGTCTTGCCGCAATCGCCGTGGTAGGCTATTTGATGTCGCCGTGGACGCTTGCGTTCCTCGCGCTCGGCGGGGCGCTGAACATCGCATATTCGCTTTTGAAGCGCGTTCCGGTGCTGAACTGCCTCGTTTACGCCTGCGCCATTTCGTGCTGCGCGCTTTTCGCGATTGCCGGTGCGGCGAAGCGCAGTCCGACACCGGACGAGTTCGGATTTGTCGCGGTCTGGATCTTGCCCGTCCATTTTCTTATGTGCCACAACAGCTACTACAAGGACGTGAAGGGCGACCGCGCGGCAGGCGTCCGGACGCTTCAGACGCTTTGTCCGACGCTTTCGTTGGCAATTTCCGATGTTATGGCGGCTGTGGCGGTTTTGTTGGCGCTACTTTCTTCTTTTTTAAACGCCTGGTTTTTGCTTTTTGCGGGATGTGTAATATTTTTATCCGTTTCTTTCCGTTTCGCCGTATCGCGTTTTTGTTTCCATCGTGCTACACGCATAAATTGTCAACTGTGTGTGTTCTTGCTCCATTTTTTCTTTATTAAGGCTTCATGGCCGTATGCCGTCGTCTCGCTTGTTGCCATCCAGCTTCTCTTTCTCTGGTACAACGATGAAAAGGAATGAGAACATAACGGGCTTTCGGAAGTTTCTCCTCTATGTCCGCATGTCGCTTGCGTGCGCATGGCGGCATTGGCGTCATCCCGCAGCGCTCATGAAGGCATCGCAACTGACGCGCATCTTCTTCAAGCATAAGCTGAAGCGACTCGCAAGTGGCGAATACAAACTCGACTTCTATCTGCCGCGTTATCCGTCGCAGGCGTTCTTTATTGCTCTTGAGGACAAGGTTATCCGCCGTCCGCCGCGCCCCGTAAGCGTAGTTCTTTCGATTTCAAAGACATGCGCGTATAAGTGTCCTCATTGCTACCAGCGAAAGGACGATTCGCATGAACTGCCGCTTCCCGTGCTCCTTGAGAATGTTCGCAAAATGCGTGACTTCGGTATCGTCGCGTGGGCTGTCGAGGGCGGAGAGCCTCTTTTAAGGTTCGAGCGACTTGAGGCGGTTCTTTCGGAGATTGCCGGACTTGAGGTGTGGGTAAATTCAACAGGGTGCGGAGCATCGCCGGAGAAAATCCGCCGCCTCGCGGAACTGAAGGTGACGGGCGTGATGTCGTCCATTCATTCCGTCGACGAAAAGACTCACGATGCATTCACGAGTGTTGCTGGATCGTGGCGGCGCGCGCTTGAATTTTTGCGAGAGTGCAAAAAGGCGGGAATGCTTGTCGGATTCAATACGGTTCTCGATGATCGCGAGGTGGTTGACGGAGGGATAGATCGTATCATGGATTTCGCCGCAGAAAACGATTGCGACTACGTGCAGCTTATTCATCCGAAGGCTTGCGGTGCGTGGGCGGGAAAAGTTTTCGATAAACAGCTCCATGCCGAAGCCGTCCGCGTCGCCTGCGCCGCGCAGCGGAAATACAATTCGGGGAAGGTCGATATCGCGCCCATCCTGACTGCGCAGGTCTACGAGGAGTCTTCTGAGATGCTCGGATGCTGCTGCGGCGGCATAGACCGGTTTTACGTAGGCGCGAACGGAGATGTCCAACCTTGCGAATTCGTGAACATTTCGTTCGGTAATTTGGCGGAAGTTCCGTTCGAGACGGCGTACGCCCGTATGCGCAAGGCGTTCGCTGTACCGTGCGAAGAATGGACGTGCGAGCGCCGCGCCGCCGAGATAGCCGCGAAGGCGGGCGAACATCTTCCGATTCCCTGGCGGGAAACCGAGAGGCTTGTTTCCGGATGGGACACGGGAACTCCAACACGAGTTTATGATAAAATGGGGATATACCGATGAGCAGATTTTTGGTTCTTGCGAATCCCTCATCGCACGGCGGTCGTTCCGGACGGATTTTGGCGTATCTTCAATCGATTTTTCCGGAAGGCGAATTTGTAATCTTAAAAGATATTGAAGAGGCTGTCCGTTTGGCGAGAGAATCTTCGGGCTACGATGCCGTTGTCGCATGCGGAGGCGACGGAACGATCAACGCCGTGGCGCGAGGCGTGCTGGAGAATCGCGACATGTCGCTTAAGTTCGGCGTTTTGTATACGGGAACAAGTCCCGACTTCTGTTTTGAGCACGGCATCCCGATAGATGCCGAAAGCGCCATTGCCGTTTTACGCGAAGGGGCGGTACGGGAGATTCCCGTTCTTACGGCAAATAACGTGCCGTTCTTCTGCTCGCTGAATTTGGGAATGGGTGCGGCTGTCGCGAAGTCCGCCAATCGGCTGCGTCCGAAGTTCGGAGACTTCCTCGGAACGTTTTGGGCGGTATTGCGCGAAGTTATGCGAGGTAAGCGCTATGATATCAACGTGAACGGCGCGGAATTCCGCGGCGTCGCGCATGCTCTTGTCACTCGGATTTCGCGCATTGCAGGCGGTCTTAAAATCGCATTGCCTCAACTTGCCGACGATGAATATGCGCTTTGGCTCGCAAGAGATGTTTCGCGGGCAGGGTGTTTGCGTCTTTTGTTTAATATGTATCGCGGTAAACCGTGCGGCGAATTTCATATTCTTCGCGGCAGAACGGAACTTTCGTCGCCTACGCCTGTCGCGCTTGAATATGACGGTGATCCTCACGGCTCGTTACCGGTATCCGTTGCCCTTGCTGAAAGGCGATTGCGTCTTATTGTACCTTGATTGAAAGGGGGTAAAGCATGAATGAACAAAGTATGATAGAAATGTTTTCGCGCATTCATAAAACGTCTCCCTACAATGCAGATGCGGAGATTCTGCCTTTGAAAGATACGAATCTTCTTGTTTCAACCGATTCATTTTCTGAACGTGAGGATTTTCTCTTCGGCCTAAAGCCTGAAGCCATGGGGCGCGTTATGGCGTATGGAGCGATAACGGATATTCTCGCCTGCGGAGCTAAACCTGAATATTTGGTTCAATCTTGGAATATAGACCGATCGCATGATGAGCGCTTTTACGAGCGCGTCGCGATCGGTATTCAGGAAGTCGTGTCTAATTACGGGGCCAAGGTTGTCGGAGGCGATATGGGAGTACTGGGGGATTGGTGCTGGACCGCGACCGTTTTCGGTGAGTCTGTTTCGCCCGTTCGCCGCGTCGCTTCAAAGCGCATTGATTTTGATCTTTATCTTACGGGGTCTTGCGGGACTGCCAATGTCGCGGCGTTTTCGCATCGTCCTCTTCCCGAGCCTCTGTTTCGCGAACCTGTTCCGGCCAACGCGCTTTTCGCGACGGACACGAGCGGCGGATTTTTCGACGCGCTGGAAAATTTCCGCTGTGTAAATGCGGGTATCCTGATCGAGGTGGACGTCGAGCGCGCTCTTGCGCCGGGAATCGCGTACAGCCTTCCGGCCGGAGTCGAACCCGGCTGGGCGCTTGTCGGCGGCGTCGGTGAATACGAACTTCTGTTCGCTGTCCCGCATGGCAAACGCGTTGAAGGCGCGATCCTCGTCGGACGCGGCGGATTCGGAGATTTCGAACATGACGGCTCGATTCGCGTCGTATGCGGTTCCAGAACAGGTCACATGGTTTCGCCGCCGCCGGACTATCGCGCAATTCCGCGCGAGAACTGGCTGGCAGAAACGGCATCATACTGGACTTCACTTTGGGCGTAGTGGGGGCTGTATGATTATCGCTATGTTGTAGATTAGGTTAATTATATTGAATATTATATTCATTACACATTGATAAATCAGCCAAGTTATGATATACTACCTTCACATTCTTTAGGAGAAAGAGACGATGGCATTTTGCTACAAGAAATTATGGCATCAACTGATTGACCATGATATGTCGCGCACCGATCTGCGCGATGCGACTGGTATGGCTCCGGCAACACTTGCAAAGTTGTCCAAGGGCGAGGCCGTGGGCACTCCTACACTTGAAAAAATATGTCGGGTCTTGCAATGCAACATTGGAGACATCATGGACTATGTGCCAGACGAAGAAGTCAAGGGGCGGGGATGAAAGAAAGAGGGGCAAAAATGGAAAATGTGATTTCAACTGGGAATGAGGATTCCTTGGACAATGTGGCGAAGGTCACGGCCTTGTTCCCGGAGTGTCGTGATGCCAAGGGTGGAATCGACTTCGCAAAACTTCGTCTGCTGTTGGGCGATGGCAATGCGACGATAGGATCTGAACGCTATGAATTGAGCTGGGCCGGCAAGACGGATGCGTTCAGGACATTGCTTGAGGGCAATGTGCAGACTCTTGCGCCAGACATGGAACAGTCCGTCAACTTTGACACGACGGAAAACATTTTCATCGAGGGCGAGAATCTTGAAGTCCTCAAAGCCTTGCAGAAGAGCTACTTCGGCAAGGTGAAGATGATCTATATCGATCCGCCATACAACACAGGAAGCGATTCGTTCATCTACCCAGACAGATTCTCCGAGACGAAAGAGGAGTACCTGCGGCGCGTCGGCGACAAAGGCGAGGATGGTTACATGATGCGCGAGGGGTTGTTCCGGAAAAACTCAAAGGAAAACGGGCAGTACCATTCCAACTGGCTTTCGATGATGTTGCCACGTCTTTACCTCGCCAAGAACCTTATGCGTGATGATGGTGTGATTTTCGTATCCATCGACGACAACGAAGTTCACGACTTACGTCTCTTAATGAACGAGGTATTTGGGGAGGAGAATTTTGTCTGTTCATTTGCTTGGCAAAAGAGATATTCTCCACCACCGGACACGAAAGTCGTAGGGTACATGCATGAAACGATACTCATGTATCAACACACGGACTCATTTCGAATGGGGTTGCTCCCTTTTGGAGAAGAGCAAGTTTCCCGATACCAGAATCCTGACAATGACCCGCGCGGTCCGTGGAAAGCTACTGACTATACTTGTCGTTATACTGCTACCGAGCGTCCGACCTTATATTACGCCATTACCAATCCGTTTACTGGGGAAGATGTATTTCCATTGCGAACTCGGGTATGGGCGAATTCCGTTCAAGTTCACGCGAAAAACGTGAAGGAGGATCGTCTCTGGTGGGGAAAGAATGGTGAGAATAAAGTTCCTTGCTTGAAAAATTTCCTTTCTGAAATTAGACAAGGGAGTATGCCAACAACACTGCTTATGCATAAAGATGTTGGGCACACTGATGAGGCTACTAAGGAATTACGTGAACTTTTACCGGAGATAAAGTTTACGCCAAAACCGACACGATTGATTAAACATCTTGCGCGAATTGCAGATCTGCGTGAAGACGATATAATCCTCGATTTCTTTGCGGGTTCTGGAACGACAGCCCATGCTGTGATGCAGTTGAATGCGGAGGATGGCGGGAAGCGCAGATTTATCTGTGTACAATTGCCGGAGGTGTGCGATGTGGACAGTGAGGCGGCGAAGGCGGGCTATCAGACCATTGCCGAGATATCACGCGAACGCATACGCCGCGCTGCTAAGAAGATAGGGGAAGAAGTTATGGCGAAACAGGCGGACGCAAAGAGCCAGTTGGCGCTTGGCGATGTGGCAAACGTAACTATGCCGGATTTGGGGTTCAAGGCGTTTAAGCTGCAATCGAGCAACTTCAAGGTGTGGCGAAAGATTGCGGGTGACAACATCGGGAAACTTACGGAACAGATGTTATCGTTTGTTGATCCCGTCAGCGAGACGGCGACGGTCGATAACATGGTATATGAACTTCTTTTACGTAGTGGCAAGAGCCTCAACAGCAAGATAGAGCGGCGCGGCAAGTGGTTTCTGGTGAATGATGGGGAACTTGTGCTTATGCTTGAAGAGGCGACGCGGGAAATCGTCGATGAAGTCATATCCGTAAAACCGCGGAAGGTCGTTGCGCTCGACCGTATCTTCTCCGGCAATGACCAGCTAAAGACCAACACCGTTCTGCAACTTAGGGATGCGGGCGCAGAGTTCAAGACGATTTAGGGAAAGGACTATGGAAATGACACTTGACGAGGTCTATAAAAGACTGGACTTTGCGGGGAAAGATTGCCTTGTCAGGAAGAATGATAATTGGCAGGAGAGGGTTGAATTTCCAAGTCGTATAAAACGATTGCTTGAGAAGAATGATGCTTTAGGAGCATTTGATGCGTTCTTCTGCTTTGACAATAAGCCGTTAATCATGTTTTACGAGGATCCTCGTGACATGGAAGCGTTACACAAGGCGATCTGGAACTTTAATGAAACGCCTGTTGTAATAGTGGTTGATCAGGCGGATGTAAGAATATACAATGGTTTTCGTCTTCTTGAGGGAAATGGCAAAAAAGTATTAGAGTGTTTTGGCGACGAAACAAAACTGCAAGACTTCCAGCATTCCAAGTTGGTTGCGGGGGAAACGTGGAATAGGTATGCAGACAATCTTGACAGGGAAAGTCGTGTAGATAGATATCTCCTTAAAAACATAGATGCGGTGATAGGTAAGCTTTGTAACGAGTGCCATGTCGAGCGCGGCCTTGCAAATGCACTTGTTGGCAAGATAATTTTCATCCGATATCTAATTGATAGGAAAGTCAGATTACATTTCAACAACAATCCTAAGTACTGGAGCAATAAAGACCTGTGCGCCCTTTTATCTGACAAGAGGAAGTTTGCTCGGTTTATTTCTTATTTGCAGAGCAAAGACATAGGCTTTAATGGCGATTTGTTCACAATGGATGAATCGACAATTCTTTCGATGCCGGATGGTGTTTTTGAAATCCTCATTAGGATGTTAAAGAGCGATGACATCGAAAACGGACAACAGGTCTTGTTTGACATGTACGATTTCTCTGTGTTGCCCATAGAGTTCATTAGCAATGTGTATGAAAAGTTCATTGGGAAGGAGAATCAAGCCAAAAGCGGGGCTTATTATACGCCAACATTTCTTGTTGACTATATAGTACGAGAGACGGTAACAGAATCATTGGGGGGAAAAGTGGATTGGAATTGCAAAGTTCTTGACCCTGCCTGTGGTTCTGGAATCTTCCTTGTCGAGTCGCTTCGCAAGATGATTGAGAAATGCATACAAGAGACGGGGGGGGGCAAATCGAATCGCAGATTCAAGCAAGTACTGTCGGACATAGTAACAAATAATATATTTGGAATCGATAAAGACAAGAGTGCCGTTCAGGTAGCCATATTCTCCATCTACCTAACATTGCTTGACTACCAGACGCCTGCAGACATTGAGCATTTCAAGTTCCCCAACTTACTTGGCACTAATCTAATATGTGCAAATGCGTTTGATAGTGACGATAGTGCAATCAGGCGCATTGAAGCAATGGTTCAAGACAGGCCGTTCGATTGCATTATTGGTAATCCTCCGTGGTTGCGCGGGGGTGGCAGAATGGATTCGACAGTTAAAACCTTCATAAAGCGTAATAGAGAGAGTAAATTCCCAATCGCAGACAATGAAATTGCGCAAGCATTTCTTGTAAGGGGATTGGAGTTTGCAACCTCTTCGACTTTATGCGCTTTTGTTGTGACGAGTAAAGTTTTATATAACGATAATTCAAAAGATTTTAGAGCTTCTTTTCTTGCTGAGACTCTGGTGGAGAAAATACTTGAACTATCCTCAGTTCGTCACGAGGTGTTCAACGTGTCAAATAAATGTGCTATCGCTCCAGCGTGTGTTATATTTTACAAGCGTGCGTTAGGTCAAGATACAGACAAGAATATCATAACTCATATATCTGTTAAGCCGAGTCTGTCGTTTACGCTTTTTAAGGTATTTTCACTTACGAGGCATGACATTCAGCAAGTTCAGCAAAATCGCCTTAAGACATATGACTGGCTCTGGAAGGTATTGGTTTATGGATCATACTTGGATTTTTTATTCATTAAGCAACTGAAGGATGAAAATAGAAAGATTGGTGAAGTAATAGGTGATAAAGTGCGGTTTGTTTGCGGAACGGGAATCCAATTTAGCAAAACCCCAAAATATTCTGCAGCACACTTAAAAGGCAGAGATTTTATAGACGCGGAAGCAATTGATAATTTCATTATTGACGACAGCAAGATAGCGCCGTTCAAAGGCGGTTCTGTGCACAGATTGCGTAGTCAGAAGAACGATATTTTTGAAGCACCTATGCTACTTTGCCGAAAAGGACTTGATTCTAGAAATCTAACGCTTCGGTCAGCTGTGTCGATGCGCAATTTGCTCTTTAAAGATTCGTTGACGGCTATCAAGGCATATCGTGAGGCCGATGTCGTGATTCTGCGAAATATTGCAGGATTGGGTGCTTCCGATCTGTTTACATATTTCGCAATAAATACATTTACTTCCGTAGGAATAGAGCGGGAACAATTTCATCATGGCGACTTGTTTAAAATGCCCTATTGTGATGGCTTGGCAAAGATAGTTGAAGGATTAGAATCGCAAGAACAACTAAATAAAGATCTTTTGGGCAACTACGGTATTGGTCAAAAAGTGAAAAGTTCGTGTGTCGAAGAAATTAATTCAGCGGTAATTGCCACATGGAATGTGTCTAAAGCAGAAACTGATTTGATAGATTATGCCTTAACTGTCATAAGGCCTATGATTGTAATAGGACACCGGGCAGAAAAGAAATTGCGAAAAGACGATAATTTGATTAAGGCGTATGTAGATGTCTTTTTGGAAAGATTTTCTGCTGTCTTTGAGGATGGTATTAATAGATTCTTCTATGACGCACATGTTGATGAAGCTTGGATTGGTATTCGGTTTTATATATCGAGAAAGCCAGATGGTGTTAATTTCTCGGACAAAAAATGGATTAACTTTTTGGATAAAATTGCATCAGGGAGCATTACGGACCGTTTGTTTGTAAAAAAAGACATCCGCGGGTTTGAACGCAATGGGTTTTATATCATCAAACCAAATATGAACAGGTTGTGGCATCCTGCAATTGCTCGGTTGGACGTGGAGGAATTTTCTGATGCTATGGTGAGGACGGGAGGAATGAAATGAGTATTTGTCAATTGCAAGGCGCAACAACTTTTGTTGGGGCAAAGCGATATTATAATAAAGGTGTCGAGTCTATATTGCGGGGGTGTGTATATGCATATGAATCACTAAAGAAGGACGGTGTCGTGTGTGTGAATGATGAGAATGCAATCCGCGATGTTCTTGTTCGTAGATATTTAAAAAACAGGGCATTTAAACAAAGATTCAAATTGGGACGCTTTTTGTTTGACCCAGAGAGCGTGGAGGCTAATGGACGTCCAGACATTCGCGTGTTTTCGCCTCGTGGCATGTTTTTAGACGATGAGCAGTATTATTTGATAGAGTGTAAAAGACTGGATAACCAACGGACGAGATCAGTATCAGGCCTTAATGCAAAGTACATTGCAAATGGTGTGTTTAGATTTGTATCGGGTTGTTATCCTTGTAAATTTAAGATGAACTTCATGATTGGGTTTCTCGTCGCACCAATGAATATTGATGCCAATGTGCAATGCATTAATTCTTTATTCGGAAAACATCTTAAGGATGACAAGAATCGGGATGTAGTAGTTTATGCAAGACAAAAGCTACGTCAAATTAAAGGTGCAGTAAGAGATTTTGAACATATATACACTTCTCTTCACAAGCAGAATGCTGGGGATGAGTTTATGCTTTACCACCTTATGTTGGACTTCTCAAATAACATTACGCAAAAGACATGAAACTTTCATTCGATTCCAATCTTGACTATCAGCTGGCTGCGGTAAAGTCGGCAGTAGATCTGTTTGAGGGGCAGCCTACGGTTGACTCCGTGGACGAGATTCCGCTTGTCGAGCCGGAGGAGTTGAGTCTTGCCTGTGTTACGCGGAATAGGATTGTACTTTCCGATGAGCAACTTCTGACAAACCTTCGGACTGTACAGGCACGAAACGATATTGTTCAGTCCGGTAAGTTGGAAGGTCGCCATTTCTCCATAGAGATGGAGACGGGAACGGGTAAGACGTATGTCTATTTGCGCACGATCTACGAACTATCGAAGAAATATGGGTTCAAGAAGTTCGTGATAGTCGTACCGTCAATTGCCATTCGGGAGGGTGTACTAAAGAACCTTCAGATTACGCACGAGCATTTCCAGAATCTGTATGACAATGTACCGTTTCATTTTCAAGTGTACGATAGCGGTCGTGTGTCTGCGTTGCGTGGTTTTGCGACGAGCAATGCCATCGATGTTCTTGTCATCAACATTGATTCGTTCGCGAAGGACGAGAATATCATCAACAAGCCGAACGACAAATTGAGCGGGCGGGAACCCGTCCAGTTCATTCAAGCGGTGTCGCCAATCGTGATTGTTGATGAACCTCAGAACATGGAGACGGACAAGCGATCGGCGGCAATAGACAGGTTGAATCCGCTTTGTACTCTGCGCTATTCCGCGACGCACAGGAACGTGTACAACCTGATCTACAGTCTGAATCCTGTAAAGGCATACGACTTGGAACTGGTGAAGCAGATAGAGGTTGATTCGGTACTTGAGGAGAGCCCATTCAACGGCGCGTACGTTGTACTGGAGTCCATAAAGAGCGCAAAGACGAAGGTGATGGCGAAGATCCGCATCCATTGTAGCACCAAAGACGGTGTGGCGGAAAAGGAGTTCACAGTACGTGTAGGGGATGATCTCTACAGGCTTTCAAATGAGCGGGAAGTATATTCAGACGGCTATATCGTGGAGGAAATCGATGCCGGGAACGAGTGTATTGCTTTTGCAAATGGCAATATTCTTTTCGTCGGGCAGCACTTGGGGGGAATGGCGGACGAGGTCATGCGTTTTCAGATTCGCAGAACCGTGGAAGAGCATTTGCGAAAAGAATTGAAATACAGACGGCTTGGGATCAAGGTGTTGTCATTGTTTTTCATCGACAGGGTAGCCAACTACCGTGACTATGACGAGCGAGGTAAACCTGTCGCGGGAAAGTTCACGCGTTGGTTTGAAGAGGCCTATTCCGAATTGATTAAAAAGAACACGTACCGTACATTAGACACGGCATCTGTAGATAAAGTCCACAACGGCTATTTCTCGCAAGACAAGAAAGGTCGTATGAAAGACACCAATGGTGAAACGCAGGCGGACAACGACACGTATTCATTGATCATGAAGGATAAGGAGACGTTGTTAGACATTTCCAATCCGCTCCGGTTCATATTCTCGCATTCGGCTCTGCGTGAGGGATGGGACAACCCAAACGTGTTCCAGATTTGCACTTTGAACGAGACGAAGTCCGACATAAAAAAGCGGCAAGAAATAGGGCGAGGGCTAAGGTTGCCTGTCAATCAGGAAGGGGTGCGAATCTACGATAGTGGCATAAATCGTCTGACGGTCATAGCCAACGAATCATACGAGGATTTCGCGAAGGCGCTGCAAAGTGAGTTCGAGGAAGACTGTGGAATGGAGTTTCGCAAACGTGTCAAGAATGCGCGAAAGCGCAAGGCTGTCAAGTACCGTAAGGGGTTTGAGGTCGATCCGCGCTTTCTGGAAATATGGGAACGCATAAAATATCGTACGACTTATCGTGTGAATTATAAGACAGAAGAACTAATAGACATGGCGGCAAAACATGTCGCAACTCTGCCGCCCATTTCTGCGCCGTCGATTCGTTCGACGAAAGTCAAGATGACGATGTCCGGCGATCAGGGTGTAGGGACGCAGTTTTTATCAGAGAATCCCGTCAAGATTGATAACCAGCCGCTTGCGATTCCGGACGTGTTAGGGTACATTCAGAATAAGACGGAACTGACGCGAGCGACAATCATGAGCATTCTCGAAAAGTCGGGCAGAATGACCGAGCTGGTGAGGAATCCACAATTGTTCATGGATTGCGCTGTTGAGGTAATACGGAAAGAACTCTATTCTCTTATGATTTCCGGCATCAAGTATGAGCGTATCGGGAACCGGGAGTACGAGATGACGTTATTTGAGGATCGTGATTTGGAGATATACCTGAACAGTTTCACCTTTAAGGTTGGCAGTGCGGATAGCAGTAAAGCGAACAAAACAATTTATGCTAATTACATTCCGCTTGATTCGGATACGGAGACGCAATTCGCGAAGGACTGCGAAGCAAGCGAGCAGGTTGAGTTTTACTTCAAGTTGCCGAACTGGTTCAGAATCCCGACTCCAATCGGCGCATACAACCCTGATTGGGCTGTTGTGTTCAAGGATGAGAGAAAGATATACTTTGTAGCAGAGACGAAGAATACTGGTGTGGGAAAGGTTGATATTGAAAAACTGTCGGGAACTGAGAAGCAGAAGATAAAGTGCGCCGAGGCGCATTACGCGTTATTTTCCAACGTGGAATATTGCGTGGTGAAGACAGTTGGGGACTTGAATCAAGGATAGGGTGCTGAGTACTTTTAGGTAGTAAGGCCCGAATCAGAGATATAATGGACAGGAGATTTAGAGCATGCAAATCGTCAACGCCTTTACATGCACCGGAGCATACGCCGCCCTGATTATGTCGGGACTGAAGCGTGTGGAAAACCGCAGTTGTCTGCCGGTCCCGGCGAGGGGGCGTTGCGCGATGAGCGTTTCCAAGAAGTTCTGCCGTGCCGAATATGACGGCATCAAAGCGTGGTTGCGGCGATTCAACGGTGACATGGTGGATGCCATCATCCCGACATGGGAAGAAGCGAGCCGTTGGCCCGGCCACATCATCGCGGTGATGGACTACCAGGCGATAGATGCAGAACCCGAAGAAGAACCTTGGCGGGTTCAGGCGCAGTTTTGGAACGAAGGCTACCGTTACTGGTGGCTGCTCTCAAACATCCGCAAATTGCCTGACCCATTCCCCTGTCGCGGCAATGTCGGAATGTGGCAGTTGCCGGAAGAGTTAATTACCGCAGTCTCAATGTCGAAGAACGGAGGCGAGAGATGATAAATCTATCTCCGAGAACATTGAACTTGCTCATACATTACGTAAATGAGGCCCCTGTCTATAGAAGCGGCCCCATGCTGGTGCAGTTGTTTAATTCAGTAGGATTTCATGATACATATGGGGCAGGATTTCCATCCAGATCGACATACACGCAAACTCATCTTGAGCAGATAAACGGGCGCTCTGAACTTGAAAAGATTATTCGCACCGTTTTCTCGCCACGCGAGTTTGGAACTAGCGAGAAATTCACCGAGGGCATAACGGCCTTTAACAATGAGTTGCAATTTGATGGATGGAACATCTTTTGGGATAACAACTTGAGTGACATCTCGTTTAAGCGGGCCAAACCGTCTTTTTCAATTGACAATGCCAAAGCGAACGAGAATGTCGTAGAAACGGAAGATGATTTTCTCAGAAAGGAATTCGCTGAAATTTCGTTTGATGGTTTGTTGCCGATTTCTGGCGTCCAGAACATTGTCGAAGAACGACTTGATGAGTTAAAAAGATGCTTGAATGCAAACGCTCCGCTTTCTGCAATCTTCCTTACAGGTAGCATTCTTGAAGCGGTCTTGCTGTCAATTGCCACATCAAATGCAAGTATGTTTTGCAAAGCTCGCGCAGCGCAAAAAGACTCACATGGGAATGTAAAACAGATTACAGATTGGCGGCTGGAATCTTTGATCAATGTTGCAAAGGAACTTGGCTATCTCAAGGAGGACGTTCACAAGTTCTGTCACGTTGTTAGAGATTTCAGAAATTACATACATCCCTTTGAACAGAATGCGCGGCAATTTTCTCCAGACATCAACACGGCCAAAATCTGCTTGCAAGTACTCAAAGGTGCGATAGCACAGATTAATGCCAAATTGAAAGGAGGTGGCAAATGAAGGTCACAATTCTATCGTTCTCCTTCAAGCGCGGAATCCCGGACGATCCGACCGGGAATGGCGGCGGCTTTGTCTTTGACTGTCGGGCGATGCCTAATCCTTTCTGGGATGAATCCTTGCGCGGCTATACGGGGCGCGACAAACCCGTGGCGGACTTCTTCGCCCGATTCCCGGAGACGGTCGAGCCGTTCCTTGAGGCGACCGAGACGCTTGTCCGCCAATCAATAGAGCAATACAAGCGGGATGGCCGTGATCATCTTCAAGTCGCTTTCGGCTGCACCGGAGGTCAGCACCGATCCGTGTACTTCGCCGAGCGCATGGCGGAGCGATTGGCGGGCATCGATGGTGTTGAAATTGAAGTCTCCCATACAGCGAAACAATACTGGACGACCAACCACGCCAAGGAAAATCGTGATATAATCTTCTAAGAGGGGTTGAGATGAAACCGGAAGAGATCAAGAAACTTGTGGAAAAGAGCGAGAATGCCGCCGTCGAGTTCAAGCGGGCGAAAGGCGGCGTTCCCGCCGACTTCTGGCCATCGTACAGCGCGTTCGCCAACACGGACGGCGGAACCATCATCCTTGGCATCCGCGAAAAGGACGGCAAGCGCGAGGTCGAGGGATTGCCGGATGTAGAGAAAACGGTGGCCGACATCTGGAACGCGGTCAACAACGCCGAGAAGATCAGTGCGAATGTCCTGTTCAACGAGTCTGTTTATCCCATCGAGGTTGACGGCAAACGGCTTGTTGTTGTCGAAGTCCCGCGAGCGGAGCGCACTGTCCGCCCGGTCTTTGTTGGCGCGGACGTGTTCAAGGGAACGTACCGCAGAAACGGCGAGGGTGACTACCATTGCTCGCGGGAGACTGTCGAGGGCATGATCCGCGACAAGTGCGCGGAGACAGCGGACAACTGCGTCCTTGACGAACTGACGATTGCCGACCTTGACGCCGATTCCATCCGCCGGTATCGGATGTACTTCAGCCAGTTGCGCCCTGGACATGTCTGGAGCGGGTTGGCCGATGACGGCTTCTTGATGAAGATCGGCGCGGCGGCTCGCGGGCACGACGGCAAGGTGCATCCGACGCTTGCTGGGCTTGTCTGCTTCGGTGACTTCAATGAGATTACAAACGTCCTGCCGTACTTCTTCCTCGACTACCGCGAGCACCTCTCGCCAGACGTCCGCTGGACGGATCGCGTGTGTTCGGGCGATGCCAACTGGAGCGGAAACGTCTTCGACTTCTTCTTCCGCGTCAACCAGTCGATCACGGCGGGGGTGAAGGTGCCGTTCAAGATTGCGTCGGACAACGTGACGAGGGATGATGATACACCTGTCCACAAGGCTCTGCGCGAAGTGTTGGCGAACGCGTTCATCCATGCGGACTACCACGGGCGGAGGGGCATCGTGATTGACAAGTACCCCAAGCGGCTGGAGGTCTCGAATCCGGGGACGCTGCGCATGAGCAAGTCCGTAGCCATCGCGGGCGGCACGAGCGACGCGCGAAACGGAAAGATATTCAACATCTTTTCGCTGGTGCGCATCGGCGAACGTTCCGGCATGGGGCTGTCGAGCCTGTATGGTGTCTGGGAGAAAGAGAAGTTTGCCGAGCCGTCCATTATCGAATCCTACGAACCCGACCGCACCAAGGTTATTGTCGAGTTTGAGGCGGACGAGTCGGAATTGGGGGTGAAAAAGCAGGAAGTGAGGGAGAAAAGGGCCATAAGTGAAGATGTAAACGCCGAAGTGACGATGAAAAAGGCCGTAAGTGAAGATGTAAATCGGATAAGTGACGATGAAAAGCAAAGAAGTGAAGGTGAAAAAGGCGAGTTTGATATTCTGATGGGTGCATATAGAAACGACTTCCGCGAAAACGCCAGAAAGGTTCTTGCCGCCTTCGCTGAAGACCCAGAAGTAGATATTCCTTCCGTCGCCAAAAGACTGGGCTTTTCCGCAATCAGTGTCTGGCGCGCCATACGTGCCATGAAAGAGGTTGGCCTCCTTGTCCGAGAGGGCGGAGACAAAGGCGGCAAGTGGATTGTGAAGAAGTGATAGGGATCGGCAAACTGAAATGGAGAGAGAATGGAAACGGTTCTCGTCACAGGTGCAGGCGGATACATCGGCTCGAACGCGGCGGAATATTTCGTCCGCGCCGGTTACCGCGTCGTCGGCGTCGTCCATCGCAAGGTCGCGGATCGTTTTGCGCGGCTGGGCGTAAAGACGATTACGGCCGATTTGACGGACGAGGCGGCGATTGGGCGTCTCTTCGACGACAAGCCGGACTATGTCGTCCACATTGCGGCGCGGGCAAGCGATGTCGGTCGTGATGAATGGTTCCGTGCCGCAAACTATGAGGTCGTTAAAAATCTCGCTTCCGTCTCAACGGATCGTAATGTGAAGCGCTTTGTGTATTTGTCGACAGCTGATGTTTACGGTCTTCATGATTTTAACGGCGAAAGTGAGGATGAACTGAGTTTTGACGAGAGCGCTGTGAATCCTTATCCGAAGTATAAGATACTTTCCGAAAAGTGGCTCGCGGCGAATCTCTCTCGTGAGCGCTTCAGTTGCGTAAGACCATGCGTAGTCTATGGACGGGGAGATACTTCCATCACGCCGCGCACCGTCGCATACCTGAAGAATTCGCCGTTCGTTTTTCATTTCGGAAAGTGGCGCGGACGGAACCGCTGGCCTCTCGCTCATGTGGAGAATGTCTGCCGTACGCTCCACGCGGCGATGGTTTTGCCGGAAGCGGGCGGGGAGGGAGTTACGGTACTGGATTCGCGGCGCGTAACGTTAAGCGAATACTATCGCGAACTTGCGGCGGAGTTCCTTCCTGGAAAGCGCTTGCGCGAGACGACGCTGCCAATGGCTTTGATACGCCCGATTGCCGCGCTTTCGACGGCGCTTTCAAAAAGAAAACCGCTTTTCGATCCGACATTATATGCGTTAGATACTGTTTCGCACAACCTCGATTTCAGCAACGCCCGAATGCGGTCCTGGCTTGAAAAGGCGGGACTAGAAGAGTTTAGCCACGACACATATAGATGAAGTAACACTTTCCTATTGCGCGGTGAAAAAAATCGTGATATACTCCAATCAAAAAGAAAGGAGCACCAAAATGAAGAAAAGTCTAATACTTGTCGTATTGACGGTGTCCGCGGCGGTGTTCGCGGCCGACCTCACGATGCCCCAGAAAAAATGCAACGCAGAGCCTGCCGAAGTTAAAGCTGAGTGCAAATCGTGTTGCAAAAAAGGAAAGTCCGCCGAAGCGAAGAAGTACATCGGCAAGGAGGCTGCGATTAATGCGGCTCTTACGCATGCCGGTCTTGAGCGCGCCAAAGTGCGTGACCTGCAGTGTGAACTTGACCGCGAAAACGGCGTCATGGTTTATGAAGTCGAATTCGAATCGGGTCTTTACGATTACGAATACGATATCGACGCGGTCACCGGCAAGGTGCTGAAGTCGAAAAAGGAGCTCGATTAAGCCAATTTGCCGGCATGCATAAAAAGCCTCGGGATTCCGAGGCTTTTTTGTTTTATCGGATTGACTATCCGCTGAAAGATGGGGTATACTGTAACGAGTGATGAATATCTCCAGCAACGCCACTATGCATAACGATTCGACTCCAAACGCCAACAGGACGCGTATCGCCTTTTTCGGGCGCCGCAACGCCGGTAAGTCTTCGCTGATTAACGCTCTTACGGGGCAGACGCTCGCTATCGTTTCGGACGTTCCCGGAACGACTACCGATCCCGTTTCAAAAGCGATGGAGATTCTTCCTCTCGGCCCGTGCCTTGTTACAGATACCGCCGGGCTCGATGACGAGGGTGAGCTGGGCCTTAAGCGGATCGAGAAGTCTCTCGCGGTTCTTGAACTTGCCGATATCGCTGTTCTTGCGATTCCCGCCGGCGCGGATGAGCTCGAGAACGACCGTCATGTGCGTGAAACCTGTGCACGGCGCGGCGTCGCGCTGATAGTCGTAAGAACTAAAAGCGATCTTGTTCAGAATGCGGTCTGCGCCGAAGGAGAAATCGCGCTTTCGTGCAGAACGCTCGACGGGCTTGAAGCTTTCCGCGACCGGCTTGCCAAGGCGGCGCCTCAGGAAAAGCCCGCGCCTCTCGTCGCCGATCTTGTCGGCAGGGGTGACATAGTCGTATGCGTCTGTCCGATAGACGCCGCGGCGCCGAAAGGGCGGTTGATTCTTCCCCAGCAGCAGGTTATTCGTGAACTTATCGATAACGGAGCGTCGGCGGTCGTGTGTCAGTCTTCAGAGCTGAAAGGGATTGTAGATCGTCTCGGCAAAGCGAATATCCGCTTTGTGATAACCGATTCGCAGGCGTTTAAAGAAGTCGATTCGATTTTGGACAAGGATA
The DNA here is from genome assembly GCA_017520845.1 of Kiritimatiellia bacterium. Taxonomy (GTDB): domain Bacteria; phylum Verrucomicrobiota; class Kiritimatiellia; order RFP12; family UBA1067; genus UBA1067. Next base: position 33,039 of record JAFXEU010000072.1, on the reverse strand, counting down.
TCGAGCTAACATCGTTTTCGATAGTTTTTGCCCGACAAAAGGGTGATCTTAAAACTCTGTGCGAAGGCGCGTCGACGATTAAGAAACTTCGAGACGGCGATAGGGTTTTGATAGCGGAAGGGTGTACTCACCGCCGCCAGTGCGGCGATATCGGCACAGAGAAGATTCCGCGGCTTTTAAAGAGGTTTACGGGCAGAAATCTTGACTTTAAGTTTGCGTCGGGAGGCGATTTTCCGCTTGATGAAAATAATCTTCCTAAGCTCGTTATTCACTGCGGCGGATGCATGTTGACGCGTCGCGCCGTCATGAACAGGCTTTCGCGCTGCGTAGAAGCGGGTGTTCCGATCGTCAATTACGGCGTTGCGATCGCATTGATGAACGGTATTGAAACTAAAGACGGCTCATGTATGGTCAAGAGATGAAAAAGACTAATTTCCATACTCACACGACATGGTGCGACGGCAAGGATACGCCGGAGACGGTGATTCTCGCCGCGATCGAAAAGGGCTTTTCGGCGATCGGGTTTTCGTCTCACGCGATGCTTCCCGAAAATGAGCTTGATTGGGTGCTTGTTCCCGGAAAGGCCCGCTCGTATGCTGAAGAGATACGCGCGTTGGCTGGAAAGTATAGTGATAAAATACGGGTCTATTGCGGAGTGGAGGCCGATTATATTCCCGGCGGCGCATGCCCGGACAGAGCTTTTTATGAGGAGGTTAAGCCTGATTACATCATAGGCTCCGTACATTACGTGAAAGCGCCTGACGGCAATCTGGTAGCTGTCGACATCTCTCCCGAAAATCTCGCCGACGGTATCCGCGCTTATTTCGAGGGGTCTGTCGAGTCGTATATCCGCGCCTATTTCGCCCAAGAGCGAGAAATGATCGCGAAGTTTGATTTCGATATTATCGGACACCCGGATCTCGTCAGAAAGTTTAACGCTAAAAGCCCTTATTTCAACGAAAATGACGTGTGGTACGCTGAAGAGCTTGTTAAAACGGCCGATGTTATAGCCGCGAGCGGAAAAATCGTGGAGGTCAATACGGGTGCCATTTCGCGCGGATGGCTCGATGACGCGTATCCTTCGCGCCCGTTCCGCGATCTGCTGCGCGAGCGCGGCGTAAAATTCGTTCTTAACTCGGATTCCCATTCGGCAGAGGCGGTGGATTGCGCGTTTGACAGCTTTGCAAAAAGTGAAAATTTTGTTACGCTTTTTGATTAACTGAAAGTCAGTCGGCCGGTATTTGCGCATCGGCAAAATTTGCGGTTGCTTTAATGCGACGAATAAGGTATAATATGCGCAATAATTTTTCGTTTCAAGAGAAGAAAGAAGAGGTAGAAAATGGGTACAGGTCGTACACTTCGCAAGGAATCTCACGTTCGTCCGTGCAAGACGCCCGCCGGCAAGGCTCACAAGAGCGCTGCCCAGCGCCGCCGTCTCGTCAAGTTCGGCATGAAAGAGGAAGACGTCAAGCTTATGGGCGCCGAGGAAGTTCGCGTTCTCGTTCAGCGTCCTACGCTCGTTAAAAAGCTCGTCGCCAAGCAGGCGTGAACAAGGTCTTCTCATTAGTAGACGACAAGTTCGAGAATCCCCTCTTCGAAGTTTTCGACGGAGGGGATTTCGTTTTGTCGTCGTATCGCGATGTCGAGGGCTCTCAGACCGAAATGCAGGTCTTTTTCCCGGACGAGTCCGACAGAACGCGTGCCGAGTCGGTTCTAGGCGATGCTCTTAAGGTTGTCGGGTGCGATTCCCGGCTTGAATACATGAGCTTCCCGGATGAGGACTGGATTTTAAGTTACCGTCGCCATTTCAAGACGGATAGAATAGGCGATCGTCTTCTTGTCGTGCCGGAGTGGGAGCTTGATTCCCTCGTTAAAGAGCCCGGAGATGAAAACCGCTCTTTGGTTATCCTCGATCCCGGCCTGGCGTTCGGCACGGGTAAGCACGAGACGACGCGCGCGTGTCTGGAATATATCGACGAGCTCTCGGCCGAAGGCGGGTCGTTTCTTGATATGGGATGCGGCTCCGGGATTCTTTCAATCGCCGCCGCCAAGCTCGGCTACGCGCCCGTATCCGGTTTTGACATTGATGCCGAAGCTGTCAATGCCGCGGTCGAGAACGCTGCGAAAAACGGGGTTGATGTCGATTTGCGCGAGTTTGCTCTCGGCGGCGGATCGGTAACGCTTGATTCGTCCATCGAAGCCGCGAAGGGCGTTTATCCCGATCTTGCGCTCCAGGAGCGGGCGGGCGAGGTGAAGGGCGAAGCGTTTGCGAAGGCCGATCTGGTCGTCGCCAACATTTTAGGCCCGCTTCTTATCGCTTTTGCCGACGAGATTTCCGGTTACGTTAAATCGAAACTTGTAATATCCGGAATTTTGAACGAATTGTATCCCGAGGTTTTTGCGGCTTTCTCCGAACGCGGATTTAAGGAAGTTTCCAGAAAAATATTTTCTCAATGGTCGACGGGGTTGTTGACTCTCTGATACGTCCGGTCTGAGACTGCGGCGCTTTTTTGAAAGCATATCATCAATCAAGGAGCATATATGGCAAAGGCGGTTAAAATCGGATTTTTAGGTGCGGGCAAGATGGCGGAAGGGATCCTTTGCGCCGTAGAGGACAAGTCTTCTGTCATAATGGCCGAGAAAGTCCCCGCCAGAGCGCAGGAACTCAGGGCGAAATATCCGGTAGAGGTGACGGACGATCTTAAGAAGGTCGCGCGAAACGCGAAGATAGTTTTCTTAAGCGTCAAGCCTCAGGATGTCGCCGCCGTCGCCGCCGAGGTGAAGCCTCTTTTGAAATCGACGCAGATTCTCGTCTCGATTGTCGCGGGTAAGAAGCTTTCCGGTCTGCGCCGTCTGTTCGGTTCTAAAGTACGCCTCGTCAGAGTTATGCCAAATCTCGCATTGAGAGCGAACGCCGGTATGTGCGCCGTCTGCGCCGCGCCGAACGCCAAGAAGGCCGACGTTGCCGCCGTCGAGAAGATTCTCGGCGGAGCGGGCGCGACGGCCGTTTTGAAAGAGAAGGATTTTGACGCCGTTACCGCGCTTTCGGGATCGGGGCCCGCCTATTTCGCGTATATGGAGGAGGCGATGGCCGAGGCCGGCGTAAAGCTTGGGCTTAAGCCTGATGTCGCGCGGCTTTTGGCGGAGCAGACGATGTACGGGACGGCTAAGTTTCTGCGTGAAAGCGGCATGCCGCTTAAGCCCTTTATCGACGGCGTTTGCACAAAGGGCGGGACGACCGCGGCGGGAATGGAGAAGCTCGCCGCGTCCGATTTCAAGGATGTCGTCGCAGCGACGCTCGCCGCGGCCGCGAAGCGCTCCAAGGAACTGGCGAAGTGAGAATCGCGATATTCGGCGGCAGTTTCGACCCCGTTCACAACGGGCATGTCGGAATAGCCAAAAAGGCTCTTGACGAACTTTCGCTTGATAAGCTCTTCGTCATTCCCGCCGCAGTAAGTCCGTTCAAGACTTCTTCGTCGCCGCGCTTAAGCGACGAAGTCCGTCTTGAGTGTCTTTATGCCGCGTTTTCGGGTGTCGCCAATGTCGTCATTGATACGCGCGAACTTGAAAAGGGCGGGGTTTCGTATGCGATTGATACGGTTCGAGAATATGCGCTTGAATTTCCCGGTGCCGAAATATTTTTCATAATCGGCGAAGATTCCGTCGAGGGATTGCCGCGTTGGAAGGATTATGAAACTTTAAAAACGCTTTGCACTTTCAAGGCCTATCCGCGCACGGTCGAGTCGTCAACGGAGGTGCGGCGGCGGCTTTTTTCGAAAAATCCGATAGATGATTTGGTCCCTGATTCCGTCGCCGGCATATTAAGCGAAAATTTTTGAAGGCAAGTGTATTTTTGCGCCCGTTTTTGATATAATGAGAGAAATCAAAAAACGAGGTGACCTATGTCAAATACTTCAAGAAGAGACTTTTTTAAGGCGGCGGCTGCCGTTACGGCCGTCGGTGCGCTCGCTTCGCGCGGCGCTTTTGCGCGTGACGTCAAGCCCAAGGCCGGCAATAATCCGATCTGGCTTATGACTTCGGCTCTCGCGTTCGAGAAGAACTTCGACGGCGTCGTCAAGCGCGCGCTTGATGTCGGAGCCCAGGGTCTTGAGCTTTGCGTTTTCCGCCGCGACACCGATCGCACGGATCACGTCGCCACCCATCTCGACTACGACAATTTCACACCCGAGACGGCGCGCAAGGTGATTGAGGTCTGCAATAAGACGGGTCTTCGCATTTCCGTAGGTTCGTACGATAATCTCATCGGCGGCGATCCCGCGCAGCAGATAAAGAACCAGAATCATATCCTTAAGCTCATCCGTATCGCGGCGCTTTTGGGCGGCGATGCCAACGATGTCGTCTGCGGCTCGTTCGTCGGTTATGATGTGGAGCTCGGCAATCAGGAGAACGGTTTCGAGAAGAATCTTGAGAAATTCAAAAAGGTCTTCACCCCGATTCTTAAGTACGCCAAGAGCCTTGGCGTAACGGTCTGCGTCGAGAACTGCCCGATGGAAGGGTGGCGCAAGGTTTCTTCGACCGACTGCTACTGCAATCTCCCCGGTTGTCTCGCGGCCCGTAAGCTTATGTACGCGATTCTTGATGACGATTCCAATCTTCAGGAGACGTACGATCCTTCGCACGACATCTGGCAGCATATCGATCCGAGCGACGTCATCAACGCCATGGATTTCAGGAAGCTCCGCCGCGTCCATATCAAGGGAACGCGCAACTTCCCGTCCGATGCCGAGGCCGTTCACTGGGGTCGTCTCTTCCCGATCCAGAATGTTAAGCCTGAACTGGCGAAGAAGGCCGGCGTTCCTCTCGCGGCGCACGAATGGGACCGTCTCAACTATGAGCCGCGTCTCCCCGGTTTCGGCGGCAGCGACAGCTGCGACTGGACGAAGTTCCTCGAGACTCTCATGAAGAAGGGGTACAGGAATCCCTTCGTCATCGAGAACGAGGGCTGCAACAGCTCCCACACCGGCAACATCGGCGCGACGATGCAGGGCTTCAAGGCGACGATTCTCAACACGGCGCCCGTAATCTGGCCTTTAGGTCCTAACGGCTACGAGTTCGATAAGAAGTCTCTTAAGCCGATGACCGATGCGTTCTGCCAGCGCAACATTCCTGTTGTCACGATGGAGAATTTATAATATAATACTACAAAATCAACTAAGGAATAGAAATGAATATTTCCAGAAGAAACTTTCTCGGTTCTGCCGCGGTGCTTGGCGGTTTCGCTTTTGCCGCGGGTTGCTGCTCCAAGGTTTGCCCCTCGTCTTGCTGCGGTAAGGCTAAGATTCCGGCCAAGGTCGGTCTCCAGCTTTATTCCATCCGCGGTTACATCAAGAAGGTCGGCCTCGCCAAGGCTCTTGAAGACGTGAAGAAGCTCGGCTACGCCGGCGTTCAGTTCGCGGGCTACTGCGGTTTCAGCGCCGCCGAGATCAAGAAGATGCTCGACGACAACGGTCTTGAGTGTTGCGGAACCCATGTCTCCCGCGATCGTTTCTCGCCCGAGAACATCCAGAAGACTCTTGATTTCGAGCTCGGCTACGGCAATAAGTTCATTTGCTGCCCCGGCGGCGGCAATGTTCCTCCGGGATTCAAGTGGGACGGCTCCGGTACGGCGACCAAGATGTCGACCGGCTTCATGAAGATGCTCGTCGAATATTACAACAAGGCAGCCGAGACGGCCGCGAAGTCCGGCGCTCTCATCGGTCTTCATAACCACCAGTGGGAGTTTCAGATGAAGCCGATCCTCGGATCTGACGAGCTCTACTGGGATTACTTCTTTAAGAATACCGATAAGCGCGTTCAGATGGAGCAGGATGTGGGCTGGACGACCTGCGCCGGCTTTGATCCCTGCGAGCAGTACAAGAAGTATCCCAACCGCTCCTTCACGCTTCACGCCAAGGAGAACGGAATGGGCAAGGGCGTAAAGGAATTCAATGCCATTCTCGGTCAGCCCGGCAAGCCGGGCGCCAAGGGCGTCGAGTGGGATCGTCTCTTCCCGATTACCGACGCTGACGGCGTCAAGTGGTACGTTGTCGAGTGCGAGCGCCTCGGCGATACGCTCGACGCGGTTAAGCCCTCGATCGAATTCCTCCGTTCCAAGGGCCGCTGCTGATAATTTAAGATGAACAACAACCGTTACTTTTACTTTGGCTTTTTTTACTTTGCGTTTACTGAGCGCGGAGTTGGTTAAGCTATCGTAAAAAAAGGCAACGGTAACATATAACGGCTCCGCGATGAAAGCGGGGCCGTAATTTTTTTGGTAAAATATAAGAAAGGCAAAAACAATGATAATCAAACTGAAAAACAACGCCAGCGCTTCTCAGCTTGAAACGCTGAAAGAAATCCTCAAGGCCAACAATATCGAGCCGCATGTATCGTCCGGTCATCTCGAGACGATCATAGGGTGCGTAGGTGATATCGCCCACATCGATCCGGGACTCATCGAAGCTCTTGATATCGTCGAATCCGTCCAGCGTATCCAGGAACCCTACAAGGCCGCCAACCGCAAATTCCATCCGGAAGATTCCGAGATCGACTGTTCGGGAGTCAAGATCGGCGGCGGCGCGTTCTCCGTCATCGCGGGTCCTTGCTCAGTTGAGTCCGAAGAACAGATAGTTTTCTGTGCAAAGGCCGTTAAAGAGGCGGGCGCTACCATGCTTCGCGGAGGCGCTTTCAAGCCGCGTACGTCGCCCTACGCGTTCCAGGGCCTCGGCGAGGAGGGCATCAGGCTTCTTAACGTCGCCAAGAAGGAGACGGGCCTTCCTATCGTCACCGAGCTTATGGATTTCAAGGATATCGAATGCTTCAACGATGTCGACGTGATTCAGATCGGCGCGAGAAACATGCAGAACTTCAATCTTCTTAAGGAAGTGGGAGCGTACACTAAAAAGCCGATTCTCTTAAAGCGCGGAATGTCGGCGACGATTCAGGAACTCCTGATGAGCGCCGAATACATCATCGCGTCAGGCAATCCGAACGTCATTCTCTGCGAGCGCGGCATCAGGACGTTCGAGACGGCATTGAGAAACACTCTCGATCTCGGCGTCGTTACGCTTTTGCACCGTCTTTCCCATCTTCCGGTCGTTATTGATCCTTCGCACGCCACGGGCCATTCGTGGATGGTCGACTCGATCGCCGTCGCGGCGACCGCTATCGGAGCCGACGGTCTTATCATCGAAGTCCACAATGATCCGCCGCGCGCGAAGTGCGACGGCGCCCAGAGCCAGACGCCCGCGATGTTCTCGGCAACGATGAAAAAGATAGGCGAGGTCCGCAAGCTCGTATCGAAGTGGTAAAATGCGAGACTAAATGCAAGACTTAAAAAAACAGGAACCGGTTATGAAAGATATTTCAGAAATACGTGATGCCATCGACGCGATCGACGGTGAAATCGCAGAGCTCTATCTCAAGCGGATGAAAATAATCGAGACGGTCGCGGAATCGAAGAGGGAGCGCGGAGCTCCCGTCGCCGATCCCGCGCGCGAACGCCAGATACTTTCGCGCGTAACCGAGGCCGTCGGCGAGACTTACGAGAACGGCGCGAGACTTCTTTTTACGACGCTTTTCGGCATCACCAAAGCCCGCCAGCGCGTCATTCTGAACGGCGAGGGCGAGTTCGCGAATTCTATCCGCAGGTCCGTCGCGGAGACGCGCGGGAAATTCCCCCTGCGCGCTCTCGTGGCGTGTCCCGGGGTCGAGGGCGCCTACGCCCAGCAGGCCGCTTCGCGCATGTTCCCGTTGCCGACGATCGTCTATTTCAACGATTTCGAAAAGATTTTCGAAGCGGTCGAGAAGGGGCTTTGCCCTTACGGGATTCTGCCGATCGAAAATTCCGCGGCGGGATCCGTCGCGGCGGTCTACGATCTTATGCAGAAGCACAGGTTCCACATCGTCCGCTCGCTCAAGCTCAAAATCGACCATGTGCTTCTCGCGCCGAAGGGAACCCGACTTTCGGACGTAAAGGTGATCGAGAGCCATCCCCACGCTCTCGCGCAGTGCAGTGAATTCTTCCGCGCCCACAGCGATATCGAGATGAAGCCCGCGATAAACACGGCGACCGCCGCCGAAGCGCTCGCGGCGAACAAAACGCCCGGTGCAGCGGTAATCGCCTCGCGCACCTGCGCCGAGCTTTACGGGCTTGAAGTGATCGCCGAGAGTATTCAGAACGCCGCGCTCAACTATACCCGTTTCATCTGCATCGCGAAGAATCCCGAGATTTATTCCGACGCCAACAAGATCAGCGTCATGTTGAGTCTTCCGCACCGCCCCGGTTCGCTCAACGACATCATCGCGAAGTTCTCGGCGATCAATGTCAATCTCACGAAGCTCGAATCGCGCCCCGTTCCGGGGATGGATTTCGAGTTCAGGTTCATTTTCGAGTTCGAGGCTTCCATTTCCGATCCGTCGGTACTGTCGCTTCTTGCGGATCTCGCCGCCGATCCCGAAATCGACAGATTCACCTTCTTGGGCGCTTATTCGGAGAAATGAGTTATAAACTGGTTGAGATTTTCGAATCCCTTCAGGGAGAAGGGCGCAACACCGGGCGGCCGTGCGTTTTCGTGCGGTTCGCCGGGTGCAATCTCGCCTGTCCCTGGTGCGATACGGACGTAAGAGAGCGCTTTTCGATGACGCTTGAGGAGCTACTTGCAGAAATCGCGTCATACAAGGCGAAGACTGTCGTTCTCACGGGCGGGGAGCCGACATTGATCGAAGGAGCGCCCGAACTGATCGCCGCGCTTAAGGCGGCCGGATATTTCATCGCGGTCGAGACCAACGCCACCGTCGATGCGCCCTGGCTTCAGTTCGTCGATTATGTCGCCTGCTCACCGAAAGCGGAATTTCCCGATAAAATTGAGCTCAAGAAGGCTAACGAAGTGCGTGTCGTCGCTTCCGACGACCGCGCCGTTGAATTTTGCCAGAGGGTGAAAGAGATTATCGAAGCCGACGATTATTACGTTTCTCCGTGCGATCATGACGGAGAAATTGATTTTGCGACGGCAAAGAGCGTTTTATCCAAGCTGGACGGTTGGTCATTGTCCGTTCAACTTCACAAAATCTTAGGCTTTCGCTGAACTTTGAGGTGTTGATTTTGTGACATTGTGTCTCAAAATGTCGCACTTTATGTCTCACTGTGTCACGAAAAGGGCGTTGGCATAGTGATTTTTTATGTGGAATGACCTTTGGCACGGTATTTGCTGCATAGATGGCGTCACCCCAGTAAGGTGGCGGATAGGAAGAAAAAAATTATGGCAAAAGTATTAGGAATTGACTTGGGTACCACCAACAGCTGTATGGCCGTTATGGAAGGCGGCGAGGCTACGGTTATCCCCAATAAGGAAGGTCAGCGTACTACACCTTCGATCGTTGCATTCACCAAGACCGGCGAAATTCTCGTAGGTCAGGCCGCCAAGCGTCAGGCCGTTACGAACCCGAAGTCGACGATTTACTCGATCAAGCGTTTTATCGGCCGCAGGTTCGACGAAATGACCGACGAAATCAAGATGATGCCTTACGAGGTCGTCCGCGCGGCAAACGGCGACGCCGCCGTCAAGGTCGGCGATAAGACTTACACGGCTCAGGAAATTTCGGCTATGATTCTTCGTAAGCTTAAAGAGGATGCCGAGGCGTTCTTGGGCGAGAAGATCACCGAGGCCGTTATTACCGTTCCCGCTTACTTCAACGACCAGCAGCGTCAGGCGACCAAGGATGCCGGCAGGATCGCGGGTCTCGAGGTTAAGCGTATCGTCAACGAGCCTACTGCCGCGTCGCTCGCGTACGGTCTCGACAAGAAGAAAAACGAGAAGATCGCGGTTTACGACTTCGGCGGCGGTACGTTCGATATCTCCGTACTCGATATCGGCGACGGCGTTTTCGAGGTTAAGGCCACCAACGGTGACACCCACCTCGGCGGTGACGACCTCGACCAGGCGATCATGAAGTGGCTCATCGAGGACTTCAAGGCCGCTCAGGGCGTTGACCTCTCTCAGGATATGATGGCTCTTCAGCGTCTTAAAGAAGAGGCCGAGAAGTCGAAGTGCGCTCTTTCGACCGCGACGACTTACGACATTAACCTTCCGTTCATCACGATGAACCAGTCCGGTCCCTTGCATCTCACCGCTACGCTCAACAAGGCGAAGCTCGAGCAGCTTACGATGGATCTCGTCAACCGTACGAGCGAGCCTTGCCGCAAGTGCATGAGCGACGCCGATCTTTCGAGCGTTGACGAGGTCGTTCTCGTCGGCGGTCAGACGCGCATGCCTCTTATTCAGGAGAAGGCGAAGAGTCTCTTTAACAAGGAGCCTCACAAGGGCGTTAACCCCGACGAAGTCGTTGCCATGGGCGCGGCGATCCAGGGCGGCATCCTGAAGGGCGAAGTCAAGGACGTTCTCCTTCTCGACGTAACTCCGCTTACGCTCGGCATCGAGACTTTGGGCGGCGTTCTCACTCCGCTTATCGAGCGCAACACGACGATTCCCGCGAAGAAGTCTCAGGTCTTCTCGACGGCGTCCGACAATCAGCCCGCCGTTACGATCGCGATCTTCCAGGGCGACCGTAAGATGGCCCGCGACAACAAGTCGCTCGGCAACTTTAATCTCGACGGTATTCCTCCGGCGCCGCGCGGCGTTCCTCAGATTGAGGTTACGTTCGATATCGACGCCAACGGCATTCTCAACGTCTCGGCCAAGGATCTCGGCACCCAGAAGGAGCAGAAGATTACGATCACCGCCGCGGGCGGCCTCTCTAAGGAGGAGATCGAGAAGATGCGCAAGGACGCCGAGGCTCACGCGGCCGAGGACGAGAAGCGTCACGAGGAAGTCGAGGCTCGCAACAAGGCCGACGGTCTCGCGTTCCAGGTCGAGAAGACCTTGAAGGACGCGGGCGATAAGATCGCCGCCGAGAAGAAGGCTCCCGTCGAAGAGGCTCTTAAGGCTCTCAAGGACGAGCTCGCGAAGAATCCTCCCGCTCCGATCGCCGACATCAAGGCCAAGGAAGAAGCTCTCATGAAGGCGATGGAACCCGTCGCTCAGGAGATGTACGCTTCCGCTCAGGCCAACCAGCAGCAGCCCGGCGCCAATCCCGAGCCGCCGCCTGCCGACGAGCCTAAGAAGGAGAAGGGCGGCGACGACGTAGTCGACGCGGACTTCACGATGAAGTAAGTCAGTAGTTAGGGGTTAGTGGTTGGGAGTCAGTTTTAAAACTAATCACTAACCACTAATCACTAACGACTATCCCATATAAAAACGGAATTTAACAGCAGAAAGGAAAATAAAATCATGAAAATCAGACCTCTTGGCGATCGCGTTCTCGTTGAACCCATCGAAGAGAAAGAGCAGAGCGTCGGCGGAATCATCATTCCCGACTCTGCCAAGGAAAAGCCCATGCAGGGCAAGGTTATCGCCGTCGGCAAGAAGCTCGACGACGCCGGTAAGGAAGTCGCTTTTGACGTCAAGCCCGGCGACACGGTACTTCTTCCCAAGTACGGCGGCACCGAAGTCAAGATCGACGGTCAGAAGCTCCAGCTCGTCCGTGAGGAAGATCTCCTCGGCGTATTTGAAAAATAATTTTTAGCGGTTGATTTCGATTGCAGTCGGTAGCTTTCGAAAGTGTTCGAATGCAATCGAAATAGAAAACCGCAATTAAAGAAAGGAAAACTTACAATGGCTAAGCAGATTAAATTTGATGCAGAAGCTCGTCAGAAGATTCTCGCCGGTGTCGAGAAGCTTTCGAGCGCCGTAACTTCGACTCTCGGTCCTTCCGGCCGTAACGTCATCATCGACAAGAAGTTCGGCTCGCCCCAGATCACCAAGGACGGCGTTACCGTAGCCAAGGAAATCGAGCTTCCCGATCCCTTCGAGAATATGGGCGCTCAGATGGTTAAGGAAGTTGCCTCCAAGACGAACGATGTCGCCGGCGACGGCACGACGACGGCTACGCTTCTCGCCGAGGCTATTTACCGCGAAGGTCTTAAGAACCTCACCGCCGGCGCGAATGCCATGGCTCTTAAGAACGGTATCGACAAGGCTACCGCCGCCGTTACCGAGTCTATCGCCAAGCTCGCCAAGAAGGTGAAGTCGGCCGACGAGATCGCTCAGGTCGCCACGATTTCCGCCAACGGCGACGTCGAGATCGGCAAGATGATTTCCGACGCGATGGACAAGGTCGGTCAGAACGGCACGATCACGGTCGAAGAGGCCAAGACGCTCGAGTCGACTCTCGACGTCGTCGAGGGTATGCAGTTCGACAAGGGCTATCTCTCGCCTTACTTCGTCACCGCTCCCGATCGCATGGAGTGCGAACTCGAGAATCCCTTCATCCTCCTTTTCGAGAAGAAGATCTCCAATCTCCAGGATATGCTTCCTCTCCTCCAGGGCGTCGCCAAGTCCGGCCGTCCTCTCATGATCATCGCCGAGGATGTCGAGGGCGAGGCTCTCGCGACCCTCGTCGTCAACAAGCTCCGCGGCACCTTCCAGGTCTGCGCCGTCAAGGCTCCCGGCTTCGGCGACCGCCGCAAGGCCATCCTCGAGGATATCGCCATCCTTACGGGCGGCAAGCTCATCAGCGAGGATATCGGCATTAAGCTCGAGTCCGTTACGATCGATATGCTCGGCCGCGCCAAGAAGGTCGTCGTCGACAAGGACAACACCACGATCGTCGAGGGTCTCGGCAAGAGCGCCGACATCAAGGCCCGCGTCGAGCTCATCAAGAAGCAGATCGAGGAGACTTCCTCCGACTACGACCGCGAGAAGCTCCAGGAGCGCCTCGCCAAGCTCTCCGGCGGTGTCGCGCTCATCAAGGTCGGCGCTGCCACCGAGGCCGCGATGAAGGAGAAGAAGGACCGCGTCGACGACGCTCTCCACGCTACCCGCGCTGCGGTTGAAGAGGGTATCGTTCCCGGCGGCGGCGTCGCTTACCTCCGCGCTCAGAAGGCCATCGAGGCTCTCAAGCTCGAAGGCGACGAGAAGGTCGGCGCGTCGATCATCTGCCGCGCCATCGAAGCTCCTCTTCGTAAGCTCGTCAACAATGCCGGTCAGGAAGCGGCTCTCGTCATCGCCAACGTCAAGAAGGCGACCGGCACGAACGGCTACAACGTCCGCACGGGCGAGTACTGCGACCTCCTCAAGGCCGGTGTCGTCGATCCCGCCAAGGTTACGCGCTCCGCTCTCCAGAACGCGGCTTCCATCGCGGGTCTCCTCCTCACGACCGACTGCATGGTCACCGATCTTCCCGAGAAGAAGGAATCTTGCGGGTGCGGCGGCCACGGCGGCGCTCCCGACATGGGCGGCATGATGTAATATCTTAAACATCATAAGCATGAAAAGAGTCATCGTCCTTGCGGCGGTGACTCTTTTTACCTCTTTGTCCGTATAACGGAAAATGAAAGCTGCAAAAGACAGGATTCCGGGAATAATGATGTTCGGCAACGGTTGCGGAATTTTGGTATAATACTCGCAACATTTGAATTTTAAAATTGAAGGAGAAGAAATGGAAGAACAGATAAAAGCGAAGCTTGACGAATTGCGCGTCGGTCTCCAGGCCGACGGCGGCGATCTCGAGCTTGTGAAAATTGAAGGCAAGACCGTCTATCTCAAGCTCGTCGGACATTGCGGCAGCTGCCCGTTCGCGATGATGACTCTCAAGCAGGGTATCGAAGTCGGTCTTAGAGAAATCGATCCTGAAATCACCGTAGAGCGTGTTTAAGATGAAGACCGTTAACGTTTCATTGGTAGGTGTCGGCGGCCAGGGTATCATCCTTACCGCGGATATTCTCGCGAAAACGGCCGCCATCGCCGGTATGGACGTCAAGAAGAGCGAGATTCACGGCATGGCCCAGCGCGGCGGCAGCGTCAGTAGCCAGGTTCGCTTCGGCGAGAGCGTCGCCTCTCCGATTATCCAGCAGGGTACGACCGATATTCTCGTCAGCTTCGATAAACTCGAGGCTCTCCGTTCGGCGTCTTTACTTGCCGAAGGCGGTCGCGCTATCGTAAACGATATGTATCTCGTTCCCGTTACGGTTTCGTCGGGACAGCAGGCTGATGTCGAAAATCTCGATGAGCGCGTCAAAGGCGCCATCGCGAATCTGAAGCTTCTCGACGCGATGAAAATCGCGACGGAGGAAGTCGGCAATCCGCGGACGATGAACATGGTTATCGCGGGCGCGCTTTCCGTGTACTGTCCGTTTGAAGAGGCTCAATGGTTTCAGGCCATGGAGGAACTTCTCTCCGGTCCCAAAGCCAAGCTTCTCGATATCAACAAGAAGGCGTTCAGCCTCGGGCGCGCCGCGCTTTTGAAGTAAGAGCGCGCGATTTTTCGAATTCCTTAAGGCCCCGGTTGCGTAATTTGCAGGCGGGGCATTTTTTGCACCCTTCGCCGGGAATCCCGTTGTAGCATGTTACGGTCTCGTTTTTAACGAGGTCGAGAATTCCGAGCCTGTCGGCTATCTCCCATTCCTCGGCCTTCGTTTTGCGCATGAACGGAGTTACGATCTTTACGGGCCAGTCGAGCGCGAGGCGCATGGATTTCTGCTGGGCCTTTATAAAGTCGTTGCGGCAGTCGGGATATCCCGAGAAATCCGCTTCCGAAACTCCCGTGTATATTACCGCCGCGCCGAGGCTCTTCGCCCAGACCGCGGCGGCGAGAAGAAAGAACGCGTTTCGTCCTTCAACCACGGTAGTCGGGCATTTCGCGTTCTTTTCGCGTTTTATTTCAACCCCGGGAGTCATGAGAGCGTTCGTCGTGAGCTCGCGGTAGAAGTCGAGCGAGACGATTTTATGCTCCGCGATGTTGAAGCGCTTTGCAAGATTTGCGGCGTACTTCGTCTCGATCGCGTGACGCTGGGAATATTCGAACGTAATCGCGGCGACTTTTTCGGCGCCGTATTTTTTCACGGCAAGCGCCAGACAGATGGCGGAGTCCTGGCCTCCGCTCAACACGACAACCGCTTTTATGCCGTTTTTATCCATTGCTCGACGCTCCGGCGCTTAACCGCTGATTGTGATCGAATGAGACAGTACCGCCAGCGATTGGGCGAGATCGACGTTCTGGACGGTTACTCCTTTCGGAACGGAAAGCTGAATGGGGGCGAAATTCCAGATGGCTTTGATCCCCGCCGCGATAAGCTGATCGGCGCAGCTCTGGGCGGCCGAAGAGGGTACGGTTATAATTCCAATTGCGAGTTTAAGCTTGCTTATCAGGCGGGGAAGATCCTCCATCGGGCGGACTTTCACGCCGTGAACGCGCTGACCCACAATCGCGGGATCGGCATCGAACGCCGCTGAGATTGAAAGATTCTGCTCTTCAAATCCGCTATACCCGAGAAGCGCGCATCCGAGCGAACCTACACCGATTAGTGCGGCCTCGATCGGGTTGTCCCACCCGAGCGCTCTGTTGATCGCTTCGCTGAGCTCCTTCGCGGGATAACCGCAGCGCGGCTTCCCGGGTACGCCCGCCATCGCGAGGTCCTTGCGCGAAAGAACGGGGTCGAACCCGAGTTCTTCGGCGAGTACGGCGCTGGAGACGTGGAGTTCTCCGCCGGCGATTTTGGCCTTTATCGCTCTGAGGTAGATCGGATAGCGGCGGATTGTCGGCAGAGGAATCGCGTTTTGTTTGGCAATATCTTTCATATCGGACATTATATCAAAACTTTTATCCGAAGTGTATCATTTACGCGAAGATAATGGTATAATGTATGCATATTATGAAGAGTCGATCTTACATTTTACGTCTGTTCGCCCTCGCTCTGCCGGCGATGATGTCGGTTTGCTCGTATGCAAATGACGCGAATCTGCCTGATGAGTATCAGCAGATTGTCGATAAAAATCTCTTTGGTCCGCCTCCCGCGGATCCGTCGGTGATGCCTGATAAGGGCTCTTCGTCGTCAAGGGCGGAAGAGAAAAGCGAGCTCGAAATCGCCAAGGAGCAGGAGAAGCTCGAGAAGACGGTTTATGTTTCTGCCCTTACCGTGTCTCCCGACGGCGCCGTCAAGGTCGGGTTTACGGATACCAGCAACGGTAAAAAGCCTTCTAATCATTATCTCGCCGTCGGCGCGTCTGAAGACGGCTGGCTAGTCGTAAGCGCCGATATGGCGACGAAGAAGGTAGTGCTTTCCAAGGACGGCATTGAAATAGAGCGCGTCTACGGCGATAAGAACGCGTCGTCCGCGCCGCAGGACGGAAAGTCGGGCCCGAACACTGCGGCGGCGAATCCCGCTCAGCAGCCGCTCGACGGCCGCAGTTCGTTGCTTTCGAGACGTCCTGGTGCGCCCGCCGACGGTCGGTTCTTTGGCAAGCGCGGCGCTATGAGCCGTCGTGCCATGAGGCGCCAGGTTGACGAAAACGAGCGTTTGGCGGCGCAGCAGCGCGAGGAAAGCCGCACCAAGGCCGCAGAGGCCGAGCGCCAGCGCGAACGCGAGGAGACGGCGAAGCGCTTCCAGATGCTTCAGGATGAGGTGAGAAGTCTTCGCGAAAGCAATGCCGCCAGACAAGGCGAGAACAACGGGGAGATGCATGTCCGTGAGTAAGGTTACGACATTAGAGGAGTTTAGAGAGTCTCTGCTCGCTACGGGCGGGTATGAAACGGCGGACGATCACAGGCCTCGTAAGAGGGCCAAGCCGGGCGCGCTTGTGACTCTCGGCTTTACGATGCGCATGTGCAAAGTGTTTCCGCTTTGCGCGCTGTACGAGCCGTTCGGAAAACTGACTACCGACAAGTGGGCTCACTTCTGTTTTTCCGTCGTGACGGGCGCGGAGCGGCTCGGCATGAAAGTTAAGCTTGAAGGATGGAAGCAGCGTGAGGCGTACGACGGCCCGGTAGTCTATCTCTGCAATCACATGTCTACGGTCGAGACGATTCTGATGCCTCCTCTTCTGTTGACCTACGGCCCGTTCAATATCGTGGCGAAGGCGTCGCTCTCGAAGCTGCCGTTTTTGACGAAGGCCGCAGCTCACATGGGCATGGTTCCCATCGGGCGCAAATCCCCCCGCGAAGATCTCGTCAATATGCTTCGCGTCGGCGTTGAGCGCATCAAGGCGGGCAACAGTTTTCTTATTTTCCCTCAGGGTACGCGGCAGAACGTTTTCAGCAAGAAGAAGTTCTCGTCGATCGGAGCTAAACTCGCCGAGAAGGCAGGCTGCCCGATCGTGCCGATTGTTGTCGATACGCGCTGCCAGCTTACGCGCGAGAAGGGGATTTTCAAAAAAATATTCAAGGATTTCGGTCCAGTCGACACGTCGTACGATCTTCGCTGCGCATGCGGCCCGGTGATTCCCCACGGCAAGGCCAAGGATATGCAGGAGCAGACTTTTGACTGGATGGCGGGAAAACTCGAAGAGTGGAAGATGCCCGTCGAGCGTTGAAGGATAAGTTATGTCCCAAGAATGGAATATCAGATGCCGCGGTCACTTCTGCACAGTGTGCGAGAAGCCTCTGGTCGACCGCGCGCCGGTTGTAAGCGCCCTTAGAGACACGGGTGAAGGTTACGAACGCTTCGACTGCCATCCCGAATGCTGGAAAACGGCGCCGCGCGACTGGGAGCCGTTCTCCCAGTGGGACGGGGTTTATTTCGCTCCCGTCAAAGAGGTTAAAAAAGAGCCTTTGAAAAAAGAGGATGCGGGCGAGCTTTTGAGAAAGCTCATCACTCTTGACGATCCGGCGATGAAGAACGTCGTTTACGTGCTCGCGGTTATGCTCGAGCGCTCCAAGATTCTCGTGGAGCGTGACGCCAAACAGCTCGACGACGGCCTTATCCGCCGCGTCTACGAGGACAGAAAAAATGGCGATACATTCGTCATTCTCGATCCGCGCCTGAGGCTCGAAAATCTCGGCGAGGTTCAGCAGCAGGTCGTCGCGCTTCTTTCCGGAACGAAAACTCTGGGCGAGGTCGCCTCCGCGTCCGACGAAGAATCCGCTTCCGGCGCATCTGAAGATGAAACAGCCGAGCCCCAGACAACTTGATGCTCTTAACGCCGTTTCGAGAGGCAGGTTCTATCCGTCTCTTCTGAAGGAGGACGACGGTTGGCACGCCCGTTGGAAGGGGCTCGACGACGATAATCCGTGGATTGACGAAACGGTCCGTTCTGCAACGATAACTCCATTGTCGGCAGATGCCGAGAATCAGCGCCACGAGACGCTTCATGACGCGTGGCTGGAAGCGTTGAGGAGCCGTACCGGCCTTGTCGTCTGGGATGACGCGGAATGCGGGCGCTTTGCGGATGAACTTAACCGGTGGAGCGGCAATGCGGAGGAGGATTCTCTCGCCCGCGCCTCGATCGTTTTTAAACTCAACACTGCGGACGAGAACTTTTCCGTTTCGTGCCGCGTGAAAAGGTCCGCGCGTATCCTGCGGCAGTTAGGTCAGGCGGCGTATCTTTTCCCGTCGCTGAAAAGTCTGAGAGCGTCCGGCCGGGAAAACAAGTCCGGAGTGCCGCTCGCGGTTGAGTTGTCGCGTGCCGAGGCCGAGAGTTTTCTGCGGCGCGGCGCGCGTGATCTTTCGCTTGCGGGCTATAGCGTTGAAGGGTGTGATATTTCCGCTTTCGTTTCAGCGAGCGCGGAGGTGGGTGAAGTCGCCGAAGGGGCGGCATCTTCAAATTCTTACGTGGCGAAGCTTAAAATACGCGTCGACGGTGAAGCGGTTGACGCCGAGGAGATACGATTCCTTTTAGAGCAGAAGTCTTCGCTCGTGTTTTTCAGGGATCGCTGGATTGAAGTCGACCGCAATGTACTTAAAGAGGCGCTGAAGGCGCTCGAGAAGCAGGACGGAAAGACTCTTAAGGTTAACGAGGCTTTGGCTTTCGCGAGCGGTATCGGATTCGCGGGGCGCATGCATATCGAGGAGACGGCGATGGGCGGATGGCTGAGAGGGCTTGTTTCGCGCCTTAAGGCTGCCGGAGAAGGGATTTTAGATTTTTCTTCTTCGATTGACGGTTTCGTCGGTCAGTTGCGGGCATACCAGTTAAGAGGCGTCGCGTGGATAAGGTTTTTGACCGAGAACGGGTTTGGCGCGCTTTTGGCCGACGATATGGGGCTCGGGAAGACGATTCAGACCATAGCGTGGATTCTCTCGGTTCGCGAAAAATGTAATGGCCCCGCGCTGGTAATCGCGCCATTGACGCTTCTGTCGAACTGGAAGCACGAGTTCGCGAAGTTCGCCCCAGGCTTGAAAGTCTATGTTCATCAGGGTTCCGCGCGACAGCTGGAGTACGGGTTCAAGCGTGAGTCCGCCAAGGCCGACATCGTGATAACGAGTTATAATCTTCTTGTTAAAGATTACCAGGCCGTCAGGCGCGTGGAATGGTCTTCGCTCGTTCTTGACGAGGCTCAGGCGATAAAGAATCCCGATACGCGAGCCGCCCGGGCGGCGATAGCGCTCGGTGTGCCGAAACGTCTGGCGCTTACCGGAACGCCTATAGAAAATTCCGTCGCGGACGTCTGGAGTTTAGAGAACTTTCTGAATCCCGGATTTCTCGGTGACAGAAAAAGTTTTGAGGATAGGTTCGTCAAACCGATCCGGCAGGACGAAAAGAGTATTGCCGGAAAGCATCTTTCAAGGGCGCTTGAGCCGTTCATTCTGCGCCGGACCAAAGACGACAGGACAATCGCGGGCGAGCTGAGCGAAAAGCACGAGATAAAGGAGTATTGCGCTCTCTCGCCGCAGGCCCGCGCCGCATACGAGCAGGCGCTTGACGATTACCGCGCAGGGGAGCGCAGGCACGGGGACATGTTCGCGCTCATCACGAGACTTAAGCTCATCTGCGACGGAGCCGGAAAGTTCGAGCGCCTCTTTGATCTTCTCGAGAGTATTTTCGCTTCCGGCGAAAGCGCTCTTGTTTTTACCCAGTACGCGAAAGTGGGTGATGCCATCCGCAAAGCGCTTTTAAAGAAGTTCAACCGTGTTTTTCCCTATCTTCACGGAGCTTTGAGCGCTACGGCGCGACAGAAGGAAATCGACGTGTTTAATTCGGCGGCCGGACCTTCCGCTTTTATTTTGTCTCTTCGCGCGGGTGCGTTCGGTCTTAATCTCGTCAAGGCGAGCCACGTTATACATTTTGACAGATGGTGGAATCCTGCGGTCGAATCTCAGGCGACGGACCGTGCGCACCGTATCGGTCAGACGAAGACGGTGTTCGTGCATTCGTTTGTGACGGAAGGAACGCTGGAAGAGCGTATCGACGCCATTTTGGAGCGTAAGATGCGCGTCGCGGGAACGCTCGTCGGCACCGGCGAGGGTTTCCTTAAATCGCTTTCGTCAGAGGAATTCGAAGAGATTGTCGCATTGGATCCTGACGTGAAACGCGGAGGTGGCGCGTAATGTCAAAAAAACGGTATCCGCTCAGAATCCCGCGCTTTGCGGCGGGAATCAGAGCGCAGGAAGTCAGATCCGGGGCGATGCGCAGCTGGTGGTCCAGGCGATGGCTGGAGTCGATCGAGCCGATGGGGTTCGGCGGACGTCTGGCGAGAGGCCGCAATTACGCCGTCTCCGGGCAGATAGTTTCGATGAAGATGATGGGGCCCGACGTTGTTGCCGAGGTTGTGGGTACCCGCCCCGATCCGTACCGGGTCGACATAAAATTTACGGTCCCGCCCGAGGCGGTCCGAAATGCGATCATAGCGGATTTGAGGGCCGAGCCGATGCTGGTCGCGCGGTTGCTGGCCGATGAGCTTCCGATGGAGGTGGAGGAGATTTTCAGGCGCCGCGGCGCGGCGCTTTTCCCCGGCGGGAAACTGGGGCCAGGGAAGTACGATGTGACGATCGGCTGCTCATGTCCAGACTGGGCCAATCCGTGCAAGCATTCGTGCGCCGTGATGCTCGTTTTGGGCGAGGAGATTTCGCGGCGACCGCTGGCGCTTTTGGAGCTTCGCGGAATAACTGAGGAGGAGCTTTACGATGAAGATTGAGACTCCCATACTTAAAAAGCTGGGGCCGATCCCTTTTTGGCGCGGAAGCGAGAAGTGTCTTGATTCCCTCGAAAGGATGTATCGCCGCGCGATGGAGCGGTCGAACCGTGTTCTGCAGAAGACGTCGCCGGCAGGAAGCGGCGACTCTCAGCGCGCATCCTCGTCTGTACAATAGTAATTATTGTTTAGCCGTCAATGGCTTCGCGCTTTTCTTTTGCTTGCATGTTGCTATGCTATGTATAAATGCGGCCACGGATTTGGGCAACAGGGAGTTTTGTAGCGGAAGGTTTAGTTTTGCGCTACGCTTAGTTGCGCTTGACGCGCGACCACGAAAACTGAGGCGGCGACGAATCGCGCTCGGACTCTTGCGACTTTCGCTCCGCGAAAGCTCCTCGCTACGCTCGTCGGTCAACCTGACGACTTCGTCGCAGGCGAATTAAGGCGCGATTGAATCGTCGATGTCCGCCCTCACTTTGAGGCTTCGCCTCAGTGGCGCGTCCATCTCCGTTTCACCCTAACGGGTTTCGTCACTCGCCTCAGACACCAAACCCCTACGGGGTCACGAAAGCGTCTCCTTCGGAGACTTACACGAAAACGCAACACGAGACAGACCCTGTACAATCTGCGAAGTTCGTCAATTTTGGCAATAACGGTTTTGTGTCACTTTGCACGCTTGTACGCTTCGAAACAACGCGTTAGTTGCCCTCCCCGGTGCGTTTACTGTCTTTGCGACACATCGTTCAACAGCTTTGGACTAACGCGGTGTGCGATGTTAATGACGCGTGTCAACTTAACCCATTATAGAAAGCACGAAGTAGATCGTAAGACGAAAGACATAAGTGAGCCAAAAATTTCAAACTTACTTCGACAGATTGTACTCACTATCTCCAGTGTTGCGCTTTTTGTGTAGCCTCCGAAGGAGGCGTTTTTGTGTCGGCACGAAGTGCCGCTTTAGTGTTTGAGTTAAGTGACGAAACCCGAAGGGTGAAGAGGTGTTGGGCGCACCACCGAGGCGAAGCCTCAAGGTGAGTGCGCACGACGGCGCTTCAATCGCGCAGTAGCGCGATTCGTCACTAACTCAACTTTCGTGTTTCGCGGCGGAGCCGCCTCGAGAGGTTGTGGTTATTACTGTGGCAGAGGATAGAAGCAAGAAAGGGAAGGTGGGGATGTTCCGGGAAGAGGGTTTATACCATATTCATCACATTTATGGTATAATATCGGGTAAATATCATTGAAAAGAACTTTCCTCCCGCATATGACGACATAGGGATTTTGTCACGAAAGATAACTGATGTATCTTAAACAATTAGATGTGGTCGGCTTCAAGAGCTTCGCCGACAAGACGCGCCTGACGTTCGAGCCGGGGCTTATCGCCATCGTCGGGCCCAACGGCTGCGGCAAGTCCAACGTCTCCGACGCCATCCGCTGGGTGCTCGGCGAGCAGCGCCCGACCGCGCTTCGCTGCTCGAAGCTTGTTGATGTCGTTTTCAACGGTACCGATACGCGTAAGCCCCTCGGTCTCGCCGAAGTTTCTATCACCTTTGCCGACTGCGAGAAGGAGCTCGGCACCGATTACCACGAAGTTACGATCACGCGCCGCGTTTATCGCGACGGTTCGGGCGAATATCTCATCAACAAGCAGCCCAGCCGCCTTAAGGACGTACAGCATCTTTTTATGGGTACTGGTATCGGAACGAGCTCGTATTCCGTCATGGCCCAGGGCCAGATCGACGCGATCCTTTCGTCCAAGCCCGAAGACCGCCGCGCCGTGTTCGAGGAGGCGGCGGGCATAACGAAGTTCAAGGCCGACCGCAAGGAAGCCTTAAGAAAAATCGATCAGACCGAGCAGAATCTTCTCCGCGAGGCCGACATTCTGCGCGAAATGAAGCGCCAGATCGGTTCCCTGCAGCGTCAGGTCGGCAAGGCCCAGCGCTACAAGGAGCTGCGCGATGAACTGCGCGGGCTCGACATTTACGTTTCGAAGCAGAAGATTCATGACTTTGATCTTGTTCTCGAACAGAACGCCGCCAACCGTCAGGAGATAGAGAAGGCGATTCAGGAGGCTTCCGAAACGGTCGCCGAGGCGGAGGCGTGTCAGCAGTCGCTTCATCAGGAACTTCATCAGCTCGAAGAGCGCCTACAGTTTCTCGCCCAGGAGCAGGCTTCCGCTGACGGCGCATATCAGCGCGCGAACGAGGTTATCGGCGTCAACGCCCAGCGTATCGAGGAATACCGCCGCTTCGCCGAACGCGACGGACGTGAAATCGCCGACACGCGCCGCCAGCTCGAAGATATCAAGATGCAGACCGAGTCGCTCGCCCAGAAGACGAGGCTTTTAGGCGATTCGCTCGCCGCCGCGAAGGAGGCGCTCGACGAGGCGGAAACGATTTTCACGGAATCCCAGCGCAAGATCGATACTCTCAGATTGAGCGTCCAGACGGCTCGTACCGAGTCCGTCCAGTGCGATCGCCGCGCGACCCAAATACGCGACGAGATCGCTCAATTGGAGGCGGCCTCGCGCGAGGCGATAATGCGCAACGAGCGCCTTAAGGCCGATGAGGCGAATTTGAAAGTTTCGTTCGAGAGGTCTTCGGCGGTTTTGGCCGAAGTGCGCTCCAGGGCCGACGCAGCGCGTCAGGTCGAGGCCGATCAGCTTGAGCGCCACGAGAACGCCAAGAACGCGCTCGAGACTCTGCGCAACGAGATTCAGGACGCCCGCGATCACCTCGGCGAAATGCAGGCCGAAGCCGCCGCCAAGGAGGCTCAGCTCGCGATGCTCAAAGACGAGGCGAAGGCCAAGAAGATTCTCGAAAACATTTTCGAAAATACAGATGGCGCGGTAAAGATCGCCGCAGTCGAAACGGGTAAGGAAGGCGTCGAGATAAAGGAGGGCGACCGCCTTGTCGAGCACCTCGATCTTAGCGAAGATCAGGTTGAGACGGCGGAGCAGCTTCTCGGCGATATGGTTCTCGCGGGTGGCGCGAACGGTGTCTGGAATCCTTCGACCTCGATCGAGCCTTTGTCGGGACACAAGTCGCCGATTACCGAGGCGGAACTTTCGCTTGAAGAGCTTAGGAATAAAATTGAGGCGGCCAAGGAGACTCTGGCTACCGGAGCGGAGAGAATCGCCGCGCTTACGTCGGCTCTCGCCGAATCCGAGGCGGCTCTGACGGAGTCGCGCCGCATCGCCGCACAGGCGGAAGGCGAGGCGGCTTCGCTCGAGCGCGATTTCGAAAGCGTGAAGGCGCGTTTGGAAAGCGTATCAAACGAGCTTTCCGTAGCGATGAAGGCCGATGCCGACGATTCGGAGCGCCGCATGAATCTCGCGAGCGAGCTTGAAGAGGTAATCGCGAAGCGTGACGCGTACATGGACAGCGTAGGCACTCTCCAGGAAGAGCTGCGCGTCATGGAGATCGACAACGTCAGCGAGTCCCAACGCCTCACGGAGCGCCGCATCGCGGCGAGCCAGATGGAGCAGGAGCTTTCGTTCGTCGGTCAGCAGTCCGACAGCGCCAATCAGCGCCGCGAAGAATTAGAGCGCGCCATCGAGGGCCGCGCGAGCGGAATCCGCGGCTACGAGGAATCGATTCAGCGACTTACCGAAGAGAGCGGAGATCTTCTCGACAGTCTCGAGACTTTGAAGGCGAAGGCGGCCGACTGTCATATGCGTATGGACGAGGAGCGCGCCCGCCGCGGCGAAATGATGGAGAAGCTTTCCGCCGCCGACAGCGTACTCGCTTCGAAACGTGCCGGTCTTGATCAGGCCCGCGACTTCCGCACTAAACTCGAGGTTCAGGCCGCCGAGTCGACGATGCGCCGTCAGAACATTTACGATCATCTTCAGGACGAATACGGTCTTTTCGCCGACGCCGTCTTAAGAGAGCCCGATCCCGAATGGAAGAAGGGCGTCGTGCCTCCGCTCGAGGAATTGGAGGCGAAGGTTGCGCGTCTTCAGTCTGAGATCGCCGCGCTCGGCCCCGTCAATATGGTCGCTATCGACGAGTGCCGCGAGCTTGAGGAGCGCTACGCCCGCGAGAAGGCGCAGGAAGAGGATCTACTCGCCGCGAAGGCTCAGATTCTCGATCTCATCAACAATTTGAATACGACCTCGTCCGATATGTTCAAGAAGACGTTCGAACAGGCGAACGCCAACTTCCAGACGATGTTCACCAAACTTTTCGGCGGCGGCGAGGCGAGACTCGTGCTTCTTGAGAACGCGGAGGATCCTCTCGAATGCGGCATCGACATCATCGCGCGTCCTCCGGGTAAGCGCCCCCAGTCGGTTACGCTTCTCTCGGGCGGCGAGCGCACGATGACGGCGGTCGCGCTTCTCTTCTCGATTTTTATGATCAAGCCCGCTCCGTTCTGTATGCTCGACGAGCTCGACGCGGCTCTCGACGACGCCAACATCGGCCGCTTCGTCGAACAGCTCAAGGAGTTTCTTGCGCAGTCGCAGTTCCTTATCATCACCCACAACCAGCACACGATCGCCGGATCCGATCTCGTTTACGGCGTAAGCCAGCAGGAGAAGGGCGTCTCGCGCATCATTTCGATGAGGCTTTCGGATCTCGGGGTCAAGAGCAAGAAATAAACAAATTCAAACGAAACGGTTTCAAATATGACAGCTACACGCAGACAGGCCCGCGAATGGGCGATTCAGATGTTGACGGCGGCGGACTTGAATCCGCCCGACGACAAGGTTCAGTTCTGTATTGACTTCTGGAATGAACTTGCTCTCCTGGACGAGGATGAAGGCCGCGCAGAGGTAAAAGGTAAACTTAAGGATTTCGCCGAAGAGCGCGTTCTCGGAGTTCTCGACAACCTCGCCGAAATCGACTCGATTATCGAGCCGCTCCTTGAGAACTGGGATATGTACCGCCTCGGCACGGTCGAGCGCGCCGTCATCCGCATGGGCATCTGGGAGATTAAATATTCCGATGTTCCAGCGCCCGTCGTCATCAACGAGGCCGTCGATCTCACGAACTGGTTTTCGACCCCGAAATCGCGAACGATAGTGAACGGCGTTCTCGACAAGTTCGCCAAAAGCTAAGTCGAAAGTTTGTGAAGGCGCAAACGCCCCTGATTCTAATAGTGCGCGAGGGGTTGAAAAAGGGCGCCAGAAGAGAGGGGCGTTTCGTCGTGAAAAATTTTATATGTCGAAAATGTGCGAAAAATGCGATTTTTGATTAAATTACCCCCCCCCCTCGATGTTTCTGAGATTTGATTTTTGAAAATTAGAGTGTTAGAATTACAACGATAGGGATATTGTATCGTGAATTTGATTAGGTTGTCAGCAAGCCGAGGCGACTTGCCTTAATCAGAATTGCAATGCATATTTCGAGTAAACGGAGTAAATAAAATATGAGAACTATAATTCGAGGAATTGTCGCGCTGGTAGCGGCATTCTGTATGATGGATGCGGCTCAAGCCGCGCCGACGATTGTAAGTCCGGTCGATTATTCGACGGTTCAGACATTAACGGATTCAATGAAGAACTTAATAAGTCCGTTAAATTCAAATGTTTCAATTTTCAGTAGTAAGAATACTACAGATCGCGAGAATTATGAAACGGAGTATTTTTATAAAAACTCAGTTCCCGCCACCTTGTCATGGAGCGGCACTACAGGTGATTGTACCGTTAAGGTTTGGCGTACGAACGGCGGTAGCGAAAGCGTTCCGTTCTTTAGCGAAACGGTTTCAGGTACTTCAACCGAATGTTACAACCTTGAAGTAGGGTGCAACTATACATGGAAAGTTACCGATTCTCAGGGTAATTCGGCAGTCGGTCATTTCTTTACCGAAGATCAGGCGCCTCGTATTATTCGCGGCCGCAGAAGCAATTTTACTTATAGTGGAGGCGCTGACTGTTCTAACGGACGAGATATCGGCGGATGGGCTACAGCTGACGGCAAGCGCGTCAAACAGGGTAAGATATATCGCTCTGGACAGCTTGAATATTGCTCATTTAAGGAAGGATCAGGTATTTATCAGAAGATGGATATGCTCTACGATGTACTCGGCATACGCGTAGATATTGATTTGCGTACGGTAGAAAATGTCAATTATTATGCTGATTGGAAGGCTGAATGGGATACGGGCTCTGATAATGTTTGTAAATGGTCTGGCATCGGCCCTGATGTAGAGCGATTCACCATTGAATGGGAAACTCTCGGTAAGGGGCCTTCTGAAGGTAATCCGTACGTATATGATGGTAAGTATGGTTGCCAGTTCCCCTCGTATAGCGGTTTTTATAATAGTATGTCTATAGATTATAAAGTAGGCGATACGACAAAAACATATACTCAGACTGCAGCACAGAATAAGATTGCGGTATGGGCGGCATTTAACAGAATTTATCAGGCGGTTGTGGTAGATAAAGAGCCTGTTATATTCCATTGTTCACACGGTAAGGATCGTACCGGTTCGCTCGCTTTGGTGATTCATGGTCTTCTCGGTGTTTCAGAAGCGAATATTAAAAGAGATTTCGCAACGGCTTGGTTCTGCAATCCGGATTACACATTTACGCAGACCAGCATGAATAATATGATTACTGGGCTTAAGAATTTAGATACCGCTTCTACCAAGACACTTGCCGGTGGCTGCGAAGAGTATTTAATCAGTTGCGCGACTGCGGCCGGTGATAATGCGGGAGCTACTAAAGTGGCGGCATTTAAAACTGCCATGCTCGAAGAGCCCGAGACTGCGGCGGAGGCTCCTCTTGATGATATCGGTACGGCTGAAGAGGGCGATTGGGGTTATCGCAAGACTATCGGCAATGAGGTCGCCATCGTTTTCACGAATCATACGAAGACGGTAAACTGGATCGTTCCCGAAAAGCTTGAAAATGTGAAGTTTCTCGTTGTCGGCGGCGGTGGCGGCGGCGGTGCTGATAACTCTAATGACTCCAATGAACGTGTTGCCGGTGCCGGCGGCGGCGGCGGCGGCGTAATTACAGGTCTTGTCAATTTCGATAAAGACACTGTCGTTTCCATTACGGTTGGTGCCGGTGGTCTTGGCGGCAATGTAGGAGTTGATGCTTCCGGCGACTCTGGTTTTGGAGGTGCATATAACGGCGAGCCTTCGAGTTTTGGCGTTGACGATACCGCTTGGGTTGTTGCCTATGGCGGCGGCAGCGATCAAGGTGCTACTGCCGACGATTCTTATTATGGCGGTAAGAACGGCGGTTCTGGCGGTTCCGGTGCAGGCGGTCGTGCTTATGCAAATGGTGGTGCGGCAACACAGGGTTCTGTAAACAGCGCTAATGTGACGCATTCTGAGAAAAACGGTTTTCCGGGTGGTAACGGATGTACTGTAGAGTATAGATCATACGGTTATGGTGCAGCCGCCGGCGGTGGCGGCGCGACTGCTGCCGGTGGCGATGGTACTAAGCCTGATGGCTATAAGGGAGGTGACGGCGGTGCTGGCTTGACTTCTGATATTACAGGCACGGCGACAGTTTACGGCTCCGGCGGCGGCGGCAGTTCCACTTGGGGCGAGGCTGGCGTTGGCGGCGAAGGCGCCGGTGATGGCGTTATCGGTAATAACGGCGAGAATGCTCTCGCTAACCAGGGCGGCGGCGGCGGCGGCAGTAGCCGTAAAGCGGCTCTCGGCGGTAACGGCGGCTCGGGTATCGTTGTTCTGCGCTACTCAATCGCGACCGACGGCGCGATAGCCGCTCCCGTAATCGCGACCAAGGTTTATACCGGTGAAACGCTTACGGCTGATGTCGAATCTTCTGAAGGCTATACGGTAACGAAGAACGACGGAGGAACCGATGTCGGTACTTACGATGTTGTCTTAAAGCTCAACGAAGGTTATACGTGGGCTGATTTGGAGGGCGATGCCGCGAGCGCCGACCGGACGCTTGACTTCGAGATTGTCAAGGCGCAGAACGTATGGAAGACGACGCCGTCGATTTCGTCCGCTTCTTGGATGACCGGCACTGCGGCGGGTACGCTTACCGAAGGCGAGACGGCGTTTGGCGAGGTTACGGCTACGATCGCCAAGGATGGCGGCGCGGCGAGCGAGTTCAACGGGAATGAACTTCCGACCGAAGTCGGCAGCTACGTTATTGTTTACACCGCCCCGGCCGGTACGTCGAATTACGACGCTCCCGCCGAGACGACCAAGACGGTTTCGTTCACAATCACGGAGTATGTCGAATATGTACCTCCGGTAACAAACGCGATGTCGACCGCTTCGTGGGGTTATACTGTTAGCGGTCTCGGTGATAACCGCAATGAAGTTGCCGTTGTCTTTACGAATCATACCGAGACAATGACCTGGACAGTTCCCGAAAATCTTGAAAACGTCCAGTTCCTCGTAGTCGGTGGTGGCGGCGGCGGCGGCGCGTCAACAGAATCGGCAATTGGCGGCGGCGGCGGCGGCGGCGGATGTGTCGTTACCGGTATTTTGAAGAATATCTCGTTGGAATCAAGCGTTTTAATTAAAGTAGGTAATGGTACTAAGGGTGGTACTTATACGACTGGATCTTCTGATGGAATAGGTGCTGCTGAAAAAACATCAGTCGCTAAAAATTCCAGCTATTTTTTGATTAATGGCACTACTAATGTTATCGCTTATTGTGGTGGCAGAGAAATGGGTTGGAGGGAAAAAAATACTGTTACATCAGGAGGTTATGGCGGATCGAATGCTGGAAGTCGAAATATGGAGCCCAATTCAAATTACCCCAATGGCCGTGAGGCTTATGTTAACAGTGCCAATATGCTTTGCTATAAGAGCTTGCAGAGTGGCGGAGGCGTCGGTTATGCAAATGGTCCCGCTGCCGCGGGCGGTGGCGGCGGTGCCACGCAAAAAGGGTTTGATTCTTCTAATACTGATGGTGATGCGAGACATGGCGGCGATGGCGGTAAGGGTTTAGCTTTTGATATTACCGGAACTTTGGTTGTATATGGCTCTGGTGGCGGCGGCGGAACAACGAGAAGTTGCCAAAAATATTGGAGCGACAGCGATTATGTAAAAGAAAGTCTGCCTGGTAAAGGCGGTGAAGGCGCTGGAGACGGCGGTTCTTACGGCGGCTCACAATAT
Organism: Kiritimatiellia bacterium; assembly: GCA_017520845.1. Classification (GTDB taxonomy): domain Bacteria; phylum Verrucomicrobiota; class Kiritimatiellia; order RFP12; family UBA1067; genus UBA1067. The sequence continues at coordinate 3,087 of JAFXEU010000072.1, read as the reverse complement.
AAAGAAACGATGAATCCCGGTAAGAATGCTCTCGCCAACCAGGGCGGTGGCGGCGGCGGCGGCGGCAATAAGGCCGACGGCGGTGCTGGCGGCTCGGGTATCGTTGTCTTCCGTTATACGACGACGGCTACAACTGAGCCTGAAGAGCCTCAGTTGACGGCGGTTGATGCGCCTGCGGCTGTTGCTGACCTCGTTTATACTGGTTCTGAGTTGACGGGTGTTGTCGCAGCTGACGGTTACACGCTTACCGATAATACCGCTACGGATGCCGGAACTTATGAGGCTACGGCTACGCTCGCTGAAGGCTATAAGTGGTCTGACGATACGACTGAGCCTAAGACGATCAGCTGGTCGATCGCTAAGGCGACGAACGAGTGGACGACCGAGCCCTCGATCTCTCTCGAGTCCTGGACTCAGGGTGAAACGGCTGGTGTTTTGACGGCTGGTGTCGCTAAGTTCGGCGAGGTTACATCTTCGATGGCTGAATTCCCGACGGCTGTCGGTAAGTATACGATTACCTACACGGTAGTTGAGACTGATAACTACAGCGGTCTTACTAAGGAGGTTTCGTTCGAAATTCTTAAGAAGGCTACTTCTTACGACTTCACGGTCGGCGATGTTGCGCTTACTGACGGTAAGCTTACCTTCAAGGGTAATTTCGCTATTGACGGCGAATCTGAGGTGGCTAAGATGAATCTCGTAGTAAGCGTTTACGATGTTGCCGAGGGTGGCGACGCTCTTAAGACGGTTACTGTTGAGGATATTCCCGCTGGTGAATTCAATCAGGAAATTGATATTGCTGAGCTTGAACTCGCTGACGGAGTATATTACTTCGCTTTTGAAGTTCAGGATGAAGCCGGTAATGTACTTGTGGCGGCGGAAGAGCGCTCTAGACTTGTCGTAGGTGAGCTCGTTGCGTCCAAGCCTACGGTCAACTACGCTACAGGAACGAAGTTTACGGCAATCGGCGTCGAGCAGAAGCCGGTCGTAACGCCTGCTGACGGCAATGGTTACACGGTCAGCTACGAAGGCGACTTCACCGCTGCCGGTACTCATAGAATCGTTATTGCGCTTAAGGACGGATGGACCTGGATCGACGGGACGAGCGATACTTTAACTTATGAGTACGAGTTTATTGAGCGTACTTATACTGAGTATTATATCAAGTCGCGTGCAACAGGTACAGAAGGAGGTACTTACCAGTCGGATCAACGTTGGTATACTAATCCTAAGTTTACTACTAGTTCTAAGATGTCCACATGTCCTAATGTGTATGATGCACATAATATCGCCAACATCCCCGCTGACTCACTGTGTTGGCTCCATATTGATGACAATGAGGGTGAGGCTTTCAAGGCTAAGTTCGGAAAATTTACCGTTAATGGTAATTTACGCATTCTCTCGTATAGCGGCGGATTGATGTTCCAGAATGATACGGCTACACCTATGCCGATCTGGGAAGTTGAATCTGGTGTCTCTACTATTGATGGTGTCGTCTTTGACGTAAATGGCTCAGGTACCGGTTATATTGATATTGGTGCTAATACCACAAATGTTCTTGGCGGTGTTAACTATAATAGTGGTTTTGAATCGAGTAAGAAGCTCTTCGTTCGCTTCAGCGATGAAGCTACGGCGGGATCGGCACTTCGCGTCCATGATTTTGAGAATTGGTACATCACGAATTTCGGCTGGTTCGAGGGTGGCGCTGAAGGTTCGACATACGCGTTGGATATTGAAGAGGGTGTATTGAACCTCAACAATCCCGATGCAGTCAGCGGTGTTGCCGGCGATCTCGCGATTACCGTAAAGCTCGGTGATAAGGTTGGCGCGGCGGATGCCTATCTTAATGTTGCGGGTACGCTCAACATCAACGAGGGCTCGACACTCGCGGTTGACGCTAACAGCATGCCTTGCGGCGTTTACACGATCATCAATGCCGCGACATTCAACGGCGCCGATCTCTTGACGAGCGCGGCGGGCGCTACGGTAACGGGTCTTGCCGAGTTTACGAGCGGCGAGCTCGTTCGCGAAGGCAATAAGATTGTACTTTATATCGAAACTACGATCCCTCCGAGAGTTCCCGGTATTGAAGGGGATTCTGTCGCGACGAACGCCGTATTCGATACAGCTCGTGTCGCCAAGCCGATCTGGTACAAGACTATGCCTGCGATCAACGGTGATGAGATTACGTTTAACCGCGTCACTGTTAAGGTTCCCGAGTACTATGACGTAACTTTGGAAACTTTGGCTGACGGCTATAAGGTAAATCTCAAGCTCAAGGACAACCTCAAGGCCTTCATTGCCAATAAGGTTGAGAACGATCAGATCGTGACACCTGCCATCAGGATCGAGAACGAAAAGGTCTATATTCACCTTGAGAACACCAAGTCGGATCTTTATTACACGCTTTTGAAGTCGACTAAGCTCGGCGCTGAAGCTAAATGGGAGCCGACCGAGGATTATGCGATAGGTAAGGCCGACTTCGACTACACGCCTGCGGAAGGTGAAGCCGAGACATGCTTCTTCATGGCCGGTGACGTTATGGACGAGCCTCCCGCAAAGTAAGAAGTGTATTAACTAGATGCTAAAAAACGAGCCTCCTTTAAAAGGGGGCTCGTTTTTTTTAACCTCATTTATTTATCCCCCAAGGGGGACAGTCCCCTTCGCCTCGTATGAGAAGTGTTACATTAACGTTACAAAAATGTAACGAAAATGTAACACAAATGTAACACTTCTTTTTCTGAAAAATGCGATAATCTTTCCATCTCCCCAAGGGGACTGTCCCCCTCAAGGTGTTAAAAGAAAGGATGCCCACAATGGCCAGAAAAAATAGAATCAGTGTCCCCAACGGGATCTATCATGTTACAACGCGCATCGCTCATGGCGCAATGCTCTTAAAGAGCGACGCCGTAAAAGAGCGTGTCGTTAGCGCAATGTATAAAACCTCCGCGTTCAGCGGAGTCGAGCTCTACGCGTGGTGCGTAATGGATAATCATATCCATATGCTCGTACACGTCCCGAATGTACCTAAACAGTACCGCGTCAATCCCGACATTGATCCTCCGTCCTACGCTTTCGGTATGCGCC
>JAFXEU010000071.1 GCA_017520845.1 Kiritimatiellia bacterium | reverse complement strand
GATTCCGTATTCGCAAGGCCAGGCGCTATTCAAGCTTGCCAACGAGCCGAAGCGCTTTGTCACGGTCGAAGACGGCGACCATAACACGCTCGTCGTCGACATGGGCTTTGACAACTACTTAGAGCTAATCAAGAGTTTTGTTGATGGAGTCCCGGTCTCAATGGTGGACTCGGACAAGTAGAATAGCTTGTCCCCATTGGAGAAAAGTGATAGAAAATTGGATAAATGCGGCGTTTTTATTATCTTTTTGAAGTGAGAATTTGACGCGAGAAAATCTGAGCGAGCGCCGCGCTTTTATTTTACGCTTTAAAGTGGTATAATTGGTAATGATGAATGATTATCAATACGCTCATTATTAAATGAAAATGTGAGGTGGGTATATGACAATTCGTTTATACATAATAATATTAATTCTTCTGATAAAATATTGAAAGAAGTTCTTTTTTGTAAGGGATCTGCCTATGTTTGATAGTAAGCGAAGGATGTTGTTTAGATTCTGGTGATGTTAGCGAACGAGCAAAATGAGACACCCTGGGCGATCAAAATGAGACAGTGTTAAATCGCATTTGACCCGCGTAAATATTGGGTGAAGTGAAAAAAAAGTGTTTTATTTTGTTCGCCCCAAAGATGTTATTGACTCCGAGCTTTTGATTATGGTAAATTATAAGGTGTTGGTCAAATTGTAAAAGAAATTGAATACTTTTGACATGAAAGCGTATGATGAAATATGGGGAGTTGCCGAAGATAACTTTGGCGTAATTACCTCTGCAAAAGCGGAGGAACTTGGCATTTCGCGACAGAATTTAGTCGCTATGGAAAGAGCAGGGGCGTTGACTCGACTTTGCCATGGAGTATATCAGGTGAAACATCATACGCCAGGAGTAAATGATTTTTATGGAATAGGCGTGGCGATGGTCGGAGATAATGCATATCTCAGAGGCGCATCAGTTATTGGGATGTTGAACCTTGCGCCGACTAATCCTGGTGTGATTTATATTGGTACTGATACTCGTGTTCGCCGTCGCCTTCCAGGTGGATTTCGTATAAAGGACAGGACTTCATGTCAGACGATTGAATACGAAGGGTACGAGGGGATACCTTGTCAACCCATCTTTGAAGCATTGGTTGCTGCAAAAAATGAAGGTGCTATTGAAGGCGATAGAATTGCCGAGGCAGCATTGAAGGCGAACGAGAAAGGATTGATAACAGATGAAGAATGTGCCAAACTCCAGGCCTAATCTTGATAAGGCGATTCAACGATTTGCAGGAAACATTGTTAAGGCTAATGAACTTCGTAACTTGATGGCGAATGCCATAGTTGCGCAGATGCTTGGGAAAGGTGTTGTAAAAGGCGGAAGTGGATTGAAGTTTCGCTATGGTGCGAAAATGACCCGTGTTACACTTGATCTTGATACTGCTTGGACTACAAGTCTTGAAGATTTTCTAAATGATTTAAATCCCAAATTAGAGAAGGGATGGAATGGTTTTACGGGAAGTATCAAGATATTAAGGCAAGCAACACCTAGAGGAATCCCGTTTGACTATGTGATGCAGCCTTGCGAAGTGAAACTTCTGTATCTAGGTCGCCCTTGGTATACGGTGCAATTGGAAATTGGACATAACGAGATAGGTGACGCTGATGGGTACGATGAAATTGATGCCCCGAGGGAACTTAGTGATTTATTTGATTTTCTTGCGATGGAATCGCCACATCCTATTCCTGCAATGAGGCTCGAATATCAAGTGGCACAAAAATTGCATGGGGTAAGCGCGCCACATAGCAAACGAGCTCACGATTTGATAGATTTGCAACTCATAATGGCAAATGATATCGTGGAATTGAGTATTGTTGCCGAGTTGTGTCGTCAGCTTTTTAAGTATCGAAAAGTACATGCATGGCCGCCCATAATAGTAAAAGGGGAGGTATGGGATCGTGTATATGAAGAACAGAAAGGTTCTTTGCCGGTTCTGAATACAGTAGATGAAGCTGTTTTATGGGCGAATGAGTTGATTGAGAAGATAGATAATGCGTGAATATAATTCCAGGTGCGAGTGCCGCGCTTTTATTTTATGAGTAGAAGTGGTATAATTGCGTAGTGATGAAGATGGCTGTTCCAAAAATCTCTGATAACTTCCAAAGAACGGAGGGTTGTAAAATGATTTCACCCCACCAATGGGGGTTTCTTGGATCCTATCGCAAGGAGGGTTTATGAGGGTTGATAGTCGCATAATTGGAGCATTGGTGAGTTTTTGCTTCTTGTGTTTGGGGTGCAGGACAAGTCCTGAAAATGCAGTATGCTCATTTTTGTTGTCAGATGCGCATTGGGCGGTAGAAACAAACCTTGATAAGATCATTGCAGATGCGGGCAATCCTGACAATATAACACTTCCAGATAATTTTGTCCTCGAAAGCACAGAAAAACCGTTGTTTTCCGAAAAGGAACAACTTGTGCTAACAGGCCGGGTTTCAGCAGTTAAAAAACGTGGTTGTTTCTTTAACGAACAAAGCATTAATTGCTTTTTTGATTATTATATAGATTTGGACGAAGCTCCTCGGGGAATGTCGCAAAAAATATTGATTACGGTGAATAAGCATGGAGTTCGTTCAATCAAGCGTTTTAAGGTCGGAGACCTTGTTTGGGTTATCTATTTGCCATCTGAAAAAGTTATTGTTGATATCAGAGATGTTTGGTATCTGGCAGAACGGGAATCCGACGAGGCGGGTTTATGACATTGCCAAAGAGAGTTTGAAATTTTTAAAGATTTATTAAATGAATATCGAGGCTGCTAAAGAAGTATTAGACTGGTTCTTGATGAGAGCCTTTTTTTTCGCGTTGGTGGTTTTATCTGTTTTTTTTCTCTTTGTTGTCTTTTCTCACGCTTTGGTTCGGCTTAAATCTGCCGCGAAGCGTTACGGTTTGCGAGGGTCTTGTCTAATCTGAATTTGATAAACTGTTCACGGTTCCTTGGAAATTAATTAAATGCAAAAAATGGAAGTCTAGATGAATTCGTTAGAGAAAAAAGCATGAAAACACTAATTTATACGCTGTTAATGCTTGTCTGCGGATGCCGACTGGCTGTTGAAAGTCCGCATAGTACGCTAATCGGCGCTGAAAAGGTGTCTGCGATTGTTGAGGCGTACAAGGCTGTTTGGCATTCCTTTTATGATGAAGAGAACTTCAAGGAAATGATTCTCTCCGATTTGGAGTGTGACGAGGCGGGGCGCTCCTTGAGCTTTCATTGTGATTATCAATCAAAATCGATTCGAGATAGGATTATATTGTATATTGACGAGCACGCGTATTCGAATTGGAGAATCAAGGCCAGGCAGATTTTGGATAACGCTGGGGCAAGTGAGTATATTGTCGACAAACCGAGAATGAACAGCAGAATCATTGCTGGAAGCGTTTTTGATTTTCCGGCTGAGGTAGAGGAGAAATTGCGGCGTTTTGACAGAACGGTAGAAGAAGGAAGATTAGAAGATTTCTCTGTCTCTGTTGAGCTATACGATGAAACTGATCGTTTGTTGTCGTCGGATATTGTTCATAGTTACGAGTTTTACAGATATGAAGATGGCGTGTTTTCGCTGCCGATGTATAGATTGACAAAAGTTGAGGATATGCTGTCCAATAGCGGCGAGAGGCGGAAAACAGACGATAAATCTCGTATAGATGTGTCGTATGCAAATGTTGAATTTAGAAATTTCGACTGTGATGACGAGGCTTGGCCGCCTGATCGTTTTTACACCTTGTTTAAGATTAAGAAAGATTGCGGCTCATCAAGGTTTGTTCGATATGGTGACGATGCGCAAAAAGCGGTGCTAAATATCATTTCAAATATGGTTGAGATTCAAGGAAAGAACTATTGTGTATGTAGATTCGAAGTGCAGCAGTGGGAATGGGAGGCGATAATGGGCAGTAATCCTTCAAAACAGAAGGGGCCGCACAAGCCTGTCGAGAATGTCAGTTGGATAGATTGTCGCCATTTTATCAGTGTTCTTAATTCCTTTCCCGAGGTTGGATCGGCCGGTCTTCATTTTAGGTTGCCGAGTTATGATGAATGGATGTTTATATGTTTTGGGACTAGTGATATATTGACTCAACTGACCGAAAGTGAGAAGGATTTGGAGAAGAAGGGATGGTTGGATTTTAATAGTTCAAACCAAACGCACAATGTTGGGATGCGATTGCCTAATAGCTTTGGGTTATTTGATATGATAGGGAATGTTTGGGAATATACATCTGACAGTTTCGGGTTCGATCGATATGTGCGCGGAGGATCGTATACCTCGGACAGGGAATGGTATGGAAATGAACGTATACCCTTCCCTCATGATAAATTTAATGATACAGGTTTGCGTGTCTTTGCAGATAAAAGGACATGCGAAGGGAATAATAGCTTGGAGGACTCCCCATTGAAATAATACTACTCAATAAACTTAGGAAGTAAATGCAAGTGGAACTTGCATTTACTTTTGGAGATGACAATTTAAAATCGCACAAACACTGGCTGTAAAAACCAATCAGTCGCAATCTGAATGAATTGTGGTATAATGTTGATGTCGACGATGGTTTCAGCAAAACAAAGGAGGTTTGATATGATCAGGTTTACAGGTTTTCCAAGGATATTTGTCTTAGTGGCGGGATTGTCGGTTGTCATCTGCGGCTGCGACAAGGCGGAGGATATTGGACGCAAGGTCGCGCGCAAGAGCGGCGACCTTGTCGGTAAGGGCGCAACTGAATTTTTCTCCGGCGTTGGCGAGGGCGTTGATGCAGTTAAGGAGAATGGACCGGATGTTCTGACCGCGATCTCAACGCGAAAATCGATCCGAAAGTTTGACCCGTCCAAGCCTGTCGAGGACGAAAAGGTAGAGAAGATGCTGCGTGCCGCGATGAGTGCACCATCGGCGATGGATAAGCGTCCGTGGGAGTTTGTTGTCGTGAAGGATCCGGCGAAACTGGCGCTGCTCGCCGAGCGGCTTCCTTATTCGCGCGTTGGCAACGGCGCGAAACTTGCGATTGTCGTTTGCGGTTCTCTTGACAACGGGTTGCCTGGACGCGGCAAGGAATACTGGATCCACGACTGTTCGGCGGCGGCCATGAATCTTCTTCTTGCCGCGCATGCTCAAGGGCTGGGAGCTGTTTGGACGGGCGTTTATCCTGGCGAAGAGCGTGTTGCCGCAGTCCGCGAGATTTTGTCCATACCCGATGGTTATATGCCGCTCAACGTCATTCCCGTCGGCTACCCAGCAGAGAATCCTCCAGTTAAGGATAAGTGGAATCTGTCCAAGATTCACTACGACAAGTGGTGACATCGTAACTGGAGAAAAGTGATAGAAAATTGGATAAATGCGGCGTTTTATTATGGTTTGTGAATAGGTAGAGGGGACTGTCCCCATTGGCGATAAGAGTTGCAGCCGAATTGGGACGAATAGGTTGGACTTGGCAAAATAGTCAGGAAAGCTTGGCCGAAATGGTTGCACAATTATATAAAAACCATGCCAATTTGTGTTTAACGGAATCCGAATTTTTAAATAACAGAAATTTAACACTTGGATTTGATGAAATGAATTATAAAAAAGTATCTGAGTCATACGCAGTGTTTAAATCAAATTCTGATTGTATGAATTGTTGGAACGGTGAAGATAATAGTGAAGCTTGTCGTCGTTGTAACGAGGCAATACAATGTGGACTTGATGCAAACAATACAAGGTGTACCCCTGTTTCACAAGTTAATAATGCTATCGGACATACAAACACGTTGACTTTATGAAAGGAATAAATATGAAAAAAAGAAAAAAATCTATAAAAAAAGTGTTGCTAACGACTATTTTGGCAACTTTATCCCTTATGGGGGGATGTACGGCTTTAAAACAATTCAAAAAAGTGCCAACCCCAGAAGAGCTTTGGGCCAGGGACAAAGAAATTAGAATGGAAATAAAAAGAACAAGACATCCAACCACACATGTAAATCCAAAAAGATATATAAAAGAACAAAGGGATTAAATATGAACACATCATCACGTATTGGCTTGTTGGCATTTGTTTCATCATTGGGATTAAGTTTATCGGCGTGGGCGGCATGGCAATGTTGTTCATTGGATTCGGTGGCATTATGTGGTGATAAGTGTTGTAAAACCGAATGCGCCAGTGATGGTACTTGTTCCGGTGATTCTGTTCCTTGGGCCAAGAAAAAGTTGGTGACAAATGCCGTGCATCCGAATTGGCCCGAAAGTAGAACCAAAAACATGGTTCGCAAATGGTATCATTCTGATATCTGTAAGGTAGCATTCTTTAATAGCTTGTCCCCATTGGAAATAATTAACTTATCTCTCTATTTTTTGCGAATCCAAGTATGAAAATCCAAGCATGAAACGTTTTCATGGTTGGATTTGCTTTTTAGCTACTGCGCAGGGGCGCGTGTTTTTTTGCGGATATGCGCGTAATATGTGCGCAAGTGCGCGTGGATTTTGCGCGTCTGCGTGTGTTTTTCGCGCATAAGCGCGTAATTTTTGCGCAAGGACGCGAGATTTACGCGAGGGGGCGCGAAGCGCGGCGAAAGGGGTTGGTAGGGAAAATTGGAGTCCTTACTAGGGAAAGTAAAAGTCCTTACTAGGGAAGGCTCGAGTCACAGGTGTGACTAGGGGGGACTCATAGGTGTGACTAAGGGGGAGTCATACCTATGTCTCATTTTGGGTGGTAAGTGTATCGTAGATTTAGGTATAACTATGGCTATTTAGTGGTTAATTCTTTGTGTAAGAGAGGGGGAATGAGGATGGTTGGATGCGAATGCCGCGCTGAATCCCGCTTGACTTACCTAATTTTTCTATGCTACAATTCGTCCATCAAACAAGAAAGTACTTGCCAGCGCTGTTCCAACTGCATTATTGCACTGGAAATTGGCTGGCGGATTACATTATAGCGGCGGTGCCGTTTGATTATCGGCGAAATGACGCTGAGACCCCAAAGGCAAGGTTGAAAGGAGTTAATTGATATGAAGAAATCCTGTTTCTGCATGCTGGCGGCTGTTTTGTTGGCATCCATGGCGAAAGCCGATACGACGATGACCTATTCTGGCAATCTGCCGACAGCGCAGACCGTACTCTTCCAGAATGCGAACCTGCTGGCTCTCAAGGGTATGTCGCTCGACATCCAGAATACCTTCGGGGGCATTCTCCGCTACTACTCTCTTTCTGACTTTCGTGAAAATGGAGACACCGAGTCCGGCATCTATCTCTACGAAAATAACGGCACTATAGCCACGGCGCAGTTTCAGTGGGCGAACGGCTACAACACCACTCTTTCGTCGGCCTATTTCTACGGCCTCAAGCTACGCCTCGTTCAAGTCGGCAACGACATCCAGGGTTGTGTTGAAAAGGTTGTGTACAACACCAGCAACAAGCAGTATGGTGTGGACATCACGGACATGGGATCGGGATGCACCTACAAGGAAGAGGATTTGGATAGTCTTGAAAATCACAACGGCTTTTTCACCTCCTGCAAGAACCTTGTCCTCACCTTCGCCGCGACCGAAAGCCACACCGTCACCTTTGTCGATTGGGACGGAACCGTTCTCGACACGCAGACCGTCGCCTTTGGCGCCGACGCGACGCCCCCGGCCAATCCCTCCCGTTCCGGGTATGTCTTCGCCGGATGGGACACGGCCTTTACTGCTGTCACGGAGAACCTGACCGTCACCGCCATATACCGCCAGCTCTTTACCGTCACGTTCCTCGATGCCGACGGCACAGTGCTGTCCGAGCAGACCGTCGAGGAGACGAAGAGTGCGACCGCTCCTGACATGTCTGGGAAGACGGGTTTCATTGGCTGGGATTCCAATTTCTCGGCGGTTACCAATGACATGGTCGTGACAGCCGTGTACGGTGCGATTCCAGAAGCCGTGACAATCGCGACGGCGACCGGGCTCCTTGAATACGAGGAGAACGTCCTGATCTGGACGGAGACCGAGGGGACGTGGGATGCCGAGTTGCTCAACTGGTGCACTGTAGACGGCGTGCGCTCCGCTTGGCAGAGCGGTGCAACGGCGGTTTTCCCGATCTCGGCGGAAGTGACAGTCGAGGGGACACCTCAGACTTCACGCATCTATATCTTGGGTGATGCCGACTCCGTGACTTTCAAGGGTACGGGTGCGGCGACGGTGGCGGCTGGAGGAACGGTCTGCTTCGGTTGTAATGCCTCGGTCATTGTTGAGGGTGCGCTGGCGACAGGCGATGGTGTGGCTATTCTGAGTCGTGACCGCCACGATGTTATTTCGGGGATTGAAGGCGTCTATCTTACGTCTGAAGATCAGCTTGTGATTCCTGGTGGTGACCTTTCGGAAACTGAAGACCTGCGCATGCACGTGACAGGGTGCTGGTACAACTTCAATACGCCGCGCGTCATTTCGACGAAGGATGTTGTCAGCGGACAGGAGGGCGTCTACAACTATGCCTATGATGCCGCGACAGATACGGCTACCTGTCAGGTTAAGATCAACCTTGGAGGCGGCCAGTACATCACATGCGTGAAGGTGCAGTTTACGCAGAAGACAGACGGCATTTATGCAAAGGCGCTGTATGTAAAGCATGCTGGTAATGATGGAAGCACCTTGAGTTACGACCGTGACTTCGATTCATTTGGAACGTCAAACTTTAGCGATCTTAGTCAGTCTGCGGACAACAAGGGTGCCTACAAGGTGCAGATCTACGATTTCTTCACCTCTGTTGATGATGTGCTCCCGACGAACATGTCGGTTGTCGTGACCGGCAATCTCGATATGGGTGACTCCCTGATGGTGGCGGACGGCATCGTGCTGAAGACGGCGGACGAAGGTCTTCTCGAAAACGGCACTGTCACAGGCGAAATCACGCTGTCCGGAGATGCCGTGCTTGAAATGTCCAGCTCGGCCACCCAGACGATGAATGGCAAAATCACAGTCGCGCAGGCGGGGCATGGCTACGTCATCACCAAGCCGGGTAGCGACGTTTCGTTTAACTCCAGCAAGGCAGCATCTTGGGAGCTCCGCGTGGCGGGGGATTCTTATGTCGACGACTATCGAACGTTGCCGACGGCCGAGTCAGGCAAGGGGCAGACATGGATTCTGGATGGCGGCACACTTCGGATGGGTAAAGCTAACGGCTACTGGGGGCCGGAGGTGAGGTCTGACGAGGGTCTATATGTTGAAAAGGGCGGTGCCGTGCGGCTACTCAGCAACCAGAGCCTTGGCGCGATTATGGGCGTTTGCGTCAACGGCGGTTCGGTGACGAACGAGTCGACAAACATTGACAGCCTGCTCCACAAGATGCAGCTGAACGACGGAGCGTTATTGACTGGCAAGGCGATGCGCGTTGGTTTCATTGACTACTACGAGACTTGGAGCTACATCGCAGCTGGCGGCAAGGAGCCTTCCAAAGTTTCTCTCGACGAGATACAGATCGGGTACCAGTGTCCGGCGCAAAACAAGAAGTACGTCGGCATCAACTTCAAGGTTGAGGACGTAACGGAAGACGGGCAGACGGACCTTCTTGTCACATCGCCGATTACCGAACGACAGGACGTCACGCTGTTCAACGAGGGCTTTCGCGAGAATCTCGGCGTCTGGAAGCAGGGGGTGGGCACGCTCGAACTTGCGTCGGACAGCACCTCCTGCGCCACGGGCGTCTTCAAGATTGAGGCGGGCACGGTGCGCTTCCCTGAAGCGGCGGCGGGCGACTTCGGGGCTCTGGTCGTTCTCGGCGATTCCGAGATCGAGGTCGCGCGCGGCGCGCGCATCACTTTCGACGCGTCGTCCGACTTCGCCTGGACGGAAGGCAAGACGCTGGTATTTTCCGGTACGATGGGACGTAAGTCGGTGCGCATCGGAACTAGTGCAGCAGCGCTGACGGCGGAACAGCTTGCGGCGGTAAAGTTCCGCAGCGCTTCCGGCAGGCTCCGGCCGATGACTATCGACGGCGACGGCTATTTGATGGCTCCGCGTAAAGGCTTGGCCATTTCGGTGCGGTAAGGGGGTATCAACTTCTGTGTTACTGTATCTTTTTTTACCATGATTAGGTTGGGCGCATCTCCATTTTTCACCCTACGGTTTGAGATTTGAAACAACCTAAACAACTGGTAAAAACAACTTTGAAGAGAGGGGGGGGGAAAGGGTCAGAGCTTGACTTGCCTAATTGTTCTATGCTACAATTTGCCCATCAAACAAGAAAGTACTTGCCAGCGCTGTTCCAACTGCATTGTTGCACTGGAAATTGGCTGGCGGGTTACATTATAACGGCGGTGCCGTTTGATTACTGTAGGATTATTGATAAATGAAGAGACTGATTATTGCATGTTTGACGACGGTGGTCCTGTTGAGCGCCGTTGCAAAACCCGGGAAAAACATTCCGTTGACAGCGAACGATTCGAAGAAGCCGCTCGATGCACCGCGCTATCTGCCGCTGCGCTGGTTGAGCCTCGGCACGTCGATCACCTGGTACAACAGCCACGCCGGCGGAAAATTCCAGAAGGGCTACCAGTCGTGGCTGATGGAGCAGATTAAGTTCGACGAATTTGCGAATCGGGGAATCAGCGGAGCGTGTCTCAATTCGACGCTCTGGTGCATTCAGGATGCCGACCTCTACACCATCGAGCACGGCATCAACGACTGGGGCAACCGCGTGCCGCCGGGCACGATGAACGACTACGTGAAGAACGCGAAGAACGGAACCTTCGCCGCGACATACCGTCAGGTCATCGACAAGATCCGCGCGACGAACCCGAAGGCCAAGATAATTCTCTGCACTCCCCGCAAGGGTTATGGCTTCAATGGCTATTTGCCCGATCGCTGCGATGCGCGGCAGACGGAGCGCAACGGCAAACAGGGGTATTTCCTGAAGGACTACGCCGCGCTTGTTGTGGCCATCGCCAAGAAGGAGCGACTGCCCGTGGCGGACTTCTACGCGACGTGCGGTGAGCAGGATGAGCTCGCGGACCTTTCGATCGACGTCGCGGTGCATCCGAACGACGCGGGCTACAAGCGGATGGCGAACATCCTCGCGAAGACGATGCTGAAGGTGTATCCGGACGCGGAGCTGCTCGCGAACAAGAAAATGGTCTTCACGGACGACGGAAAGGCCAAGGATGTCGTCGTGAAGAAGTTCCTCTCGTCGACCGCGCAGGTCGTTTTGAAGGGTACCGACATTACCAAGGTGAAGGTTTCCGGCGCAAAGATCGGCGGCGTTTGGGTGCCTGGCGGACCTTTCGACTGTCAGGTGCATTTCGAGAATTTTAATCCGGAGAAGAAGACGTATACCTGTCAGTTGCAGAACTGCTCGCCGCAGGACGATTGCATGCGCGTCATTGGCATCGAGCTTCAGCAGGAGTTCAACGGCGACATCGTCGCGCGCGTGCTTTGGAATCGCTATCGTTTCAAGTTCAAGGATTACGGCGTCAATTTTGAGGTCGCGGGCAACTATAACGGTGAGTGCGGATCCGCAGCCGACTACAATGCGCAGGGTTATGTGATCGGTGAAATGACGTTGAGCATCAATAAGTAGGACGCTAAAATTCTCTGAATGTGCTAAACGATACGGAAGGGAGATAATTAATGGAAAAGTATTGCATCCTGATTGCCGTCTCGCTTTTCTTTAACACTGTTTACGGCGCGGCTGTTTGGGAAACAGGCGCTTATACTCCAAGTGAATGGACGGCGTCGTCGGACAATCTATTGACGGAGGAAAATGTTGTGGTTACGGAGAATAGTCTAACGGCATATAGCGAAACCGGCAAAAATTTCTCCGGGGCTGAAGGGCTTGTCGATGGCGTTGTTCCGGATATTGACGGGGAAAATGTCGATTATACCAAAGTTGTCGGAATTAAATCTGGCAGCATTGCCTGGAAATTGAATAAGCCATCCAATATTTACGAGGTGAAGGTTTTTTCCCGTTGGGGCGACGGCGGACGAGACGGTATCGCCGTTGACAGCGTTCAGGTTTCTTCTGACGGCGTCGAATGGGTGACGGTTTCGACGGAGGCTGTCAGTTACGGAGTAGGAACGAAGTCGACGCCGGGAGCCGGAGCGCTCTTTGCCCGGCTTTATGACGAAGAGGCGTTTCTCGCTGAAAATGCGGCATATGTCAAAGTGAATTTTTCAGGCAACCAGGACAATAAAGGTGCCGGTTATGTGGAAGTCGAGGTGTGCGGAGCGGCGACCGGTCTGCCCGGAGCAGCGGTATATGTGGATGGCACTACCGAATATACTGCGGATTTATCGGTCGCGGTGAAATCAACCGGAAATTCGGATACGGTTGATCTTTATTTCGCGTACGGTACCGACGTCTCCGGGCTTGTTCCGCAGAGAATAGCCGCGGGGTTGAATAAAGGAGCGGCATATCCGATCCGCCTGAGAGACTTGAATCATAATACGACATATCATTACCTTATCTATGTTTCCTCGGGCGTCAACAACCTCTCCAAGACGATAAAAGGTTCGTTCAAAACCGCTTTTGACCCTTGCCGCTATCTGCCGAAGGAATATGTTCAGGTGGAATATTTGCAGACTTCAGGCACGCAATGTTTGAATACAGAGGTTAAGGCCTCTGCGACGATTTCCGCGGTAATGGATTTTATGCCGATTGCCAGGACCGGCGACGCATATTTAGGAGCGGGCGATAACGAAAATGCGGATTGGCGCTTGTTTTTCCCCTCGAGATCTGATTATAAGACCACATTCGACATCGGTGATCAGCGCATCGGACTGACTGCCGGTAATGCTATTTCCCTGGAGCGCCGGTACACGGTTTCGGTGGGTAACGCATATTTGAAGGTCGTTGATGAAAACGGCGACGCGGTTACCGATTTAAGTCTAGACGAGCAGATCGATGGCGGCATTATTTCCGAAACCGACATTTATCTTGCGGCAATTGGTTCCAATTCGGCACCGGGATACAAGAATCGGTCGAAACTCTGCATATATTCACTCGTCATGAAGGACGGCGAGGAGGTTGTGCGCGATTTCGTTCCCTGTTCGAATACGGTAGATAAGGTGTACGGGCTGTACGATGTTCAAAACAAGAAATTCCATCAATTCATCGGCGAGGACATTGAATTACTTACCGCCGGTTTGGAGGTCCCTTTTATCAAGAAGATAACCGAACCCGGATTTAAAATTATAGTGAGGTGAATGTCCATCGCGGATGCGTCATGGAGCAAGGGAGGGAAATGGTTTTTATGCCGAAGAGCAATATGAAAAAGCGTGTGTTTGCGGTGGCGGTTTCGCTGATGGCGGCGGTGTCGTCCGCGTCCGGACTTCTGGAGGGGGTGTCCTCCATCGATGTCGGCGGCGGAGCTTTGCCGGGCGGTTATATTCTTATCGGAACCAATTCGTTCGCATTGGCGAAATGCCGGATTTCCGAGGGCGTGTACGCATGCGCGGCCGCGGGCGCGAATTACGGCGAAGGCCGTGCGGTTTATCTGTCCCATCCGTCGTTTCTCGACGTGAGGAGCCACCGGGATGATTCCTCCCGGTTTCTGCGCAATGCGATCAACTGGACGGCAAAGGGCAAGACGGATGCAGTAATCGGCGTTTTGCGTTCAAAGCGGACGGCGGACGGAATCAGAAGCCTCGGTTTTGCGGATGTCAGGGAATTGAGCGCGGCGTCGGATTTGAAGGGGTGCGACATTCTGCTCGCAAATGACGCGCGATCTGACGAAGTGGCGCCGATTCTCGCTTTTGTCCGCGAGGGCGGCGGATATATCTGCGGTGCGTTAGGATGGGGTTTCCTCTATTACCGGCCGCAGGCGGTTTTTGCCGAAGAATTCGCTCCCAACCGGATCGCGGCGGAAATGGGGGTGCTGATGAATTCGCGGTCGGTGAGCCGCATCAACGGCACTTTCCCGGCCGTCAAAGACGGTAAAATCGCGGGCGCCAATGCCGAGGAGGCGGTGGACTCGCTTTTGATGGGAGAGGCCGCTTCAAAGGAGGAGATCGCCCGCGCGGGAGCGGTGGCGCTTGTTCTGGTCGATGCGCTGCCGTCGCGCGCCGCCGCGGGACTGCATGAAAAGCTCGATAGACTGTGCAATCTTCCTTCGGCGAAAAAAACGCCTTCGCCGGCGTCGGCCGTCCGCAGCGAGGATGCGGCAGCCCGCGTCGCGATTGTCAAGCGCAAGCTCGATTGGCTGAAAAATCCGGAAAATCCGGTTGCCGCCGATGAAAGCGCGGCGGTTTATCCCGGGGCGGTGAGAAAAGGAACGCCGAAGATAAGCAAAACGGTGGCGGTCGACATGTCGGTGCCGCGCTGGCATTCCACCGGAGTGTTCGCCGTCGCGGGCGAGCCGCTTACGGTAACGCTTCCGGATGAAGCCCTGAAGCTCGCTCTAAAGGTGCGCATAGGTTCGACCGCCGACGATCTTACGCCGCTCGGCGAGTGGCGCCGCAGTCCCATGGTCACGTGCGAAGTGCCGCTGTCCAAAAAATCCACGACGGTTTTCAATCCTTTCGGGGGGCTCGTGTATATCGTTGTGCCCGACAACGCGGGATTTTCCGGCACGGTCGAGGTCGGGATTTCCGGCGGAGTTATGGCGCCCTGGTTCAGAAAGGGTTTCGTCGACAAAGCTCAGTTCGCGGCCGAATGCCGCGATACCGGCGCGCCCTACGGCGAAATCCAGGGGAAGGATTTTGTGGTCATCGCCGAGGTGGAAAGCCTGAAGAAGGTCGACGATCCGGAATGGATCGCCGATTACTGGGATAAGGTTCTGGAAGCTTCGGCCGATCTCGCCCGGTGGGAAAAACGCCGCTACCCGGAGCGTATCTGCAGCGATGTCCAGCTTGTCGCCGGGTTCATGCACAGCGGTTATCCGCTGATGACCCACATCAACTCCGAACGGCTTGACTGGGCGGTGGATAAAGAGCGTCTGGAAAAGGGAGAGTCGTGGGGGTGCTATCATGAAATCGGGCACAATCATCAGAACCGCGATTGGACTCCCGACGGCACCGGCGAGGTAACGGTCAATCTGTTCACGCTCTATGCGATCGAATCGGTGGCGGGAGCGGACATTCGCGAAGAGAGATTCTATACCGGAACCGGAAGGTCCGCCGGAAGAGTGAAGAACTGGGTGGCGAAGGGCAAGAGGTTCGAGGACTGGAAGCGTGATCCGTTTTTGGCGCTGGAGATGTACCTGCGGATAAAGGAGGCCTACGGATGGGAGGTGTATAAAAAAACCTTCGCGCGCTATCGCGAACGCGGTTTCGCGCGGCCGCGGAACGATCATGAAAGATGGCAGATTTTCGCCCGAGAAATGTCAAAAACGGCGAACGTGAATCTTGCGGCGGTCATGGCTGCCTGGTCGCTGCCGATAAGCGAGTCGACATTGAAGGAATGTTCCAAATATAAAACGGCCGTTTCCGCGCTGTTTCCCTGACCGCAAAAAGAGGGGAGAATAGCCTGGGGGATTGTCCCCATTGGCGATAATCAACAGTTATCAACAATATGGAGGGCTACGGTGGATTAACGGTTTATCCGCCGCGTAAGCGGGCTCGCAACCCTTAGGGACGCGAGCAAGCCGAGCGACCGCGAGGCCGAGTTCTTTTCGATCTCGTAATGGTAGTGCTTCGGTTGGTGACGCTGTCACCCGATCCTCGCGGCGGTCATGTACCTCGAGCGCATCGCGGTCGGCTTCACCTACCTCCTCAGCCGCTGAGGTGGTAGTTTGTGTTGAGGCTTCGCTGCAGAATTTGGTATAATGCACACATCAACAGGAGAAATCATATGAACATGGCCAAGAAACTCGTGTGCGAGGTCGTGTGTGCTGCAGTCGCGCTCTGCGCGGTGAATGCCCAGACCAACGTTCCTCCAGCTGTCAGTTCGGCTCCGTCTGAGCCGGTTGATGCCGAAGTCGTCTTCGTACTTGACACCACCGGTTCCATGACCGGTCTCATTGAGGGCGCCAAGCAGAAAATCTGGTCCATCGCCGGAGGCATCATCCAGCGCACGGGTGGCAAGGTCAGTATTGGCCTAATTCCCTACCGCGATCGCGGAGACGCATATGTTACACGCCTCTATTCGCTAACCAACAACCTAGACCAGGTCTATGCTGACCTCCAGGGATTTCGTGCCGCCGGCGGCGGTGACGTCCCGGAGTCGGTAAACCAGGCCTTGTTCGAGGCCGTCACCAAAATCCAGTGGAGCGACTCGAACAGCGTCATGCGGACAATCTTCCTCGTAGGCGACTGCCCGCCTCACATGGACTACAAGGACGACGTCAAGTATCCCGAGAGCTGCGCCATGGCGGCCAGAAAGAACATCGTCGTCAACACCGTCCAATGCGGCGGCGAATCGTCCACGACGCCGCATTGGAGGGAAATCGCACGACTGACCAACGGCGGCTACACGCAAATCGGGCAGACGGGAAACATGCGGATGATCGAGACGCCATACGACAAGGAAATCCAGCGGATCAACGTCGAAATCAGCAAGACGATTCTCCCCTATGGCAGCCAGGCAGTCCAGTCGTCAATGCGGGGCCTTGTCAAGTCCAATGTCGGAGCATCTGCCTCGGTCGCCGCAAGCCGCAACGCTGTGAAGGCAAAGGCCATGGCGGCCGACGCGCTTGCCGCGCCGGTCGGCGGATCCGATCTTACTGCAGAACCAGAGGCGCTGGAAAAGATGAAAGTGGAGGATCTGCCGGACGAACTGAAGGATCTTTCGCCGAAGGAGCGGAAGGCCAGACTCGACGAGGCCGTCAAAAAGCGTCGGGAGCTGAATGCTCAGCTTCTTGAACTCAACCGCAAGCGGAGCGAATATATTAGCGAATCCGAGGCAAAACAGAAACCCGCCGGCGCCAAGGCTTCATTTGACGAGGAAGTCCTTCGGTCTATCGACAGCCAGTTGCGGCAGATGCGACCATCCGCCAAGTAGCCGGTGGATGGACTGCCGCGATTTGGTTGAAAACAAATGAAGTGGCACAGATAGGTCTGACCTGTTTGTACCAAAATTTAACAAAACCTCACTCCTCACTCGTGACACGGCCCCAACCTTCGCACCAATGGTTGCGGAATGAGGTGAACTCAAATTAATCCACACTACGCATGAAAAGGAGGTGAAGGGGTTAAAAATTCCTATGTTCCACTTCAACTTCGACTTCGACTAAAATGCCAAAGTGGTCTTGTGCCAGATTTTTTTGGATGAGTGCCGCGCTTTTATTTTATGAGTAGAAGTGGTATAATTGCGTAGTGATGGATATTCAAAAATCTTTGATAATTTTCAAGGAGTGGAGGGGTGTAAAATGATTTCCCCCCACCATTTTCACCCCACCAATGGTCCCTCGGATTCTAATAACAAAGCTATCGTTGACAGTAGGAGGTCAAATTAGTTATGAGCAGATCAAGGTTTACTAATGTCGTTGTTTCTATATTTCTCATTCTTGAATTGTGCGGCAAAGGCTATGCTGACCAGTGCGATTTCTCAGGTGTTGAGGCTTGTTTGGATAAAGTTTGGGATTCAATTAGTTCCACGTCTGAATCAAGCCGACCGATCTCTGTTCTTAACCTTGATCAGCAGAAGATATCCGAGATAGAAGGATTGGCATCAGCAGGTGGGAGGCTCAGAATGATATATAGGCTCAAGGGAGCTTATGTGTTGCAAGTGCGTAAAAAGGACGGTGGAACTAGTTATTTATACATCAAAAGAGGTGGTAATGAACGCAAGGTGCTTAGACATCTTGATGTTGGGACCAATAGGTATCTGAACATTAACATTACTGCAGCTAAACTACGTTTTGCTCCTATTTCGCGTTTAGGAGAAGATTTCTTTAAGCAAATTTGGGACAGTAAGCAAGACGTGGTTTTTGATGTGCCATCTGGTTTTGTTGGGAAGGTGCAGTGCGGCGGCGGTATTTTTCTGCTAAAGAGAGAGTCTAACGGAGGTCTGTATACATGGATTCCTGATTCGCCTGTCGCACCAAAGGAATGGAAGTATGAATGGGTGTGGGATGGCGCATCAAGTTCGTTTTTTGTTGCACAGAATGTTGATTCTGGCGTCCGGTACGCATTTGTCAGCGGATTAACCTTAGTTCCCAATAGTGAAGGCGCCGAGGCGATAACTTGTAGTTGCATATCGAATGGAAAGCAAAGATATGAGATACTTACTGCGGACGGGAGGAAGGTAGTTTATGTTTTAAAGCTTTCCCATGTCGGGCATAGCCTGAAAGAGTAGGAATCGCTTGGGGGAGTGGGGGAAATGGTCAGAATAGCCTGGGGGACTCCATTGGCGATACACTTGACCCTCAAGCGCGAATGCCGCGCTTTTATTTTACGCTTTAAAGTGGTATAATTGCGTAGTGATGATGATGGATGATTATAAAAATTCTGATAGCTTCCAAAGAACGGAGGGGTGTAAAATGATTTCACCCAACCACTTTCACCCCACCAATGGGGTCCCTCGGATTCTTATTATCCTCAGATGAATACAAGACGAGAGTTTGTCGCGGGCGCACTGGCGCTTGGCGCGTTGCCGATGACTTTTGGAGCCGTCCCGTTCGAGGTGTCTGTGCGTCCTGTAGAGGGTGACGCGACGGCTGCACTGCAGAAGGCGTTCGACGACTGCTTTCTCGCAGGCGGCGGAACGGTGACGGTCGAGAAGGGAGAGTACGCAGTGGGGGGACTGCGTCTCAGAAGCAACACCACTCTTCTTTTGAAGAGCGGCGCGGTCCTGAAGGCGAGCCGGAACTGCGACGACTACGACATTCTCGCGAACGACAGGATCGAGCCGGTGCCGGAGGGGGATTTCGCGCCGGGCGTTGTTTGGGTGACGCCGTCGAAGCGCAAGACCAACGACCACATCCTCAAGTGCGCAAGCCGCTGGAACAACGCCGTCATACGCATCCTCCGCGCGCGCAACGTACGGGTCATCGGCGAGCCGGGCTCGGTCATCGACGGATGCGACAGCTACGATCCCGTCGGCGAGGAGCATTTCCGGGGCGTCCACGGGGTGTCCGTGCATGATTCGGTGAACTGCACCTTTCGCGGCTACATGATACGCAACACCGGGAACTGGGCGCACAACGTGTGGCGCTCGTCGGACCTCGGGTTCGAGGATCTGACCATCCTCGGCGGACACGACGGGATCCACATCACGACGTGCGACCGCGTGAAGATCGCGCAATGCACGATGAAGACAGGCGACGACTGCGTGTCGGGATTCGACAACGAGGACGTCACTGTGCGCGGCTGTAGCCTGAACACCGCATGCAGCGCGTTCCGGTTCGGAGGCCGCCGCGTTCTGGTCGAGGACTGCCGCGCGTGGGGGCCAGCCGAGTATCCGATCCGCAACTCCCTGCCGAAGGCCGACCAGATCGCCGGCTCGCACGGAAAGCCAGGCGCGGGCTGGCGGACGCTTCTCGCGCTCTTCACGTACTATTCCGACTTTACGGTCAAGGTGCGGCGCGATCCCGGCGCGATCACGGTACGGAACTGCCGCGTCGAGAACGCGCAGCGTTTCCTGCACTACAATTTCTCAGGCAACGAGACGTGGCAGAAGAACCGTCCGCTCCGGAGCATCCGTTTCGAGAACGTCGAGGCGGCGGGGCTTGCCCTGAGCCTCTGCGCCTACGGAGACGCCGAGTCGAAGCTGTCGCTTGCGCTGAAGGACTGCCGTCTTTCGTTCGCGAAGCCGCAGCGCGAGCTTGTGAGGGCGGCGCACGTGGAGGCGCTTTCAATGGACGGCGTTTGCGTGGAAGGCGTGGACGGTCCGTGCGCCCGCTCATGGGGCGACGTGGCGGTGCCGGAGCTGCGCGATTTCGCCGGTGCCGAGCCCAATGTAGTCGAGGCTGACGAGCCGTTCCGCGTGAATCCAATCTGACAGGAGGGAACTGACATGGAATAGCCTGGGGGACTGTCCCCATTGGAGATAATTGCTAAAAAATAACGATAAGCGCGGCGAATTGAGAGTATTTTTGTGTTATTGGTTGATGCGTAGGTTGTGCTAATTAGAATTTACTCCAGACTCTAATTTAATTTTAATCCAATTCCTATTTTACTTTTAATCCAAATTATGGTATATTGTATGATGAATTAGTAAAGGAGGATATGATGATAGCACGTTGGCAAGAGAGGGAATTAGAAGCAATTCTTAAATGGTTTAGGGTTGTAAATCTTACTGGGGCAAGGCAAAGTGGAAAAACTACGCTTACGGAAATGCTTTCGCTTCCTCGTGTAAAGCGATTTACCCTTGATGATGATGAGATACGAAAATCTGCTTCAAATGATCCATTTGGTTTCATTGAGCGAAGTAGTGGCGAGACTATTATTATAGATGAGATTCAAAAGGTTCCAGAGTTACTTAATGCAATAAAACGCAAGGTTGATCAGAATAATGACAAGGGGCAGTATCTTCTTACAGGCAGTTCAAATCTTCATTTCGTTAAGGCTGTAAGTGATTCATTGGCAGGAAGAATCTCACGCGTCCGTTTGCGAACATTGACATTCGGCGAGATAAATGGAGGTAGAGGGGACTTTCTCGACAGGGCGTTCGCCCGTGACTTATCGGATGATATATCCACTTTAAGTAAAAGGAATGTTATTGCTCACGCTGTGGTTGGTGGATATCCGGAAGTGATGGGTATGGATAAGAAGATGCGTAGAAGATGGTTTCAGACCTATCTTGACGATCTTCTTGTGAAAGATATTCGTGATGTTACTGAGATTAGAAAATTGGATGTATTGAAAGAAATTGCAAAGTGGCTTTTGACGTATTCATCTAAGTTTTTTGAGATTTCAGAACTTGCGTCTAAAACTGGAGTGAGCGTAAGTACTGTAGAGACTTATATCTCGGCATTAAAAGCACTTTATCTTTTTGATGAAGTAAAACCTTGGACAAAAAGCGACTATTCTAAAATTGGAAAGCGCAGTAAATATTTTGCGGCTGATTCAGGTCTTATTGCAAATATCCTGGGATGGGATGAGGAGTCTATTTATATGAGCGATGATAGGAGTGGAAAAATTATCGAGAGTTGGGTTTATCAAAATTTAGCCTCTATTGTGGATATCTCCCAAGAATATGAAATTAGTCAGTATAGAGATTCTAACAAGAGAGAAATAGACTTTATTGTAGAACGTACTGATGGAGCTATGTTGGGAATAGAGGTAAAAGCTGGTTCTTCTTTAGGATTGGGAGATTTTAAACATTTAAAGTGGTTTGCGAAAAATCTTGCAAAGGGCGAATTTACCGGCATAGTTCTTTATTCCGGAGAGCATACGCTTCGGTTTGGTGAAGGATTTTATGCCGTTCCTTTCGCTTCGCTAGGTGCATGAATATTTTGCTTTTTCAGAGGGCGGTTAAAGTGGTATAATTGGTAGTGATGATAATGGATTATTCAAGTATAGAATATGCGATAACACTTTATGAAAGGAGGATATAAAATGGTTTTTCCCCGCAGTTTTTGCCTTGTCAAATGGGTTTCAAATTTTCGTGTCATATCGAGATTGGGGATTGTTTTTATTCTTTCTTCAGTATCTTATCTGTCACTTGGGGATGAGTTGAATGCGCCCAAATTAGTTGAACGCAGTTGTTATATTTCGCCTGAAGATAATTCGAGACTTTTGGAAGCGGCTGAATCGGCCGGCATCATGGACGGAGACTTGAACAAATCGATAGTTCCCTTAAGTGAACTTTTTGGCGTTGATTGGCCGGAAGGTTCGAGCGTGGGAACTTCTTCAAACATCAATTATATCTGTGTTCGCAACACTTCGGAGAATATCGAAAAATTTGAACGCTTTCTTTCGAAGGCGGGGGTACAGCCAAAAAATGTCGAAGTTGATGTTAAGTTTGTTGAAGCGGGGCGTTCGGCGCTTTCTGCAGTCGGTTACTTTGACGGCGCCAGGACTAACGCGGCTATTATGCTCGAAAAGCTTCTTCGTCGCGATGATGTTAAATTATTGTATGCGACGAGGGGTGTTGCCAAATTTGGTGAACAGTCTGTATATAAGTCTGTAACCGAGTATTATTATCCGCGCTGTTACGATGTGGAATTTATTGGGAAAAGTTTGCAATGTACGAATCAAGGTTCGTCAGTTTCGGCTGTTGCCTCGCCGAACGATTTTCTTCAAGAGGAGTTTGGTGCGATAGTTGACGTTACGGTTGATGAGTCAGCCGATAGGAAGATGCTTTTTGTTCAGCTACGCGCATATCTTCGTGACAGACCTGAGTGGAAAGACTTCGCATGCAAGGCGCGGCGTCAGCGTGGCTTAGACTCTGATTTTAAGATGGAGCTTCCGTTTACTCCTCTTCGTATGCAAATTGATTCCGGATTTTATGTTCATTCGGGTGAAACGGTGGTTTTAGGCGGTCTGACAGATGCTCACGACAAAAAGAGTGATATGCTTGTTTTGATGTTCGCGACTATGCGTGTTTTGGATGAATATGGAAAAGAAGATAAATCATATGGTAAGTCAATGTCGTGCGGAAAGGAAGTGTGGCGGGAATATCCGTCTTCCGGGATGAAGGCCGTATCGTATTTTTGCGCGAAGTCTAGTATTCACTCGGATTCTTTCTCCACAGAGAAGCCGAAGGTATTGAAGTCTGAAATAATTGCAAAGCGAATTGAAGAGTGGAAAGCCTGTTTTACCGAAGAATGGGGCGTGCAATGGCCGGAAGGGTCGTCGTTAAAGGATCTCAGCGGTTCCCTGTCTTTAATGTGGTTTAAAAATACGCCTGAAAACATTGCGAAAATAACAGATGGCTTTGAAGGTATTGTAAAGAGACGACGGGTAGAAATGGATGTTTGCTGTATTGAAGCCGATGAAAAATTACTTAAGGATCTAGATTATTATAGTTCTAATCGGGTTGATGCCGCGACATTGCAAAAGCGTCTAATCACGCATAGTGACGCGAAACTTATTGCGGATTCCCATTTAATAATGGATCAAGGTTTTGAGCAGCTTGTTAAAAGCACTATGGTGTATAGATATCCAGATTACGATATGATCTTCGATAACATATCGTCAAATCAAACAGACAATGCCAAAAATAAATGGTTTGGAATCTTAGATATAGATGAAGGAATCTTAGATATAGTTGAAAAAGAATGTGGTGTTATTATTGAGCCGCTGGTTTCGAGGAGGCGTTCTGCTGAAGATATTTGTGATGTCGAATTGCGTGTAAATATACAAGGCGAGCCAATGTGGAAAAGTTTTGGTGTCAAGGCGATAGGCTTGGCGTCGTATGGCATAACAATGGAGTTGCCATTTTTTTCGCGTCGTGCCGCGTTTGATACGAAGTTTACAGTGAGATCGGGTGTGACATCAGTATTCACTGAAAGCGTGATAGACGCAATCGGCAGTCGTAAGACAATTTTTATCTTTTGCACACCTCACTTGCGATAATGTAGAACTGGATAGCGATAATATAATGATCGAATAGAGCAACGTGCTTTCCTGTGGTAAAAAAAGAACTATCGGATCGCGGATTTATTTGGTATTTGATTTTGGGATGCGTGTGCCGCGCTTTTATTTTGAGGGTTAAAGACGAAGAAGGGCGATCGCGTCTACGAGATCACCATCCCCAAGGGCTGCACGGGCTATTCGGTGGTCAAATAGGCAATCGCAGCCCAAGGGGGTGCACCGTCTCGGTGCGCTAAGAGTGGGTGCGGCGGAGCAAGATGCTCCACCTCCTTGGGGAAGTCGCGAAGCGCGACAGGATTGTGCCGGGGCCCTACAGGTTGTGCTTCCTGCGGAAGTCCTTCATCGCCGTGCCGGTCTTTCGCTTGAAGAGGGCGCAGAGGCCCGACGGCGCGCTGAAGCCCATCTGTTCGGCTATTTCGGACACGGAGAAGTCGGTTTCGCGGAGGAGGCGCTTTGTGTCTTTGACGATCCTGTCGTGGATTGCGTCCAGCACCGTGAGTCCCGTTTCGCGCTTGAAGTTCTTGGAGAGGTAGGAATGCGATGTGCCGCACGCCTTCGCGACGCTCTCGACGGAGAGCTTCCTCGTGTCCGTCGCACGGATGAAGTCAATCGCCGCGGCGACATGCGGATTCGTTGGCGCGAGGCGTCTTGTCGACTCGCGCTCGATGACGCGCACTGCGGGGCAGAGGATCGTCTTGTCGCGGTGTTCGCCGCCCTGGAGCATGTGGAGCATCAGCGTCATCGCAGTGCGCCCGAGGCGGTGGTGCTCGATCTTTATGGACGATATGCTCACCGCCGCCGTCTCGCAGATGTCGCGTTCGTCGTCCACTCCGAGCACCGCCACTTCGCTCGGCATCCTTATCGCACCGAGTTCGAGGAAGTCCACGACGTCCTTCGCCACGCGGTCGTTGCAGGCGAAGATCGCTATCGGACGCGGAAGGTCCTTAAGCGCGTCGACGAAGCGCGCGGCGTCTTCGTCGGGCATCGTCGTGGTTGCCGGGATGCGCGGCACCTCGCCCTGGAACCCGTGCTCGGCGAGCGTCTCGGTGAATGACCTGAAGCGCCGGTCGGTCCACCAGTCCCACTCGGCGTCTGGCGCGTAGTCCGCGTAGACGAAGCTTTTGAAACGCCGCTGGCCGTAGAGATAGTCGGCGGCCATCTGACCGATCCCCTCGTTGTCCACAGAGCAGACCGTGACGGGGCCTCCTGCGGCCTTGCGCCATTCGGAGACGGCCGATTCGCCGAGCAGTATGACGGGGATCTTCGCCCTCGCAGCGACGCGGAGCGCGGGAAATTCTGCCGGATGGCAGATGATGCCGCCGCATCCCGTCTTGAACATCTTCCGCGTGAGGAACGACTTGTCCATTATGGATACGTCGCGCATCAGGCGGATGTTGTGGAAACCGCGCTCGTGCGCCAGTTCAAGCGCGCCGGAGCGGAACTCAGAGTCGAATATGTTTGTCCCGTCGGTGATGATCACCCACTGGGAATTTATGCAGGGCATCTTTTCCATGACGCGGAGATTATAGCCGAAATTTTCGGAGAAGAAAAGGACAAAACATAAAATCGTAAAAAACCAAATACAAAAACGGAAATGAGGTGTGCGTATTTGTGATACAATCTCTGGCGGACAAAACCAATGAAAGGTTGATTCAATGAAAAAGCGCAGCATCTTCGAAAGCCCGATAACGATTGGCGGCGTGCTTGCCGCCGCGATTGCGACGCTCTGTTCGCTTGCGGCAGGGGCCGCCGAGTTCAAGTTCGCGTCGGTGATATCCGACAACGCGGTTCTGCAGCGCGACGTCGAGGCTCCCGTGTGGGGCTTCGGCGAGCCGGGGAAGAAGGTGAAGGTGTCGCTCAACGGGAAGGCGGTCGGCGAGACGACGGTCGGGAAGAACGGACGCTGGACGGTGAAGCTGCCGCCGCAGAAGGCGAACAAGAAGCCCTCGACGATCACCGCGGCGTGCGCGGGCGAGACTGTGTCAATCACGAACATCCTCTTTGGCGACGTCTGGTTCGGCTGCGGCCAGTCCAACATGGCCTACACGTTCGCGGGCTACGGACGCCTCCCGATCGGCGGCGAGGAGTTCCTCAAGAAGGCGGAGGGCAACCCATACATCCGCACACTCCTCATGAACGACGGCGATAACCGGAACTCGCCGTTTCCGCGCGAGGACGCGATCGGCATCCACTGGGAGACCTCGACCTACGAGTCGATGCGCAAGAACGGCGCGGCGCTCTACTGGATGGGCTGGAAGCTCAATCAGGCGCTCGACGTCCCTATCGGCCTCGTGAACGCCTCCTGGGGCGCGACGAAGATCGACGGCTGGATCGACCAGAAGTGGGCCAAGGACCACGGCACGGGCCACGCGAAGGGCGTTGCCGGCTTCTGGTACAACCGCTGGACCGACTTCATGAAGGCCGGCGGACCCGAGGTATACGAGAAGAAGATCTTCGAGTGGAACAAGCGCTTCGACCCCGCTTCCAACTTCGTCAACACCAAGCCGTCGCTCCACGACCCGGATTTCGTCGAGGACGAGAGCTGGAAGGAGCTTACGATCGACGGACGCGGCTTCCAGTGCGATCCTTTCCCCGAGGGCTTCACCGGCGAGGTCTGGATGCGCGCGACATTCGAGCTTACGGAAGCCGACCTCAAGAAGAACTGGTCCATTGGCTACAGTGAGTCGTACGGGCAGGACATGAACTATCTGAACGGCCATGCTTTCGGCGGCTCGGGTAACCCCAACCACGGCTACGGCGTCCCCATCAAGGAACATGGACGCGTCGGCAAGAACGTCCTTGCTGTGCGTTACAAGGTCTATGCCGCGAGCAAGGAAGGTAGGCCGGGCGGCATGCTCAAGCCGGTCTCGATCGCGCTTTGGCCGTCGCGCGCAGAGTCGCACGAAATGAAGTTCAAGGCATGTATCGGCGAGCAGATACCGAAGGACATCTGGAATCACCCCGAGTGCCGCAAGCCGAACGATGCGCGCGGAATCAATATGTTCTCCGCCACCACGATGGACGCGGGACTCGTCCATCCGCTCTATCCGATGGCGATCAAGGGCGCGGTCTGGTACCAGGGCTGCAGCGACCTCGGTAACGGCAAGTACGCCGACTTCTTCAAGACGCTCGTCGAGGGATGGCGCGCGCAGTTCACCTACAAGGACAAGCTCCCCGTGATCATCACGGAGATCTGCCCGCACCGGCTCGACACCAAGCCGAACTCCACGCAGCGCATGGCGAAGGGCGAGACGAACGCCCCTACGTGGTCGGTGAACGCCGACATGCGCCGCCAGCTCAACGAACTCGCGACGTTCCTCCCCGACTGCGACACCATCTCGCTCCTCGACCTCGGCGAGGCTGACATCCATCCGATTCGCAAGGAGGAGGTCGGCGAGCGCTACGCGAACTGGGCTCTCCAGCACGTCTACGGAAAGAAAGTCCAGGGCTCGTGCCCGCAGGTCGAGAGCGTCGAGTGGAAGGGGCCGAAGTGCGTGATTAAGCTCAGGAACGCGAAGGGCCTGAAGACGCGCGACGGCAAGCCCGTGAAGGGCTTTGAGCTTGGCGGACCGGTCGAGAAGGTCAAGGACAAGAACGGCAAGGAGAAGGAGGACGTGGTTCTCCATTTTGCGTCGGCGAAGATCGTCGGCGACACGATCGAGCTCACCTGCCCGGAAGTCAAGGAGGCCTTTGCGTTCCGCTACGCATGGTTCGACCTCGACTGCGGATGGAACGTCGTGAACGGCGCGAATCTTCCGCTCGGCACGTGCCGCGGATACAAGGACGGCAAGTACCATGACCAGCTTATTAAATAGCGACGGCGGAGCTGGAAGCTCCACCTCCTTGGGTTAAATCGAAATTATAGGAGAGGCATCCAATGGTTGGCTTGATGATGGCAGTAGCGGTCTTCGCGCAGGATCCCGTTCCGTCCTTCGATTCGATTCCGAAGGAGGAGCTCTTCCCCAAGGGCGGGAAGATCACCGTCGCCGATGACGGTTCGCTGCTGCTGAACGGCAAGCCCCGCTACTTCCCGGCCACGCAGTGGTACGGACAGATCGAGTTCTCGGGCCAGCCCTCGACGAACAACGAGGAGGCCGTGAAGTGGTTCTACGAGGGCATCCCGAACTACGAGAAGACGCAGCGGCTCGGACTCGACTGCGGCGGTTTCTACGGCGCCATGGCGTGGATGAAGCGCATCTACCGCCCGTGGTTCCGCGACGAGCGCCGCGACGACGCGAAGCTCTCCGCGATGATCGCCGAGCTCGGCATGCCGATGTACGTCGACATGACGGCGAGCGAATGGTCCCACGGGTCGCTCTGGCACTGGGACTGTCCGCTCGACCCTAAGCGCACGGTCGACCCGCCCAAGTGCAGGATGCCGGGCAAGGACAGTCCGTTCTGCAACCATCCCGAGTGCGGCGCGAAGCTCGACATGCCCGGACGCCTCTCGTCCAAGGCCTGGACGCAGGGCCACGCCCACTGGATGCCGTGGTCCATCGTCTATCCGCAGGGACGCGACATCTGGCTCAACATGTGGGAGAACGTCGCAAAGGACGCGATCGCGATCTGTCCCGCGGACAACAAGCCGTGGTGCTACGAGCTCCTGAACGAGCCGTCCTGCTTCGACACCTCCGACTACGCGAAACAGCTCTTCGCCGAGCGCATGAAGGCGAAGTACGGCACGATCGAGAACCTCAACTCCGCCTGGGCGAACAGCGCCTCCGGGAAGCTCAAGTTCAAGGGCTTCGACGAGCTTCCGGGCGCCTATGAAAACCCCGACAAGCCAATCGCCTATCTCGTCGAGTACGCGAAGTTCATGGAGTGCCAGTTCGCGTCCCTGCTGGCCGAGGGCGCCGCGCGCATCAGGAAGCTCGACCCGGACGCGAAGACCACGTTCCAGCCGTGCACGATCCGCACGTCGGGCATCGACCTCTTCCGGTGCTACCGGAACCTGGATGTCGTCTGCTCCCAGACCGGCGGACGCGGCGTCATGCCGGCGGCGCTCCTGCGCGGGCTTGCGGACGGAAAGCCGATCGTCGACAACGAGATGTACATCGGCAACACGACGAATTCGATCCGCGGCTCCTACCTCGCGCAGTACATCCGCGGCTTCAACGTCTCCTATTCGTTTAAGTGGGAGTCGGGCAAGTCGGGCTACTACTTCATGAACCGCGACAACGTCCAGCTCGACGCGCTCCTCGGCTCGCGCATCGCGAAGCGCGACGTCATGGACGTGAACGAGTTCTTCACGCCCCGCCGGCGCGGCGTGCCGCACGAGGTGGCGATCCTCTTCTCGAGTCCCACCGAGCGCGTCGCCGAATACGGTCTCGACGGCTACAAGTGCTTCGACCAGGCGCAGTCCGTCGCCGAGTTCGAGCACCTCGAGCACGACGTCATCTTCGAAGACCAGATCACCAACACGACGGCGCGCCTCGACAACTACAAGGTGCTTGTCTGCGCCGGAACGCGCGCGTCCTACCCCGGCACCTGCACGCAGATCAGGAAGTGGGTCGAGAACGGCGGCTCGCTCGTCCTCGTCAACACGCGCCTTGACGGAAACGAGTACGGCGGCAAAAACCCCGAGTCGTTCACGTCCGACATGAAGAGCGGCGAGAAGAAGGCGCTCGGAAAGGGCGTCGTGCGCTGCAGGGACCTCGCCAACGACGAATACGCCGACTATCTGCTCGCCGCCTGCGCCGAAGCAGGGATCGTCCCGACCTGCACCCTCGTATCCGAGGAGTCGGGCAAGAAGGCCGGCGGCGTCGAAGTGCACGTGGCGAGGCGCGACGGCATGACGGCCTGGGCGATCAACTCGTGCGCCGGCGGCGGACAGCTAGTCCGCTTCACGCCCGGCGTCGACGTCAGCGCAGGGCGCCGGTTCGTCCACGTCTGGAACCAGGTCGACGTCGTGGACGGAAAGCCCGTGATGGTCTCCTACCGCCAGGAGCTTCTGCCGAACGAGAAGGGCGAATACGTGATGTACCTTGTTCCCGGAGACGTGCAGTTCTATGTCGCGGGCACGAAGGAGCAGCTGGTCAAGCGCTATCCCGCGGGCAGGTACGTGAAGAGGCTCAAGCCCCTCGCGGCCGCGGATTCCCTCAAGGCGGGCAAGGCACTGCTCGATGCGGAGATCGCACGGCGCGTCGTCGAAAAGACCGCGTTCGCAGTCGACCCCAACAAGTGCCGTCCGATCGATCTCAGGAAGTTCGTGAACCGCCGCTTCATCGACAAGGTGGCGAAGGACGGACGCGACGGCTGGGTGGACCAGGGCGCGAAGTTCTCGCTCGAAGACACTCCGTGGGGCGTCACCAGCTGCAACGGCGTGCCGATGCATTTCATCCGCTACGACCAGAACGGTTACCGCGACTGCCTCGTGATGAAGTCGACGAAGCTCGTCGACGCGCCGGCGGACGAACTGCCGTTCCCGCTCGAGGTCAAGGGCATTCCGGTCGACGCGAAGGCGAAGAACATCTACTTCCTCCACGGCATCGGCTGGGGCACGCTCGGACGCGTCGAGACGGCGTTCACATACGTCGTCAACTACGAGGACGGCACGAAGGTCGAGGCGCCGTGCCGCAACTTCCGCGAAGTGTGGGACTGGTACTTCGTCTCGCTGACGGAGGACATGACGGCGAACCGCTGCTTCAAGGGCTGGACGAACGGGCAGAACCGCGGCCTCTACATCTGGCAGTGGGAGAATCCGCATCCCGAAAAGCGCGTGAAGTCCCTCGACATCGTCTCCGCCAACACGCAGCAGATCCCGCTGATAGTCGCCGCCACCGTCGAAGAACCGTAACCACAAGGAACGCCAATGAAAAGACAATCTTTCGCGCTCGCAATCTCCGTCTTGTCCGCCGCCGCCGCTGCGGACGAATACCTCGATCCCAAGGGGCTCGGCTTCGACCCCTTCGTGCCTTTCGGGGCGATCCCGCGGTCGGAGCTCTATCCGAAGGCCGCGAAGTTCAGCGTGTCGAAGGAGGGGCACCTTCTCGTCAACGGCCAGCCGCACTACTTCACGGCGACCATCTGGTACGGCTCGACGGAGCTCGAGTGCAACGAGGACACGCCCGGCTATGTCGACGAGCTGAAGTGGCTATACCAGGCGATGCCCGGATACGACGACCTGCAGAGGCTCGGACTCGACGGCATCGGCTACGAGGCGCCGATGGACTGGTTCCACAAGTTCAACCCCGACCAGAAGGTCCGCCGCCGCGACGACAAGAAGTACGCCGGCGCGATCGCGAGCGGACTTCCGCTCTACGTGGACTTCACCGCGTCCACCTGGAGCCATGGCGCGCTGTGGCTCAAGGACGAGAAGATGAAGGCGCCCGGCGGGCACCACTTCATGCCCTATTCGATCGTCACCGAGGAAGGGCGCAACGTCTGGAAGACGATGTGGACCGAAGGCGCGAAGGACACGATCGCAATGGGGTGGAAGCCCTGGTGCTACGAGCTCTTCAACGAGCCCGCCTGCTCCGAGGAGGGGCGGGCCCCTGAGAACCTCAAGGGCGCCGACCGCATCAAGTTCGTAGAGGAGAAGTTCTCGTCGCTGCTGAAGGAGGGCCAGGAGGCGCTCCGCAAAGTCGACCCCGACGCGCTCGCGTGTTTCCAGCCGACCACGATGCGCACGCGCGGCATCGACCTCTACGAGGCGAACCGCCACCTTAAAGTCGTCTGCGCGCCGACGGGCGGACACGGCGGCGCGGTCGAGGCGCATCTTCTCCGCGCGCTCGCGGACGGCAAGCCGATCGTCGACTCTGAGATGTACGTCGGCTGCTCCACTAACTCGATCCGCCAGAGCTTCCTTGACCAGTACCAGCGCGGCTACAACGTGAGCTACATGTTCAAGTGGTCGCGCCGTCCGAGCGACTGGCGGGCCGCGCATGAGGTCGTCGGGACGGAGGGCCGCTGGAAGGGCCGCAGGCACTGGTGCATGTGGCCGGAAGAGTCGCTCAAGAAGGTCGGCAAGGTCAGCGCCTACAACTTCCTCTGCCCCTACAAGGTCGCAACCGACCAGCTCCTCGGCATCCGCATCGCGAAGCGCGAGATCCAGGACGTCAACGAGTTCTTTACGCCCCGAGACCGCGGCGTTCCGCGCAAGGTTGCGGTGCTGTTCTCCCAGACGAACGAGCGCGAGGCCTTCGCGTGCGGCGGAGGAAACAACCGTCTCTTCGACGCGCTCGTGCAGGCGCTCGAATATGCGCACCTTCCGGTCGACGTGATCTTCGAGCCGCAGATCAACGAGACCGACCGCCTCTCCCGCTACGACGTCCTGACGTTCGCCGGCGTGAGCAAGATGGATCCGACGACGCGCAGGCGCATCGACGAATGGGCGGCGAAGGGCGGCTCGCTCGTCGAGTTCAAGGAGAAGGTTCCGACGGCCGACATGGTCTCGCAGGTGCTTGCCGCCGCGGCGAAGAAGGGCGTGAAACCCTGCTGCGAGATGCTGGACGCGATCAAGGACGACGGAACGCCCGCGAACTCTATCGAGGTGACGCCGGCGCGCCGCGGCAAACTCGACGCGTACATGATCACTTCGCGCGCGCCGACGCTGCCGGTCGTACGCTTCAAGCCCGCGCCGCTCGCGGGCGCGAAGAAGCCGGTGCTGGTGCGCCTCTCGACCCGTCCCGGGACGGAGGCTGTCGAAGGCGCCGATTCGCGTGTCCGCAACCTCGTCACGCACCGCCAGCCGCTAAGGCCCGACGCCAACGGTTACTACACGCTCGTCCTGAACGGCGGCTCGCACTTCTACGTCTACGGCGATACGGCGGACGTGCTCGCAAAGTATCCGCGCACGAAGGACGTGGTGTGGGATGCCGGACTGACCGCCGAGCGGGCGCTGGCCTTTGGGAAGGCCGAGATCGAGCGCGAGAAGGCCGAGCGCGCCGCGCGTATGCCGGTGTTCGATGTCGACCCGAACCGCATGGTGTTCGTGCGCCTCAACGAATTCGCCAATGTCCAGAACCCCGGCTTCAAGATTCCGTGGGGCGTCACAGACTGGCGCGGAATGCGCTTCGACTTCGTCCGCTTCGACCAGAACCAGTTCAAGGACGTGATCAAGGTCGACAAGCCCGTCAAGGGCATAGCGGTCGACAGCCGCGCGGCGTACGTCTACTTCGCCCACACGGCCGCGCCGAAGTATCGCGTCGTGTACGACGACAAGACGTCCGTCAAGGTCGACGCGAAGAGCGGACAGGAGGTCGTCGGCTGGAAGGACGGCGAAGGGCACAAGTACCTGATCCGCCAGTGGCCGAATCCGAAGCCCGAGAAGAAGATAGCATCGATCGACATCGCGCCGGGCAAGCCGGGCGCGACCGTCGCGGCGATCACCGTGCAGAAGCCGGAGCCGAAGACAGTGGTGTTCCCGAAGTTCGCCCGCACGGGCGGCGGACGCGGCGTGCATCCGAGCTACGACGAGGCGACTAGAACATGGAATGTGGCGCTCGACGAGACCGCCGGCAGCTGGTGCTGCGGCAATGCCGATCTCGCCGAGTCCATCCCTGTCGAGCCCGGCAAGTACTGCCGCCTCTACTTCGAGATGAACCGCCTCCCCGACGCGGACGGAAACTACCACGACCACGCGACGCCCCAGCTCAAGCTGAACGGACGCGACGAGAACGGCAAGCTTGCCTTCGGCGGCTGGCGTGTTCCGATGCACAAGCGCGGCGGCTGGGCGTATCGCGCCGACAGCGACCCCGAAACGTGGGAGACGGTGTGGATCGGCATCGACGGCGGAACCGTCCCGAACCACATCCGCAAGATCATCTCGGTCGCGGTCCAGTTCCAGATGATGCCGGCCGAGCACTCCGGCCTTGCCTTCCGCAATTTCCGTTTGGAGGAGGCGGAGTGACCATGGAGGCGCGGCGGAGCTGGAAGCTCCACCTCCTTGGAAGCAAGGAGGTGCACCGTCCCGGTGCGCCACGAGTGGGTGCGGCGGAGCAAGATGCTCCACCTCCTTGGGTAAGTCGCAAAGCACAAGGAGGTGCACCGTCTCGGTGCGCCAATCAAGTTAGGAGAATAAAAATGAACAAGAGCAAACTTGGTTTCTGGATCGTCAACGCGGGCGTCTGCCTGCTGTCCGCGGCAGCGTTCGCGCGGGAGACTCCTTTCGACAAAATGCAGCTCAAGGGCCGCACCGACAAGGAGAACCCTGTCGCCTATAAGGTCGGCGAGCCGATCGTCTTCACGCTTCGCACCGACGGGCTCGACGCCGTGCCGACGAACGACCGCTACCGCGTCCGCTGGGAGCGTACCGGTGACGACGGCAAGGTGGAGAAGGGCGAGAGCAGACTCGTGGTCGGCGAAACCTGTGTAGTGACGACGCGTCTCGAGTGCGCGGGCTTCGTGCGGCTCCAGGCGCACGTCGTCGTCGGCGGCGGCGGGTATTGGGTTCAAAGGGGCGGGCCCGCCCCGGGCAGCGAGGGCTGGGAGAACGACAAGAGCGTCTTCTTCGACGGCGGTGCCGGTGCGGACGTCGACAAGATCGCGCTCGAGAAGCCGGAGCCGAAGGACTTCGACGCCTACTGGGCGAAGCAGAAGGCGGAGCTGAAGAAGGTTCCGGTCAAGGCCGACGTCAAGGAGGTCTGTTCGACCGCCGAGAAGAAGATCTACGCCGTCACCGTCGACTGCGCGGGCCCGCGTCCCGTCACGGGATACCTGATGGTCCCCGCGGACGCCAAGGCGAAGAGCTGCGTCGCGCGCATCAAGTTCCAGGGATACGGCACCGGCGTCCAGCAGCCTCCGAACTGGCCGGCGCAGAAAGGCGAGATATTCTTCGACGTCAACGCCCACGGCTATGACCTCGGCAGGGACCGCGGCTATTACAAAGACTTTTTCTCGAAGATCGCGCCGAAGGGACAGCAGTACGCGTTCTCGAAGGAGGAGAACGCCGATCCCGACACCGCGTATTTCCACGGGATGGCGCTGCGCGTCATGCGCGCGCTCGAGTTCATGAAGACGCGCGTCGAGTGGAACGGCAAGGACCTGATCGTCGAAGGCGGGAGCCAGGGTGGACTGCAGACGAGCTGGGCGGCGGGGCTCGACAAGGACGTCACGCTGGCGCGTCCCTTCATCACCTGGGGCTGCAACTGGGGCTTCGTCGACGGAAAGCGCATACGCGGTCCGTGGCACATCCCCTGGGCGCAGGGGCTCGGCTATTACGACGCAGTGAGCCACATTGCCCGCGCGAAGTGCCCCGTGGATATTTCGCGCGCGGGGCTTGGCGACTACACCTGCCCTCCGTCGGGCCTCGCGCTCTTCTACAACGCGATCAAGGCACCTAAGTCGATCACCTGGGTGCAGGGCTCGCGCCACGGCCACACTCCGGTCGGCGACAACCAGGTCTACGTCGAGAAGTCCGCCAAGCGGATGCCCTAGCAGGGGTGCGTCTCGCCGCGCCATGAGTGGGTGCGGCGGAGCAAGATGCTCCACCTCCTTGGGTAAGGCACGAAGCGCAAGGAGGTGCACCGTCCCGGTGCGCCACGAGTGTGGGGCGGCGGAGCAAGATGCTCCACCTCCTTGGGTAAGGCACGAAGCGCAAGGAGGTGCACCGTCCCGGTGCGCCAAAGCATAGTTCATAAAACAATAAAAAATTGTGTATGAAAATGTATTCCTCGCGTCGGAAAATCTGGTAAAATCTAAAATCTCAATTAGTAGTTCTGGCACACCAGAAAACACAAGGAACCTGACTATGAAAAAGCTGATCTCTGCAATGTTTTTCGCAATCCTCGCCGCAGCGGCGATGTCGGCAGACTACACCTGGAACTCCGCAGTCTCGACCGGCGCCTGGTCCGACCCCGCCAACTGGCTCGTGGACGGTGCCACGCCGGCAGCCGCACCCGGCGCCTCCGACAACGTGAGCTTCGATGGCATCACCGCCACGGTTACGCTTTCGGCAAACACGGCCGTCAACAAGCTCACCGGCATTTCCAACAACGCAAATGTCACGTTCCAGACCGCGACCCCCGGAACCACGTACGGCCTTTCGGTCCATTACAGCTTCCCAGGCACCGTGGATGCTACCGGTAGATTCACGTTTGACGGTATCAACCTCTTCCCCAACTATGCGAACAAAAACAACTCCATCTGGGGACTCAACGAGAACAACGTCACGTTCGGCTCTGACTGCACACTCGTCGCGAAAAACGGAGGCAGCATCAACTTCGGCGGACTGTCGGTGAACAACACCGTCCACCTCGTCGCCGAGAGCGGTGGCACGGTGTGGGTCCGTAAATGGAACACAATCAACGGATTGGACCTGACGCTTGACGACGGCAAGCTCTACGGCTACGGCAACGCCTTTAAGGTCAACGGCAACGCGAGGATCACGTTCAAAGGAAGCGCCCCGGAAATGTGGTTCTTCCAGGCCAATCCCACCATCTCCGGCGCGATCACCTTCCACTTCGTCCTGCCCGCCAGTCCGTATGCGAACGGCCCCATCGTGAACGATGCGGCCATTGACTTCTCTCCGTCCGGGTCGGTCGTATTTGAAATCGACGAGAACTCGCCCGCTCTTACGAGTGGCTCGAAGCAGACCTACCGTCTCGTCAAGTGGGACAACAACGCCGCGAAAGGCTTCAACCAGTCCAACGTCACCTATCCGACGCTGCGCACGTCGGAGGAGGTCTTCACCACCTCGCACATGAGCGGCAGCACATCCGCCTATCCGCAATACGTGGACGTCCTCATCGACGGCTCCTACGACCCCAATGCCGCGCCGCTCGACGTGACCTTCGGCTCCCCTTATCCCGACAACGGCGCAATGGTCTTCCACGGCAACGTCGCCAACCTCGGCTCTGGCGCTACGCAGGCGACCATCACGCTTGAATACGGTAAGACCTCCGACCTCGGCTCGTCCGCCGTACTCGGTACCGTCACAGCGACGGGCGCCTTCGCGCTGCCGTTCAGCGGCTTCGGTGACGGCACCTACTACTACCGCCTCGTCGTGGCGAATGACAAGAGCGGGATGGTGACAACGGACATTGGGACCTGCTCGCTCGTTTGCGGCACGGAACTCAACGACACGCTCTCGCTCGTTTCCGTGAACGGCGTCGGAACGGCGTCGGGCACGTTCGATGTCTTCGGCTTCGGCACGACGACTCTTACGCTTTGGCTTTCCTCTGACAATGTAACTTGGCAATCGGTGGCGACCGTGGACTATGACTCCCGTCCATCGGGCGGCGCATGGTCGATTCCGTTTGTCTATCCCGCCGTCGGCACCTGGTACGGAAAGGTTTCTTGCTCCAACGCCACGGGCGGGCAGTCGTGGTCTGACGAGACGGCAATTACAGATGTTTCTGTGAGCGATTCGCTTGTCTACACGTGGAAGGCCGAAGTCGCGCAGGGCTTCTGGACGAATGCCGCCAACTGGACCTGCTCCGGCGCGGGCATCGGCTACCCCACGGCTGCCTCGACGGCGATTTTCCCAGACGGCGGCACGAATACCGTCACGCTCTCGGCGGACACCACCGTCGCCTCGTTGACAGTCCTGCCAGCGAATGCCTCGATTACGCTTGTCGGCGATGGCGTGTCGCTGATCGCTCCGTCCTTCTCGGCAAGCGGCGCGAATTCCACATTGACGCTTGACGGCGTAACGCTCTCCAACAATGCCAATTTCTGGGACTCGCAGAGGCAAGGTAGTTTCAATCCGGGTGCAAATTCTACGCTCCGTCTTCGCAACGCGGCCCAGTTCTGGATCTGGTTCTTCCGTCCGTCGAGCGGATTTACGCTCGACCTCGCTGGCGGCAGCTCGGTCATGCTCAGAGAGAGCGACAACGCGAATCCATCTGTCGTTATTGTTGAGGATTCAACGCTCGAGATACCGGATCAGGAGTTCAAATTCTCGTCCATCACTTTTCGCGGGACAACGCCGGCCGTGAAGGTGTATGGCCTTGCAGCGGCCTCTGAGCCGACTCTCCTTGTCTATGAGCTGCCTGCGACACCGTACGCAGACGCCCCGCTTCGTCAGTCGTCTGCAATTCGGAATAAACAAAAGAATCTAGACCCCGGCGACGGCAAGCTTGAGGTGTATATCCCCAGGAATTCCCCCGCACGCGTTGCTCGGGCAAAAGGCCCGTTTAAACTTGTTGACTGGTCAGTTTCCGCATCCTGCGGCATGAACACCAATGCTTTCGTGACCACGACATCGTCGGATGGCAAACTCAAATCCGCCGAGTCTCTCAACTTTGCGTGGATGAGTGGAGCGGACACCGAATCCGTAGGCCCGCAGTACCTATCCGTAGAACTCGCTTCTGGCGGCACGGTTATCTTCATCCGGTAACGAGTGTTGGCGGCGGAGCGGGACGCTTCACCTCTGGAGGTGCACCGTCTCGGTGCGCCACGAGGGGAAGGCGGAGCAAGATGCTCCACCTCCAGAGGTGCACCGTCCCGGTGCGCCAAAGCATAGTTCATAAAACAATAAAAAATTGTGTATGAAAATGTATTCCTCGCGTCGGAAAATCTGGTAAAATCTCAAAAATCTGGTAGAATCTCAATCAGAAGTTC
Source organism: Kiritimatiellia bacterium (assembly GCA_017520845.1). Classification (GTDB taxonomy): domain Bacteria; phylum Verrucomicrobiota; class Kiritimatiellia; order RFP12; family UBA1067; genus UBA1067. The sequence continues at coordinate 7,378 of JAFXEU010000071.1, read as the reverse complement.
TGGCACACCAGAAAACACAAGGAACCTAACTATGAAAAAGCTGATTTCTGCAATGTTTTTCGCAGTCCTCGCTTCGTTCGCCGCAAACGCGACGGAGCTCGACACGATACTCTTCGCGAAGAAGAGCGACATCACAGTCTCCGGCTACGCCGGTTCGACGACGCTCGCGAACTTCCCCGTCCTCGTGCGGCTCGCGGCGAATTTGCCCGCCGGCTTTGACTATGCCGACTGTGCGGCGGACGGCTCCGATCTTCGCTTCGCGGACGCGAACGGAGACCTTATCCCCCACGAGATCGACACGTGGAACACCTCGGGCGAGTCCCTCGTCTGGGTGAGCGTTCCGTCGATCTCCGGCACGGCGACGACCTTCACGATGTACTACGGCACAGATGGTGCATCCTCGCTTCCCGCCGTCACGGAATCGGACGTCTGGACCGGCGCGAACTTCAACGCCGTCTGGCACTTCTCGGGCTCGAACAAGGAGTCGGCCAATGGGCTGACGCCCTCGGACGTCTCCACCGCCGCGCCGAGCTACACCGCCACGACCTTTGGCGTCGGTACGTGCTTCAAGGCCTCCGCCAACGCGACGTTCGGCTACAACGTGGACTCCAAGTGGACGACGCTCGGTTCGGGCGGCACGCTCACCGTCTCCACCTGGTCGAAATACGACGGCGCCGCGAGCCAATACGCCCGCATGGTCTCCTGCATGTCGAACTGGGACAAGCCTGCCGGATGGGAACTGACCCAGCAGGTGGGCGTCGATGAAATAACTGTCGGTTCGTCCAACAAGAGCCAGTTCCAGTATACGGCGAGCGGCGTCGGCCCCGGTTCGGGCAATGTTTATCTGACCGCCGTGTACAACTCCGATAAAACCGTCCAGCTCTACGTGAACGGCGCCCTCGCGAAGACGCAAGAGCTCAACAACGTCGTCACGCCAACGGAAAGGCTCTACATCGGCTCGTGCGCCCGCAGCAACAACCGGTGGAACGGCTCGCTCGACGAAATCCGCATCCACCGCGACGCCGAGTCCGCCGACTGGGTCAAGGCCTGCTACGACACGATGGCGTCCGCCTCCTTCCTCACGATGGGCGCCGTTACGGCTCCGAGCGGCGTCTCGGCGCTCAAGATCCGCGCGTACGGCGCGACGCTCTCCGGCACGACGGCGACGATCACGGGTCGCCTTTCCAACCTCGGCACCGGCGCCACGTCCGCCGACGTCACGCTCTACTATGGCACGTCGGCTAACATCGAGTCCGGCACCGCCGTCGGCCCGACGAACCTCACGGACAAGGCCGACCTCTCCGACACGCTCACGGGCCTCACGGCCGGCGCGACCTACTACTACGCCTACAAGGCCGTCAACGACGCTCCCACGCCCGAAACGGCGTGGTCGGCGACCAACTCCTTCGTCGTCGAGGCCTCGACGCGCTTTTCCGACACTATAGTCATAGCGACAAATAACTGCCAGATGACCGTGACCGGCGCGATCTCCGAGTGGGGCCTCGGCACAACGGTTGTCGAACTTCTCGTCGGCACGTCGGCGGACAACCTCGCGTCCGTCCAGACCGTGAACCTGTCGCAGCGGCCCGCGAACGACCAGGTCGTGTTCGATCCCGTCACGATGCCCGTCGGCACGTATGTCGTCGCAATCTGTGCGACGACGACCTACAACGACATCGTATGGGTCCGCGAGACGGCGGCAACCTCCCAGGCGCTTTCCGACACGTCCACCTACACCTGGAAGGGCGGCAAGGGCGACTGGGCCGATCCCGCGATGTGGGCCTCATCCGACACGGGCGCGGGCGGTTATCCGACGGCCGGCTGCTCGGTTGTATTCCCGGCGTATGCCAAGATCGAAAACGTGGTGTCGCTCTCCGCGAACCCGGGCACGCTCGCCGCGATTACCATCGACTCCGCAAGCCGCTACACCTTCCGCTCCACGAGCCGTTCGTCGGTCCGCACGATCACGGCCCCGACGAAGACGATGACCGGCGCGGGCGGCGGAACGCTCGTCCTCGACGCCGTGTCCATCAAGGGGACGGAGGACAAGAACCGCTTCGACACGCTCGCCGGCCTCAAGCGCCTGATACTCGAGAACTCGGCCGAGTTCGCCTACCCGCGCGAGGCGGACAACTCGCAGCTGGAGCTCTCGCTTGTGAGCAGCGGCAAGTTCTCCCCATACTGGACGGCCGTTAACGTGGGCAAACTCCGGGTTGGCCACAGCATCAACTATCTCGCGCCAGCCGGATCGAACGGAATGACCTTCGACAGTTTCGAAAACATCGGCAGCATGGGATACTGCCGTATCACCGAAGGCGCAGTCCGCTTCAACGACATCTCCGGCATCACGCAGATTGGCGGCGAGGGCACATTCGAGAGCAACACTTCGCAGATCAAGGTGGCGCCAGAGTTCACGTTCTACATCGGCAACTGGCACCAGAACAAGGGCATTGCGGCGATCTCGAACAACGTCGTCGTCGCGCTGTCGGCCTCCACGATGCTGCAGGGCTTCGACGGCGCCACGTCTTTAGACAACGTCTACGTCGGCTCTGCCACGACGTTGACGGAGAACAAGACCGTCAACGCCGTGATGCTCGAGAACGACCTCGACCTTGGCGGACACACGCTCACGGTCGTGTCGGGCGTCGTTCGCATAGGCCCAAACGGCAACGGAACGGTGAAGAACGGCACGCTCCGGGTCCTCCGCCCCCTGCTGGCCATGGACAACACCAACAACGCGGCCGAACGCTTCACGGCGGAGATCGAAACCGAGTGGAACGACGATCCGTGGACGGCGATGTTCGACATGTGGTCGCTGGGCGGCTCCAAGCCGAAGGCCTCGTTCTCGAACTTCGTCGGCCGCGTCATCTGGCCATTCAACACGTTCACGTTCAAGTCCGGGCGCACGGCGACGAACTACGTCGTCGATGTGAAGTCCGGCAGCGTTGAAACGGGTTCTCACAACGCGGACTACGTCGTGCGCGGCATCGCCGGCAACTGCGAGCTCAAGACCGGCATGTTCAACAACACGGTCTGGGTCGGCGACTGCAACGACGACCAGTTTGCGCAGATGGGCGCGAACTCGATCGCCAACTGGGGCTATGTCGTCTCGACGAACGGCATCCTGGCGCCGGGTGTCCTCTCCTACGACGGCGGCCGCCGCGGCATGATGCGGATGGTCAGCACGAAGGAGCGCATGGTCAACTTCCTGATGGACGAGGGCGGAACGCTGCAGATTGCGATCCACGCCGACGGCGACAATACCTATCTCAAGATGTCCGACATCGACACGAGCTACGGCTGGAGCACCTACATCAACGTGACGCTCGCGGGCACGCTGGACATCCGCGAATACGGCAAGATCCAGACGGGCGTCGCCTATCCGGTCGTCTTCTACCATCCGGGCAAGCGCACGGGCACGTTCGATCAGGTGACGATCAACGGCGCGCCGCCGAGCGGCGCCGGCTACGTGGTCGAGTACGACGTCCCGCAGGCCGACGGCTCCTACGCCGTAACTGTCACGAAGAAGGGCAATGTTGGCTTCAGCATCATTGTCAGGTAGCAAGGAGGTGCGGCGGAGCAAGATGCTCCACCTCCTTGGGTAAGTCGCAAAGCGCAAGGAGGTGCACCGTCTCGGTGCGCCACGAGGGGACGGGGAATTATGGTATATTGTGTTCATTAAAACCAAGCAAAGCGAAAGGAGTGTCTTGTGAACTTATGTGAGGGATTTCGTCGATCTGTTTTCACGGGAGCAGTCGTGCTTGCCGCGGTTGCGTCCGAGGCGGGGGCTCCCGTCGAGACGCCGACGATGGGCTGGAGTTCGTGGAACGCGTTCCGCGTCAACATCAGCGAGGGGACGATCAAGCACCACGCCGACCTTGTCAAGGAGCTGGAGCTCGACAAGTGCGGCTACGTCTACATCAACATCGACGACGGCTACTTCGGCGGACGCGACGAGAACGGACGGCTCAAGACGCATCCGACGCGCTTCCCCAACGGACTCAAGCCCGTCGTCGACCACATCCATTCGCTCGGCCTCAAGGCCGGCATCTACTCCGACGGCGGAGAGAACACCTGCGGCAGCATCTTCGACAACGACAAGATGGGCATAGGCGTCGGCCTCTGGAATCACGAGCGCCAGGACGCGGAGTATTTCTTCAAGGAGCTCGGCTTCGACTTCATCAAGATCGACTTCTGCGGCGGCACGAAGCGCGGCAACACGGCGAAGGTCGATATGGACGCGAAGGAGCGCTACACGTTCATTCGCAAGACGTTCGACTCAGTGAAGCCGGGCGTGAGGATCAATATCTGCCGATGGAACTATCCAGGCACCTGGGTCGGCGAGATCGGCAGCTCCTGGCGCATGAGCCACGACATTGCGCCGCGGTGGAATAGCGTCAACGACATCATCCACCAGGCGCTCTATCTCTCGGCCTACGCCGGTCCCGGCGCCTTCAACGACATGGACATGCTCGAGGTCGGGCGTGGACTTTCCATAGAGGAGGACAAGACGCATTTCGGCATCTGGTGCATGATGACCTCGCCTCTTCTCATCGGCTGCGATCTCCAGCGGCTGCGCTACTCAAAGAGGAAGCGCTACGCGATGGACCTTCTAAAAAACCGCGAGCTCATCGCGCTCGATCAGGATCCGCTCTGCCTTCAGGCGTATGTGGCCAAGCGCGACGGCGAGACGTATGTGCTCGTGAAGGACGTCGAGACGTATCAGGGCAGGACTCGCGCTGTAGCGTTTCTCAACACCGAGGACGGCGAGCGGATGATGTCCGTCGACCTCGCGGACATCGAGCTCGCCGGCAAAACCGCGGTTCGCGACCTGTTCGAGCGTAAGGATCTCGCGCCTGTCGAGGGCAAGTTGTCCGTAAGTGTGCCGGGCCATGCGACGCGCATCTACAGACTGACGGCCGAGAAGCGCCTCGAGCGCCGTATCTACGAAGGCGAGACGGCGTGGATGGAGACCTATCAGGAGCTCAAGAACCCGGTTGAGGCCGGCACAGCCTACTACAAGCAGGTTCCGGAGGCGTCTGGCGGCGTTGTGGCGTCCCAGGTCGGCGGAAAGGGCGGACCTCTCGTCTGGAGGCACATCTGGAGCGCGAAGGGCGGTAAGTATTCGCTCAAGCTCCATACCCTCGGCGAGGGCGGCAAGATAGTCCTCTCGCTCAACGGCCGCCCTGTCGCGCTCAAGGATCTCGCCGCCGACGTGACGCTCAAGCCCGGCGACAACGAGGTCAAGGTGACAGGCGCTGAAACGCTGCCGGACATCGACTTCCTCGAAGTCTCCGCCCGCTGAGTGGCCCGCCAAGGAGGTGCACCGTCTCGGTGCGCCATGTGTGGGAGGGGTGGAGCAGGAATCTCCACCTCCTTGGGTTGTCAGATGCAGTGCAATCCACTTAACTGCATTGACTTTAACGCCAAGTCAATGCTATAATACCTTCAGACAAAGTCTAAAAGGGGACAATTAATGTCACGGGTAATAGAGCGACCAACAACAAGAACAACGCGCTGTCCACGTTCCGGAGTCAACTTCAGCGTTCGCATGAGCACTGAACTGAAGACACAGAGCGAGGAGTTGTATCGTGCTCTTGGCATGCCGCTGACTACAGCCATACAGGTTTTTCTAAAAAAATCACTTGCCGTTGGCGGTCTGCCGTTTGAACTGAAGGTGTCGCCGCCGCCAATCCCCAACATGGCGACGATGACACAGGCAGAATTTGACTCCGAACTCCAGAAAGGTTACGATTCGGCAATGGCGGGCAACTTGATCGACGCTCGCCGTGCCCACGCGGAACTCATGGACAGGATGGCGACATGGAATACATCCCGCAGCTGACGCCTCAAGCCAAAGCGGACATAGCGGACGCCTGCCGCTACATCGCGTTTGAGCTTGAAAACCCTCAGTCTGCCGTCGACCTTGCAAACGGCATCTACGATGTCATATTCGGACTGGACATCATGCCAAAGCGCAATCCCGTTTGGCCTCGCGAACCGTGGCGATCACGCGAGGTTCGTTGGTCGACATACAAGAACTACAACATCTTCTATGCTGTTGACGATACGAAGGCCATAGTGAAAATCCTGCGCGTATTCTACAATCGCAGAAATGTCTAGCGGATGATTCGCACCATATTATAGAGTCGACGATGTCTGACGAAAAAAAAGATGTGGCGCCGGGTGGTGGCTTTGCGGAGACGCTTAAGGTCGTCCTGCCGCTTGCCGCCATGCAGCTTGTCTACGCGGCGAACAGCATCTGGGAGCGTTTCCTCCTTTCCCAGAGAGGATGCGCCGCGCTGCAGGCTTCCCTTTCTGCGTCAATGGTCTCCGTCATGTTCGTCTGCCTTTTTTCGGCGGCGATCGGCTACACCTCCGTCTACGTCGCGCAGTTCCACGGAGCCGGACGCGGACGCGATGCGGTCAGGGCGTTCGCGCAGGGAGTGTGGCTTTCGGTCCTCTCGATTCCGCTCCTCGTGCTCCTCGCGTTTGCCGCGTTCGCGCTTGTCGACGTTGCGGCGCATGCGCCCGAAGTCGCCGCGGGGGAGAAAGCGTATATCGCGATCTACGTCCCCGGCGGATTCTTCACGATCCTGAGCGGCGTTCTTGCCGGACTCCTCACCGGCCAGGGACGCACCGGGTGGGTCTCGGTCTGCGGCGTGGCCGGCGTTCTCGTCAACATCGCCCTGAGCCCGATATTCATAGACGGCTGGGGCCCTGTCCCCGCGATGGGCAACGCGGGCGCCGCGATCGCGGGCGTTATCTCGCTTGCGTCCGTCGCCGCGCTGCAGGGCGCGGCGGTATGCCGCGACGCGCTCGTGCGCGCGCATGGACGCGACGGAGCGCTGAAGCCGGACTTCCCGCTTATGTGGAAAATCCTGCGAACGGGCGCGTTCAACGGAATGACGGCGTTCGCCTCCTGTGTCGCATTCACTGTCTTCACGCTCGTCCTCGGACGTTTTGACGCGCTCGGCGCGGGTTCGGCCAACGTCGTGTTCGCCGTCAACAACCTCTTCTACTGCGTGATGTGCGCGCTCTCGGACGGCGTCTGCATAGTGTCCGGCAGGAGGCACGGCGCGAACGATACGGAGGCGGTGAGGCGCACCGTCCGGGCGGGAGTGTTCCTTTGCCTTGGCTTGCTTGCGGCCGTTTACTGCGTCCTGCTGCCGCTCTCCGGCGTGGTTGCGGACGTGTTCCTTCCGAATGACGCGGAGTTCACCGCGGAGGCGTGGCGCGCTTCCGTGCGCATGCTGTTTCTCATAATGCTCGTGCGCGAGGTTGGGGAAGGGCTCGGCATGGTGTTCGAGGGGGCCTTGCGCGGCGTAGGCGACGTCAGGTTCGTCATGGGCGCGAAGCTCGGCTGCGACATCTGCCT
>JAFXEU010000070.1 GCA_017520845.1 Kiritimatiellia bacterium | reverse complement strand
GATACTGCCATCAAGAGGATTCATGATCACAAAGCCCTCTTCAGGCTCAGGCGAATCATGCTCGATACGAACTGGATTGACTCCCTGATTGACGACGAAATACATGGTATGTCCGTTCCTCTTCCAACGCGTCGCCGAAAGCACACGCCGAAACCATCGACACGACTATCGCCGCTCTCGAATAAAATCTCTTTCCCATAAGAGCGTTCATTTAATCTTAACCTCGTGAATTCCGCCGGAAAAATCTTTTTGAAGCTTGATTTTAAGGCGCAGAGCCTTGGCCTTGACCGAAGAGGGAAAATCGAGTTTCGTGAAACGATCCTTGTCGACTTCTCCAACCCCCTCGATTTCGCGCCACTCCGACGCATCGTCGCCGCGCCACTGCACCTTCCACGATTCAGGCAAGCGGCACGCGCCGCGTCCCGTATCATCGAACCAGTAGACCTCGACGCCCTTTACCTCCTGGACGGTTCTGAAAGTAAAATCAACCCACTCATCCGTTCCGCGATGCGCCCAGAAGGTAAGACGAGGCGGCCTGCCGTCGGACGAAGATTCGGGCAGTCTTCCGTCCAAAACAGCCTTCTCGGTATCCTCGTAATGGCAGAACGACGCCTTGATTTTTATGTCTTTGGCCGCATACCCGGCGTCGGGCTTTACGGGGAACCACGTCTGCATCTCGTTGCCGGGCTCGCGGTGGCACCATGCGAAATACGGAATGAGTTTAAGCTCGACCGGGTTCACGGTCAGCTTGCTGCCCGACAAATCGGAAAGGACTTCGCCCGCATTTACCGTCATCGCCGGATATTCATGGCCGAGAACCTCGCACTTCGTCATGGTGAATTTCGCATCGGCCGCAATAACCTTGTTCAAGACATTCCCGTCATTGTCAAAGCCTTCGCCACAGTAAAGAACCGGACCCTTCTCCACGGCAAGACGCCCACGATCGGCTTCGACGCGATCGTCGGCCTTGATACGCTTGACGGGCATGTTCATGCGAATCGCAATCTTGTCTCCCGCCTTCCATTTACGCGAAATGACTTGGTATCCTCTCTCGTTTGCCAAATCCACGGTTTCGCCGTTGACAGAAACGGTAAAATCGTCATTGGAAGCGGGAATAGTCTGGCTGTAGAGCGTGCTCGGCACCGGTTTCCCGACGCACCATCCGGGGATACGGATGAAAAGCTTGAAATCGGGAATGGCGGAATTAAGAGTAAGCTCGACATTGCCGTTCCACGGATATGCCGTTTTCTGCGAAAGCTTGACTTCGCCGCTCTTGAGTTTAAGCTTAACGTCGCTTTCGACAAAGAGGTTTACATAGACTTCGTCGTCTCTCGTCGCATACGCCATGCGCGGAATCTGCGGAATGAAACGGACTACGTTTACCGGACAGCATGAGCAACCGAACCACTTGGATCGCTTGTATCCGCCCTTGCTTTCAAGAGGATTGGGATAGAAAAACTCGGTTCCGCAGATGGAAATGCCGCTCAAAAAGCCGTTGTAGACGATTCTTTCGATCACATCGAAATATTTGGCCTCGCCCGTGCGGCGGAACATACGCTCGTTCCAAAGGGCGTTTCCGATGGAAGCGCAAGTCTCGAGATACGCATCGGCATTGGGAAGATCGAAGTCGACCCCGAACGCTTCATGGGCATCCCCCCACTTGGGATGCCTGGCATGGCGTCTTGCGCCGATACCGCCGTTGAGATGGAGTTTGCGGAATACGACATTCTCCCAAAGTTTGTCGATGGCCTTCAAATAGCTCTCGTCGCCGGTAAGCGCGGAAACGTCCGCCATGCCGCAATACATATACGCTGCGCGAACGGCGTGGCCCACGGCCTCTTCCTGTTCGCATACCGGCAGATGGTCCTGAAGTCCACTGCCCCAGATCGAGCGCAAATCCCTGCGACCGCGCACATCGAGGAAGAACTTCGCAAGGTCGAGATAGCGCTTCTCGCCTGTGACCCGATAGAGTTTGCAGAGCGCAAGCTCGATTTCCTGATGGCCGGCGGTGGACTTAATCTGGGTCTTGTCATATCCGAATGTGCGGCACATGAGATCTGCCGACTTGCGGGCGATCTTGAGAAAATCGTCCCGTCCGCTCGCCTCATACCAGGCGACGGCGGCTTCGATCATGTGCCCCTGATTGTAGAGCTCGTGGCTCGACATGAGATTTTCCCAACGCGCATTGTGCCTGACCTGCGGCGAGCCTAAGAGCCGCGCAGTATAGAGATAGCCATCGGGCTCCTGGGCCTTCGCCATCGTGGCGATAAGTTCGGTCATTTGCTTCTTGAGTTCCGGATCGGGATTGGCAGCGTAAATATAGGCCGCCCCCTCCATCACTTTGTAAACATCGGAATCGTCAAAGAATATCCCTCCGAACGTGCCCCACTTGCGAGCGGCGGCGTTTTTGAAATTGTTGATTCTCGGCGTCTCGTTGCACTTCTCGAAATCGGTCTTGAGCGTGGCGAGCCGGTTTGTTTCTATGCGCGACAACCAAAAGCCTCCAGTCACTTTGACATCGGTGACCTTCGGCGTATTAAACGAATAATCCTTGGATGCGATGAGCGCCAAAGGCGCGACGAGCATTGCCGTAAACAAGTAACTTCTTGATTTCACCATCTCCTCGCTTGTATTTTTCTTGGTTTAAAACATCATTTCACAATAACGGTAAATCCCGGTTTCCTTTAGCGCAATTCAAACTCCTTGATTTCGATCGGATCAAGCTCGACAACGCTCGTCTTGTCCCCGATAGAGACCTTGACCTTGCGCTTCATGCGCATATCGAGATTCATCACATAAGCCTTGTCCTCATAAACAGAACTCATGAAGAACCTCAAATTGTCGTCTTTATTCTCCTCCTTAAGAACGAGGCGCTGCTCCACTTCCGATGCACGCTCGGCAAGAAGTTTCTTCCATTCATTGCCGAGAATTCCGCGAGAGCCGGGGAACTCGTACGTAAGCATAAGATAGATAAAGCCTTTTCCGACGCGCTTGCGCACGACGAGCGGAAGCTTATCCTTGCCGATCGTGGCAACCGTCTCGACTTTACTCTTTTTCGAGATGGAAGCGAGCTTCACATCGCCGGAAAGGACGAACTTCTCGACCTCAATGCCGCAAGGAGGAACAATATCCTTCTCCGTATAATCAAGATAGCGGCGATCATAGCGCTTAAGGCACTGAGGAATGCTCATGACGGCGACACCACCGTCTTCAATCCACTTTTCAAGAACCTTCTTTGAATGCGGCGTCATCGTGTTCCAGCCGCCGAAAACGAGAAGCTTATAGCGCTCTAAGTCGTCAAGGCGCGTCATATCGTCAACGCCGACGATATCAACCTGGCCGTATGGCATTCCGGAGACGCCGGTCGTCCCGGAATATGGCATAAATACGGCGCGCGCGCAGTCCCACGTAAATTCAGGATGAGACCCCGCCCAGATATTGACCTTGTCCTTAATATGCTCAACGCGATTGGTGTGCTGCGCCCAAGGCGTAGCGCCGGACATCCCGATATACGCATCGTATGTGCCCATGGCAAGCGCGATCTTCGTCTCGGGAGTTCCCTTGGCTCTCGGATGCTCCTTCGAGAAAATATGGCACTTGCGGATCGTCTCACGATAACGGCGCGGCGGATCGTCGTCATACCTGTAGCCGGATTTGCGATTCGCTTCGGGAACGCCCCATGTGTGCGGATGCGCCTGGGTTCCGCTCGAACCGGATTCAAGGCAGAGAAGCGATGTACCCATCAACCAAAGGGACTTTATACCAACCTCAAGCGAAAGATACTTCTCGTCCTTATCGTACGGAATGGGGAAGGTCTGCCACTCATGGGCAAGCCAGCCCGACCACCATTCCGGACCCCACTTGCGCGCGGCGCCACGGTTCTCCGCCGTAGCATAAGTTATATTCTGGCATCCGCACGCATAAAGCTCGTTGCAGACAAGATCGATTCCCGCCGGAAGCTCGTAGTTTGTAAAGGCCGCGCCAGACGTGGCGAAACTGAAAGGATCTTCGCCCTCGGCACCGGCAACGGGGGCAGGATGCGCCCCGCGGAAGAAATTGGAAAGGAACCAAGCTCTTGCATCCTTGAGATTGTCGTTCTGCGGCCCACGCATCTCGCGCGAAGAGCCGTAGAAATAACCGGTGCGCTCGCCGCAGTTGTTGCCAAGATAACGGCCCTTCCACGCCGTTTTGATCTCTTCACGCTTTTCACGCGGACAATGCGCATAGATCGTCATGGAGTAGATATCCTTCTTCTCCGCCTCCTCCATCCACTCCTCGGTGGCGTTTTCTTTAAGAAGCTGCTGCCAACTGCCCCAACGAACGTAAAGATTCCCCAAATCGTTGGTAACCATTTCGTAGCGTTCGCGCCCGGTTCCATAGGAAACGACGCCAAGAAGGAATTTTTCGTTCGGGAGAGGCTTTTTGACGGGATTCTCATTGAACGGAATATCAATCGTATGTTTTACACGCGTTCCATCCTTGGCCTCGACGACTGCGCGGATCTTGAAAGGTCCATTGGCATCCTTCGGATAGCGGCAGATGAAATACGGCTTGGTAGTCTCCTTGTATCCAAACTCCGGGCATTCGTAGACTACGCGCTTGAGGACGCTCGTTGCCTCCTTGCGGAAATAAATCGCATAGCAGCGATTGGCTCTGTCGCCATACGCTTTAAGATTCAGTCTTTCGAGCATACGAATGGTCTCGCTCTTCTTCCAGCGCGGATCGTCGTGGGAGCGGATAAGAACGCCCTTGCCCGTCTCCTTGATCTTGGCGCCGGGAGCTAAAGTCACCTTCGAAAAATCGGCGTATTTGCCCTTTGCCACTTTCACCTCGAAAACAACGTTGGTATCGATGAAGAATTCGTTCATGTTGAGAAGCACATGCTCGGTAATCTCCATCTTTCCGCCCTTTACGTGCCACCTGT
>JAFXEU010000069.1 GCA_017520845.1 Kiritimatiellia bacterium | reverse complement strand
GACCCGCAAGAATAACGGTACATACCCCGCATAAATACGGATTCAGCGGCAAGGACGACAAGTTGGTGTATAACCTGATCGGGAAATACCGGAACGCTTGTTATATTCCGAACCTTCCCGTTTTCGCAACGGCGGGAAAAAGAACCCGAAATCTTCGGCGTGAACGCCAGCGGATATTCGCCCGGACGGTACGTTCCGCGCCGGATTGCTTCTTGCTTCTTTTCCGTTTGACATACGATTTCGTACGTAAGGTCGATATACTCTTCGATATTCGCAAGAATCTTCCGGGCCTGACGATATTTCTTCGTCGGGCGACCGTTACGCTTCTTTTTGTTTTTGCATACTTTCGTAATTGCAAGGCGTATATATGCCTTGTCTTTCATATTACGGTCGATATTAAAAGACTTCATATTTCGTCTTCTTTCTTATAGTTTCGGGGTCGTTGTGCGTTCGCCTACTAAACCCCGCCGTAACAACAATTTTTGCCAAGCGGCAAGGAATACGGCGTGCATAATAACTGTAATGTTGCTATAAGAATGGCGCGCGCGATAGTTCACGTTCGAGTTCGAAGGCGTGTTGTTGCAATTCCAGTAAAGCGGGCCAGCGTTCGACCCGTTGTTCCAGTTGCCGCCGACACGCGCCGCGCACGGCACGCCGTATCCCTATATTCAATTATTGCTTTTAGATGATAAAGGGGGCTGGCTGCCCCCAAACCCCCGCTTTAACGGTGGTAAGAAAGGCGCGCGCGATAGGTCACGCTCGAGCTCGAAGGCGTGTTGTTGCAACCCCAGTAAAGCGGACCAGCGTTCGCCCCGATGTACCAGAAGCCGCCGACAAGCGCCGCGCAAATAGCGCTGCGCGGATAGTAGTAATAATCCGAATAATACGTGGTAGTCGAAGCGCCGATCGCGTCGGGAATACGTATCCACGGATAGCGGGAATCAAGCCCCAGCGTTTTAACGTAACCGTCAGCGGCGGGAATGCCGTAATTCAGTTTGACGTAATCGTCCGTGATCGCGCCGTTTGCGTATTTAGTCGGGTCGGGCAAGAAGTATACGTCGTACGTGTACGGGTCTTCGGCCGTTCCCGCTCCCTCTCTCTTGAAAAGAACGTCGGAAATCTGTTCGAACGAATCGCCGTACGGTCTTTCGATTCCGCGGTACATACAGTTATATTTGCCGCTTGTATTTGATACGGGCGAACCGCTCGAAGCGATAACGTTATCGCAAGAACCGTTTTTCCACGCCAGCGTAAAGACAACGTTACCGACCGCCACGTTTACGGGATCGCCGTCAAAGCAGATCGCCTTGTTACTTCCGTCGTAATCTTCGATCGCGGTAACGATTCGGTTATTCGCGATTCCGGTTGAACCGGCCGACGGGCCGATACCGATTGTCTGTCCGACAACGAATTTCGCGGCCGTCGCGGTGGATACGATAATACGGTTCGCACCGGTTTCGGCGATCGTTGCGACTTCGTTTGCAGAATATGGCATACTGACCGCGCCTTGCATTACGCTTTGCATATTGCGGGTAGCAAATTCGACCCACATTAAAAGGCAAATCGCGTAACGTTCCGCGGTAGTTGTTACCGTGTAATTTTCGCCGGCCTTTCTTGCGTCCGTCATAGCGGTATTTAACGAATAAATTTTGTTGAATACGCCGGAACGGGAAGTCGGCTTATCATCTACTAACGCCATAGGATAAGCGGGGTAATATGCTTTTGCGGCCGGTGCGTCTTCCGTACCCTGATCGCGATTGATCGGGGAAGGCATAAAGCCGGGAAGTTTGAACGCGGAAATAACGATTTCCTCCGCGCCTTCGGTGTAAGTATGCTTGTAATAGAACAAGGGAATTTCGACCCAAACTTCACCGTTTGAACCGTCGACGGCGTAACCGGGTTCGCCCTTATAAGCATTTACGACGAAGTTTCCGTCGTCGCCCCAGTAGCCACAACAACGGCGAATATCCGACCACGGATAAATATTGTCGAAGTTGTTTTCCGCTTCGTCTGTGTCTGTACCAACGCCAGCAACAAGACCCACGGCGTTATATAGACGCTGAACCGTCGAACCACTATTCGCCGAACCTCCGAAGCGAACGCCGTATCTTGTAACGAGTTCGCCCGCCTGCTCCACGACGGCTTCGGCTTGCGCCGCTGCGGTGTTTGCCCTCTCTGTGGCGCTTGCCGCGGCCGCGGTATGTTCGTCGACGCTGGCTTCAACGTCGGCCATTTTCTCGAAAGCGCTTGTCGCTTCCGCCAGCGCTGCCGCCGAAACGCCGTCCACGTCCTGAACCTTTTTCAGCGCGGCCGTTAAAGCGGTATATTCGTCGGTGCTTTCGACGTCAGGGTCAACCGCTCCCGGTGTAACCTTTACGATGAAGGGAACGCTTGTCAGGGCGCTTCCGTTGTCGTAGATCGTTACTTCGCAACGGCAATTACCGACCGCCGCAAGCATATTTCCGGTTAATTCCGCGGTGATCGTGCCGTCTTCATTGATCGTCGCGTCGTTAAATGCGAATGTTCCGTCGGGCTTCTTGCAACGCAAGGCCGCGATCGCGCCTTCAGGTGGAACAAAAGCAACGCCACCGGAAAGAAGCGTGATTTTTACAAAGCGCGAATTTTCGTCGCCCTGAACGGCCGTTATGTAACTGAAATACATTTCGCCGGACAGATCGACCGTAATTTCTTTGATATACTGCATTTCATAACCTCCTAATTACGATAAAGATACCGATTTCCACGAACCCCACGAACCTTGATACCGATAACGGATATAAAGGCCGCTGCAATCGTACGCGGTGTACCTTTGCAACACATACCCGGACGGGTTGCACATAACTTCCAAATATCCGGCGACGGCCTTCGGATAGTGTCTGTCGGTGCTTGCGTTCGCGTTTGCTGCTTGCGTATATATGCCCGGTTCGGTTAAACTGTTCAAATCTTCCGTATTGCCTAACGCTTTAACAAATCCCATAACGTTATATCCATTCATACCGACCGCGCCGTTTACGTCGCAAGCCCTGACGGGATTTCGGTTGTTAATACCGACCATTTTTCGCCGTTTAGAAATAAGCGGCGTTCCGGCCGGAAGCGTTATAACGAATGTATCGGAAGTGATTTTATCGGAAACGTAGAATTCCACGTGATATGAATAATCGGGGTCAAGCGAAACGAATTCGTCGCTTTCATACGTAACGCGCGTATCCGTCGCGGTGGCCGCTGATGATATAACCACGTAAGAACCGTACGAAGATTCCGACGTCTTTTTATATCGGTATTTCAACACCTGAAAGGCGTTCTTATTTACCGAAGATACAAGAATCTTCGATATTGCCGCTTCGAAATCGACTTGCGTAATCGCTTCGACTTCATTTACGCGGCGCATTGTGGTATTATCGTCCGAAACGTCGATCTTCTTATACGCGATAACGGTAATCGTCTTCGTTACCTCCACGGAATAACCGCGGGAATCGACGGCTTTTACCGTCAACGTAAGATTTCCGGACTTGCTGACTTTTCCAAGATTCAGCGCCGTTCCAGTAGAAGAAACGGTCGTATCATTGATCGTTGCTTCATACGTTTTTATAGAAGCGCCGTTCCGGGCGGTGGCCGCATAAGCCGTAACCGCCAGCGTGGAATAATCCTGAACAAGTAATTGATCGTTGCCCGTTACGCCGGACGTTACGGAATTACTGTCTTTATAAGTAAATCCCGCCGAATTGCTGAACGTCGGCCCGCTATTCGCCTTCGTCGTCTGCACCGTGGCCGTTTTGCTCGACGTGCTGCCGATTGTTGTCGACCCGCTCAACGTAGTTAATACAAACGTTCCGGTAAAAGACGGATTCGAAGGAATCGCGTTCAAAAGCGCCGTTCGCTGCGCCGCGGTCAACGTAATTGTTTTATCCGACGTTCCGGTGCTGCTTTGCGCCGGAATTGTGATCGTCGTTACAAGCGTCGAACCGTTCTTGATTTCCAGTTTGTAGGTAAATGAAGTTGAATATACCGTCCAGTTAAACTTTAACGATACTGTCGCGGCGTCAGCCGTAACCGCCGTAACGCTATTCAAAATCGCATTACCAAGCGTTTTTATCGCCGACCCGCTCGACGTTCCATAAACCTGATTCGACTTCTTCCGGGCGCGAACCTTGATCGTGTACGACGTGTTCGGCGAAAGCCCGGTTATCTTTTTGCTTGCGGACGTTCCGGCCGTCGTGGAAAACTGCGTCCACGAAGAACCGTTGTTCGTTGAATATTCCCATACGTCGCAAGTAGTCGACGCCGACGCGGATACCGTAACCGCG
>JAFXEU010000068.1 GCA_017520845.1 Kiritimatiellia bacterium | reverse complement strand
GATACTGCCATCAAGAGGATTCATGATCACAAAGCCCTCTTCAGGCTCAGGCGAATCATGCTCGATACGAACTGGATTGACTCCCTGATTGACGACGAAATACATGGTATGTCCGTTCCTCTTCCAACGCGTCGCCGAAAGTCCACTCTTGGGATCAAACGGACTCGTTCGCGCCTTAAGAGGTTTTGAAACAAGAGCGGGATCAATGACTTCGGCATATTTTTCTCCGAGTCCTTGCGCGAGCATACGCGGTGAAATATAATCAAAAAAGTACCCTTCAGCATACAGTTTTTTAGCGACCTTGCCGATCGGTTCGCCATAAAACCACTCGCGCCCGTGAACACTCATTTGCCTGACTTCATCAGGCTTTTTCCTGCGGAACGAATCAGGATCCCACACGATAGCAAGATCATTGTCGCTCTCCCATGTCTGGAAAATCGACTGACAGCGCGTAATGTAATCGTTGAGCGCCTTCACTTCGCGCCAGATAGGATTTCGGGGATTCATCTCCAACGATGCGTAAAAGCACCACCCCGGCCAAGGCGCATCAACAGGCGAATAATTAAGCCCGTGATAAAACACATGATTGACACCCGCGAGAAAAAGTCTATCGACAAACTCCTTTATTTCCCGCGGCCGCTCGCAGAAATGCTCATCGATCCATGTGCAGCTTTCCGCAGAGACTAGACGCGTACCTTTAACGTGCGCGGCTGAAGAGGCGAATTTAGAAATGAGAATATCGCGGTCGCCCTTGCCGAACATTTCTGTTTCGGGAATATCCGCCAAAGCGTAAAAGTCGAGCCAGTTCGACGGCGCACCATGCGCCTCATTACGCGTTATATAACCGTTTCTTCGACACCAATCTGTCCATACGCCAAAGGTCGCAAGCTGAAGTTCGTCTATATCGCCTCCGTTTTTAGGACGAGCGTTGTAATACTCGTAGCTGTCATGATAGAATGCGCGGGGCTTTTCAGCTGAACCGTTGAGGTCGAACGCGGCCTCGAAGCGCTCGACGTGATTCGACATCGCTTTTGGCGAAAACGGATCGATCATATACCCCTCGCCGCCGAGACCGGCGCGCTTTACCTTCATCTTTGAGCTTGCCGCATCCGACTCCGTCACCCACGGCCCTCCGAAACACCATCCCGCTCCCATGGTAAGATCGACATTAAGATCATATTTGCGAGCTGTCCTTGCAGCCATGTTCCACGCGTCGATCCATTCGGGCGAAAGAAGCGAACGATACCGTTTCTCATACCCTTTGACGCCGTATATTGGAATTACATGAAAACCGCCAAATCCTTTATCAGCCAATTCGCGACACTGATATTCAATGCCTTCTTGATCGACAGCCGAACCCATCCACCAGTTATAAACCCAAGGCTTCATCTCCTGAACAGGCTCAGGCCACCTGAACACATCACCAAAACTCGCGGCAACAACACCCAGACAACTAAAAATTAAATATACCCTTTTCATTAAATATACCCTTTTCATATTTGATCAGATTAAAACTCCCTGATTTCAAGTGGCTTAAGTTCCACTGTTTTTTCATAGTAAGGCAAACGATCAATCGGAACATTCTTCAATTTCAGCGTTACAGGCCCTGCATGGATCTGACCGAGATCGTCCCGCCAATTTCCGGGAGGTAAGCGCACCGTTCGCGAATCGCTCTGCGAGAGAACCGGGGCAACTATCAAATCGCCACCCAAGCACCATTGGTCGCGAATCTCTTCAAAGCCGTTACCGGGAAACGCATATTCCATGTGCGCAGCGATCGGCTCTCCGGTTTTAGCCGACGACTTAGCTAACGCAAGTATCTTATCGGCGTACTTAGAGCGTATTTTCGCCGCCTTCGAAATCGCATCAAGATACTTTTTATCTTCTTGCCTTGTCATCACGCGCCATGGATTGAGCGAGAATTGCATCATAGGCATAAGCGCCTGCATTTGAGCCGAACGCGCGATAACCTTGAAATTAACTTTCTTTATCGCATCGCCGTGAAAAACCGTCCACTGCCCGCCGCCGATCATATCGGGACAACAAAACGGATATCCCATCACGCCACATGCGAGGATGTCGCTTACGCACTGCTTAAGATCGTGCCAGCCGTTCCCCTTATCCTGAAGACGTTGAGCGAGCGGACGCCCCGCCAATTGCCATACCGTACGATATTCATTCAAAGAATAACGAAGACCGAATTCTCCATAAGCCTTTGATTGACCGTGAGCCGTAGAGCCTTCAGGCGTATGAGCTTTGAACTTGAACGCATAAGCCGACATATCACCGGCATCGAACTTAAAGCCGTCAACACCGTATTCTTTTTGAAGAAAATCCAATTTGCCCGCAAACCACTTTTGTCCCATCGGGCTTGAAAAGTCAACACATGCGGATTGTCCGTTCCACCAATGGAAAACGGCAAGATTCCCCCATTTATCGCGAATGCACCCGCACCCGTCTTTCGTCCAAAGTTCCTGACGTATCTCCCATGTATCCAAACCTACATAAGGACAAACCCAAAGCATTACCTTAAATCCCATTTTATGAAGTTTATCACACATCGATTTAGGATCGGGAAAGCGCTTGAAGTTAAAATCCCAAACGCCGTATGCGTGCTGCCACGTATCATCAACCATAAGAACGCCTGGCTTGAAGCCGTTTTTCACGATTGATTCGGCGTATGCAAGGATATCCTTCTGATTCTGATTGTAGGTCAATTCAACCCAAGTATTCCATTGAGGGGCCGTAAAAAGAAGTTCGTCCGGCATTTTTCCGTCGGCAGGAAAAAAGCGTTTTGACGCTTCGCGAAATGCTCCGCGCAATGTCGCATCCTCAGAACTCCCCATAACGAACTTACCGCTTCCATTATCCTTCGCTTTGAATACGCCGTTGGTGAACTCAAAAGAAAAAGGTTCATCGTTCCACAACCACCGTCCCTTTGAGGAAAGCAAGAAGCCAGAAGTCTGATTATACGAATTATTATTTATCAAATTATCCTTAAACGATTTTTCGGCAGAATACGGCATCGACCTTCCTTTAAAAGAATGACCTCCCCACCAATACTCGTTATCCAATAGCTTGAATTCCGTTTGATCTCCCGAGGCGATTAACGCCATAAAAGACAATGCGATTACAGAAGATTTCTTAATCATTTTTCCCTTTCTAAATCAATCAACCGTTTTATTAAGAACCTTGTCGGACTCTTCTCGAATCTCTGTAAAATATGGCGCTTTTTTCCATAATGCCTTTTTGGCATCGAAAAGTTTTGCAACCTTATCAAGTTCGTCATCACATTTACCCTCAGCACGAAGAAGTTTATATTTCTCCGCCGCCTCCAAGCCGTTTTGCAACATCAAGAGACGAATCGAGGGTGAACCGTCCGGATAAACAAGAAAAGTGTCACCGGCAAAAAGCCCGGCGTAATCCGCATTCTCTATTGGCTTGGGCGGCCATGAATTGTACGCCCAGCGAAGTAGCCCATCAAGCCCGGCAACCGCAGGATAAAGCCCAAGCCAATACCCTTCATCGGGCGAGGAAAATACAAAAGTATTGGGCGACAAGGGACTGTTGCAAACGTAAAACGTCGTCTTTAGCCCCTTTGCCTTACGAGTGGCAACATATTCAAAAAACTTCTTTGAAACATGTTCCATACTCTGCGAATAAACGTCCGGATCAATTCCAACAAACGCATCGAAAGCGCGATTGCCCGCAAGCTCCAATCTAATCCCAGGCGCTACACGGCGAACAAGCTCAGCCGCCGCTTTCGTCTCTTCGGGGCTGCGCTCATCGAGAGCGACCGTCGTTTTTTCAAACCATCCTTTATCTTTCAGATGCTTGGCAAAGTCTACAAGAAACGGCCTCCAGTATTCTTCATATTCCTTTGACCCGGGTTTTGCCCGCATAGAGTGATGTTTGCCGTCTGGCGTTTCCCACCAGATACGCCCTCCATCCCACGGACAAATTGAAAAACACGCGATTTCCGGCCCAATTCCGCACGAGAGAGCGAATGCAACATACTCGTCAAAAATCGTGTAATCAAATTTCCAGCTCCCGTCATCCATCTTGATGTGACGCACCATCGTGTCGTATGCATCAGTGCATTGGCGACTCCATGGGTATCGCACAATCGTTGTCGTTATGACCTTTTGGCCAAGAGAAGCAAGCTCACACCAAAAAGGACGCATCGCTTCATAATGCTCCTTTGAAAACGGCTTCGTCTTGCTCGTTCTTGCGATCGCCCACGGATGTTGCCAGATATCAAGATGGTAGGTTCGCTTCGAAACAGGTGTTATTGTTCGATTTAAAACTTTGACACGAAGGTCTCCAAACTTATAAACGCCCGACTTTATCTTCCGCGGCACATTCACTTGAACAACACGAGCGGTTGCAGCATTATCGTCCCAAACGACACGATCAAGGGCATTGGAAAATGTCTTTCGCCAGATTTTAGGAGCCTGGCTGTACTGAACGCTTTTAAGAGCGCCAACTTTTATCCCAAACCCGTTGCTAGCACGCCCGACTTTATCGCCGTCAGGAATAAACGCATTGACCGTCTCACCCTTCCATGCCGTCAGCTCAAGCGCGAATGACGGTAAAGCGAATATAACGGCAAACAATGAAATTTTAACAGCGGTCATTTTATAAAGTGTTTTATCTCACTCTGATCAAAAACCCCTTGCGCCGCTTCAAGATTAAAAGATCATTCTCATTATCGTCGTCGATATTTTTTGTAATCGCTACCCAATTTTTCGGCACATCTGGCAAAACCGCATCTTTGGCAATCCTGCCGACAACAATTTTATCGTTCGACACAAACTCCACACCCTCGGTCATCATCGTCGGCACAAGTTTTCCGCCGCTCTTGAGATACGTTCCGACATTCAGAGTATCGTTCGTAAGCGCGCCATCCTCGCCACGCCAGACGCGTACCGGGAAATCGGCTTGAAGATCGAGAGCGCCGAAGGTGACACTTGCAGGATTATCATTTTCTGTTGTGCCTTTGTAATTAGTAATTTTAAGTAGTCCATTGGCGACGACAGTTCCCGCCCAATTGGCACCGTGGGCGAAATAAAGAGCCGTCTTTGCCTTACCGTCACACGCAACAGCCATAATCTTACCTGTACAGGTACTATTTGGCGATGCAAACCGCGGTGCACACGTTTTAGTATCAGGCCATGTATTTGTTATGATGACATTCCCAGAACCAGTAAACGGTGAATCGATATAGAATGGATACAATCCATTATCGTTATCGCCATAATCATCCTTAAAGCCTACAATTTGCATTGTGGTATTTTCCGCAACTTCCACCCCTTTAAGTTTATTAAAGATACGACTGCGATTACCGCCAAGAGTATTTCCCCACCAATGTCCACGAAATACTTTCTGAATGCCGCCGGCATACCTGATAACACCCGTATTATCTCCATAAGTTCGCCACCAGCACCCTACACCGCCTTCAAGAACTTCAATACCGACAAAGCCCTCTTCCGATGGGCAAAGAGACACTACGCCTTTCCCGAAGTATCCATTATCTTCCGTTGCGTTTGCAATCGTTACGGTCGTTCGGATTTCACCGCCATCAACAAGCGTTATCCTGCCGCGATCTTGAACATATATAGAATAAGTATTTTCTATATTTTCAGGATGCGCATTTATTGTAGATCTTCTACGGAAGAGCACAGTATTATTGGTCAAGACAAGATTCGCGCCTCCTGCGACATAAGTATCTTGCCCTATATCCAAAGGCGTATTATCGACAATCATCTTAAAGTTTTCAGACTCAGGATTATTTAAGCCAAAGGCAAATCCATCCTTATCGCTATATGTGATTTTGGAATCCTTAAGAACGATATCTTCAACAACCTTAACAACACCTCCCTTCGCCGGTGAAACAAAATCGATACGGGAAGCCTTTTCAACTTTGGCTGAGTTAAGCGCCGTTATCGTCGCATTCGTTGCGTGCATGGCAAAGTATGTCGTTTTATTACTATCGGCATACCCGAAAACGAGCGGGCCGTCTCCCGCCTCCGTCAATGTCGAGCCTTCACACAAAACGAGACGAACATCCTTGAACTTATATCCCGCCGGAACGGTCAACGTCACGCCTTCAGACACGACGACGGCGGGAAATTCTTCTCCGACTGCCATTGTCACAATTTCAGTTAGATTAAAATCAGATGCGATAGTGAGAACAGCGTTACCCTTTAACACGATTTCAGGCAGAGACAAACCTGAAGATGCAATACGCAACGCAGCTCCGTCTTGAACCGTTATGCTGTTCCACCGCGTTGTCAGATTTTCAGAAATAACCACATTTACGCCTTCCCCGGCTATCGTAACATCACACCCTTCGACAGGAATACCGTTCGGCCAGCCTTCCACATTGTTAAGATCGGTAATGGTTGTCGAATTAAATACAAAAGTTGAATCACCAACAATAAGGCTGTCTCCATCTTCAACGACGGCAACACCGGATGAACGAAAAGACTCTTCCGCATCCGCTTTGATTTTTGCGCGGAGTTGTGCGTTAGGCGTTGTTACGAGTGTATCACCTTTCAAGAACGCACCTGCTTCAAACTCAAATGCACCTGAAAGCGTCGCGCCCTCTCTAAGCGCGGCAATTGAAAGGCCTGGTTTTGTTATAGTAATCGTACCCAAATTATCCTCAAGCGTTTCGATTGTCATATTTGGATGAGCCAATGTAAACGCACAATCTGCACCGATTTTAAGTGTACCCATTGACGTACGAGTATTTCCGACAAATTCGACAGCCCCGCCATTAAGTTCAAGAGAATAGGGGACATCTGCAATCTTTAATACACCATCACCGTCCTTCGTAAGAAAAACTCCCTCACGAAGCTCAAGGACTGACACATCCATTCTCTTACCTGAATCAACTTCGGCGATGATAGAAGCGTTTTCTTCAACAAACGAATGCTGAGCCTCTGTTTGATGATATTGATACATCTTATCAACATTAAAGTTTACATTATTCAAAGCGTGAACCTTACCGCCAAACCATTGAAAATAAAGTCCCATCGCATTACTTTCTGTTCCACTCGCATTACCGAGGGAAACATCACCCCCAAGATTCATCGTACCGGATTTTTGCTGAATTCTAAAGGAGGCACGCTTACTCCAGCCTGCTGTTGCAGTACGCTTAAGAGTAAATCCATTTGGGAAGGAAAATATACCACCCTCATTAGACCATGTGCTGCGACTTGTTGAGTTGCCGTCTTTTTGAATTGTACTATCAAAAGTAAATTCCGCCAGACCTCCTGGCATAACCTTAATCATTTCAAATTTATCAAATAGATTAACCTTATCAAAGATGAGTTTACTTCCCTCTCCGACGGTAAATAAATACCCCTTTGACCGAGAGCAACCGGACGTAAACTTTTTTTGCACCTTTAACGTAGCGTTTACAAGATTAAACGGATGAGTGTGATTTTCAGCCATAACACCTGAATCGACATCGTTACGTCCGCCTGAACTATCGGCAAAACCTTCCGTTAAAACCAACGTACCATTACGTAATTCGAACAAAGGATATTTTAAAGCAGTTGTATTGTATGCCGAAGAAAAATCAAGCGAGGCTACGGTCCTTTCTTCCCCGCCAAGATCAATTACAACATCTGTGTTTTTAGCCGGCTTGATTATATCTGTGTCTGCCGGCACAACATTTTCAGACCAGTTATCCGCTGTCGTATAGAGATTGTCTCCAGTAGCACCGGTCCATGAATATTCAGCCCCTAACAGGACGGAAGAAACGAACAACACAGCAAAGAGAATAAGATTAATCATACGATTTTTTTGACACATAACATAACTCCTTTTAAATCATCTTTTTACGACTTTGATTTCACATGGTTTGAGAGTAAGCTCCGTCTTCTTTCCGCCGATTTCATAAGTGAACGTTCGTTCCTTGATCGTATCGGTATTAAGAAAATAAATCTTCTTATTATAAACGCCGTAGGCGATATATTTTACATCCTCGCCATCAGCGGATGAGATACGAACAGTCTGATTAACTTCAGCGGCAAGGGAAGAGACGAGTTTTAGGAACGCGGCCTTGCCCTCCTTTGAAGCGGCGGGAAACTCCTTGCCGGTAAAAAGGATATAACGCCCTTTCCCGAATTTCTTCTCAACATAGTCTCCAGGCTTTCCGACAGGCGGCAGGAAATCAAAAAGCGGCATCAGATCCTTACCGGTGTAATTTTTGTAATCGCGATCAATGCGCGTCGTCAACTGCGGACGCGACATGACGAGCGTACCGCCCTCGCGCACATAACGCTCGAGAACATCTTTCTCAAAGCGCATCATCGTATTCCAGCCGCCGAACACAAGAAGGTCGTAACGCCTCAAATCGGCGATCGTCGACTCGTCATCAACCTGCATCACATCAACCTGACCATACGGAGTACCGCCGATCCAATGGTTGCCGAAAGGCGCGACTGCATCGCTCGGAACGGGATAAAAAAGATTCTTCAAGAGCGCCTGCGTCTCCTCCGGCGCGCCATACTTCCAAAGCGTGTTCGTGTCGGCGTTCAAGTGCTGACTCCAGACGGCATATCCGCCCTCGCGCCCGAGATAGGAATCGAGGTTCCCGAGAGCCATCGCGATTTTCGTTTCGGGCGTCCCCTTGTCGCGCGGATTCGCCTTCACCCAATCGTAGAACTTTTTAACGACATCGCGGTAGTGATTGGCGACATACCCGTCGTACCCTTCCTTCGCGCGCTCTTCCTTCGGCTGACCGGGCGTATCGGACGTATACTGCCACGCCTGTTTTCCTTGTGCGCCCGACTCAAGAACAATCATCGAGGTTCCTGCGACATATTCCTGCAAAAAACCGACAAGACAGGAATCGTACTTCTGCCGAGTGCGATACGGCAAAGCGCACGTCTGCCATTCATGAGCATTCCATGCGCACCAGTACTCGGGGCCCCACTTGCGCGCCGCGCCGCGTGCCTCGCCCGTTGTGTGCCCGATATTCATCGCCCCGATCGCCCACTGCTCATTGCAGATGAAATCGATTCCGCCTTGAAGTTCATAACACGAAAGCGCCGCCCCGCACGTGGAGAACATATAGGGGAATTTCGACTGCCATCCGAACGCCGCATTCCCGCAGTAGCGGTTGACAAAGGCGTTCTTCGCCTGAAGCAAATCGAGATCCATCGGAATGCCGCATTCCTTGCGGCCCTGGTAAATGAAACTCGCGTATTCGCCGATGTTGTTGCCGAGATAACGGCCTTGGTATGCATGATTGAGCTTATCCTGCACCTGCTTATTGTCGCCGCTATAAATGCTCATCGACCACATCTTTCGCTCTTTGATGAGCTTTTGCCATTTCTCGCGATCCCCTTCCGGCCATGCGTCGGGATGCGTTTTGGACGCGCTGTGCCAACCGACATAGAGGTTGCACAAATCCTTTTCAAATATATCACGCGTCAAATCAAGCGCCTCGCCATAGCCGGTATGCCCGACGAGAATATTATGATTTTCAGTCGGCTGACGAACGACTGGCCAGGGACGCTTAACTACAATATTCGTCACATAGGTATTGCCGTAAATATCCCTAATCCCCGCAGCCACCGTAAAGCGTTTCGCTTTTGAATTCGGGAACCGTTTACGGAAGAGAGTATCCTTGGTGCGCATCTTCTCGGTCTTTATTTCAGATTCGCTGTCAGGGTTCGGGTAGCGGAAAACAAGTTCGGCGACAGACTCCTTAAAATCATCTGCCGAAATCCAATAACTGCGGCCTGTGCGGTCGTACCTGACCGTAAAAGTATATCGCGCCGGCAAACCCTTCGGCTCGGCAATATTGCGGCGAACTTTTAATTTGGAATCTGCCGGAACACTTATAACCGAAGGATCAAACGCCACATCCTTCGCCACCAAAACCTCGACCGTTGCACCTGGCGCTACACGTATGATTCCCGGCTCGATTTTGGCATTCCAAAACAGTTGCAGTTTTCCGCCTTCCAAAACGATATCAAGCTTCCCCTTGGCAATTCCGTTGGTTGAAACATTGCTCCCGATCGCCAAAACGCCGCCGTCCTTCAGCCGAACAGAGAGTTGACACCCCCACTTAGCTTCTGCTACGGCGATACCGTGGGGAAAAACAGCCTCGCCGCCAATCTCCCAAAGATTGTCCTTCATTCCTCCCTGTAAAGTAAAACGAGTCAAATCAGCCATCCAATACGCGCCTTGGGGAATAAGGACGCGCGAGTGATCCATGTTCCACTTGATTCCGTTCATTTCCAGACGCGCATTAGGTTCAATGTTAAAGACTCTCGTCCCCGCGTCGCCAAGCCCCGTACCAAGAGTCATACCTTGAGCGAAAGCGAGCGTAGACCCGTTTTCCACATTGATCTTACCGCCATGAACTCCAACAGATTTCGTAAATGTGAGTTTACCGTTTTTAACCGTAAGCGGCTGACCGTTCCACTTATGCTGATGCCACGACTCTACCGAACGCTCACCGCCTTTCATATCGATGACGAGCGGCTTTTCATCGGTAAAATAAGACCCTTTGTCGCTGACAGCCTCGGACTCGACTTTCTTCTTAGCCTCTTCAGCGGCATTCTCGGCAGCAGCCTCTTCAGCACGTTTTTTCGCCTCCTCACGCGCCTTGCGCTTTGCGGTTTCCGTCATGCGGATTTCAAACGACCCGAGTTTGTTGGCTCGCAAAGACTCATCCCACATTCCCTTGTTCGCAAAGCGGATCGGGCGACGCGGAACAGCCCCGAACTTCTCGTCCTTTAACGGACAAGATGCGCGCAGATAAATATCATACTTGCCGCTTTCCGGCACAAGCGGAGTTTTAAATTTCAGCGCCACCCGCTTTTTCGCGCCGGCCGGAATATCCAACGAGCATTCAGCCGCCGAGAAGGCTTCTGCCGACGAACCTCTGGCGATTACCTCAAAACGGGAAGGCAGCAGCAGCTTTCCGAAACCGGTATTTTCAATTTCAAGCGCGATAAAATCCTCATTGCCGCCCACTGACTTTGCCGGAAGCCGTGCGTCACGCACGACGAAACGATAGCCCATGTGATCACGCACGAACTTGTTCATCGTCTGACCGTCATATTCCGCCAAATTCGGCATTCCGTCAAAGGCATATCTCTTAGAATCAAAAACAAGATCCTTTGTCAGGAAATCTGCCAACGTATGACCGCGCTCGCCGATATTGCGCAAATAATTAAGGTGGGTATCATACCATTCTTTGACGATATTCCACTTCTCAAGCTGAAAAAGCCCCATGTTTTTTTCAAGCCAATCGCGGCCGATATACGCCATCTCGCCGCCGTACGGATGATTTTCGAATGTCTTAAGCATCTCGACGCCGCGCTCGCGCGTAAAGTCTCCCGCCCATGTACCGTAATCCCACCAAGTGCCGAGATAGCCGTCGTTATACATTCCGAGTCGCTTTAAGTATTTGTCGGTAAAAGGCAACTTCTTAAGCGTCTCGAGCGTTTTTGTCCCCGACATTTTATTTACATAATCCGGTGCTCGAACAAGAACGGAAATACTCTCGGGGAGATTGTCGCAATACTCCTTTAAAATGCGGTTCATGTACTCTGCCCTGCAATAATCGGAAGAATGCATTTCACCCCAAGGGCCCGCGATCCCGGCCTCGACCGCCACGACCACATCGTCATATTCCGCCATAATTTTCGACAGATCACGAATGTGACCGAGCAGAATATCGAAATCTTCCGGCTCACATCCGGGGTGCTCGCTCCATGTATAACCAAGGCGGACTATAAGCGAACCGCCCTTCGCTCTCGTCTCGTCAAGAAAACGGCGAACATCTTTTTTCATCGCTTCCGTAATCGGAATGTCCTCGCCGCCGACTCTCGCGTCCGGCGGACGCTTTCCGTTCTGCTCGCGTCCGCCGGAAAACCGGCTTAACTCCCAAAGCGACGAAGCGTACCTGTCAACTCCACGCCAATTCGGAAGCCCCTCGGGCTTAAACGTAACCCAACCGCCCCCTGCATTACCTCGCGCGGGATTCTTAAAAGATTCAGTACCGTCCGAGAATGAGATATCCGACTTGACGAAATGATGCTTTTCGCCTACTGCGGCAAAAGCATTCGCCGACACTATCAAAGCGGTTAGAAAAACAGTTTTTTGAAGACAACTAAACATACGCGTTTTATATATCTTTGTTAACTCACACTACGAAATATCATAACACTAAAATTATAGCATAAATAAACATATCCTTCAATTTTGTCGCAGATTCGGCTTTATGGCACAACAAGGTCAGACCTCGCCCTGCCACTTTGGCACCTCATACTACCGATTATTGTTTCTCCGCTTTTCTGCGAGACCTGAAAAAACTCTGTAAAATGAATCTGGACTCGTTCTCAAGAACACCGGCGACCACCTTAGGATGATGGTTTATCCCGGGATGACTAAAAATACCGAACTCGGTATCGCCGCCGCGCTTAGGATCTGAAAGGCCCCATATCACCGCGTCGTTGCGGGCTAAAACGATCGCGCCCGCGCACATGGGGCAAGGCTCTTTAGTAACATAAAGCCGTGTTCCCGTAAGCCGCCAATCGCCCTTCGCCGAAAAAGCCGAAGTCAGCGCGAGCATCTCCGCGTGGGCAGTGGCGTCCGAGAGACTTTCCGTCTGATTGTGGGCGCGCGCTAAAATACGCGCCTTTAACGGGTCAAAATCAAAAACCGCCTCGTGCCCGTCGTGCGCGGGCTCGAGGACAGCCGGAGCGACGATTACGCAACCCGTCGGAACCTCCCCTGATTCAGCCGCTTTGGCGGCCTCGCGGAGAGCTATGCGCATAAAATACGCATCGAATTCCGACTCGGTCATCGTCGCGTGAAAGAGAACCTCAGAAGTTGTTCGCTTCGAGCTGGAAGTACGCCTTCGGGTGGGCGCAGACAGGGCAAAGCTCGGGAGCCTCGTCAAGCTCAACGATCGCTCCACAGTTGCGGCACTGCCAGCGGTTGGGGCCGACGCGCTTGTAGACTTCGCCGGTCTCTATGTTCTTAGCGAGCTTAAGATAGCGCTTTTCGTGCTCGGCCTCGACCTCGGCGACCTTGGCAAACTGGCGGGAAAGCTCTTCAAAGCCCTCCTCCTTGGCCTCTTCTGCAAAGCGCTTGTACATATCGGTCCACTCCTCGTGCTCGCCTGCCGCGGCGGCGGCGAGGTTGGCGGGCGTGTCGCCGATACCGTTCAACGCCTTGAACCAGAGCTTGGCATGCTCCTTCTCGTTGAGGGCCGTCTCCTGGAAGATCGCCGCGATCTGCTCGTAGCCTTCCTTCTTGGCCTTCGACGCGAAGTAATCGTACTTGTTGCGCGCCTGCGATTCGCCGGCGAACGCGTACCAGAGATTCTTCTCTGTCTTTGATCCTTTAAGTTCCATTTTCAGTCTCCTTGTTTTTTACTTGAAATAACGGTTGAGAAGCCCCTCGAAACCGGCGCCGTGGCGGGCCTCGTCCTTGGCCATCTCGTGAACCGTGTCATGGATGGCGTCGTAGCCGAGCTCCTTGGCGCGCTTGGCGATTTCGAACTTGGCGGCGCAAGCGCCCTGCTCGGCGTCGGCGCGGAGTTCGAGATTCTTCTTGGTGGAATTCGTGACGACCTCGCCCAAAAGCTCCGCGAACTTGGCGGCATGCTCAGCCTCTTCGAACGCGTAACGCTTGAACGCGTCGGCGATTTCGGGATAACCTTCGCGCTCGGCCTGACGGCTCATGGCGAGATACATTCCGACTTCGCAGCATTCACCCGTAAAATGATCCCTGAGGCCCTGCATTACCTCGGCATCCTCGACCTTGCCGTCGCCGATAACGTGCTGACACGCCCAGGTCTTCTTACCTTCCTCGGCGATCTCCATTTTAAACTTGGTACCGGAAACGCCGCAAAGCGGGCACTTCTCGGGAGCTTCTTCACCGTTGTGTACATACCCGCAAGCCGGGCAAACCCATTTCTTCATTGTTTTCTCCTTTCAGCCGATTTTGACAACTTCGGCACGATTCACAGTATAATACAAGAATACGACTCAGACAAGAGGAAATTTAAAAAATTTCACTCCCGTTAAACCGTAATCTGAGCATCGTCCTTCTTGACGTTTTTGTCCTCGAGACCGAAGCGCTTAAGATCAATATCGACGATGCCGAGCGGCTTGTTGGTCTTCCACGCGCCGCGCGTAAAGTCGGGTATCTCGTACATCTTTCCGCGGCGGTCGGCCGACTTCTCGGTAAGCTCGCAGATACAGCTCGTCGCGGCGAGATCGTAGACATCCATATCGAGCGGGAGACCCTGCTGGAGGCAGTAGATCCAACGCGCATCCATAATGAAGTCCATGCCGCCATGACCGCCCACGCGCTCGGCGAGTTCTCCGACGGTCTTCCAAAGAGGATGGCGAAACTTCATACGAAGATACTCGGTCTTCTTTTCGTCAAACCACTTGTGAGCTCCTGAGCCGGGCTTCTCCTCGAATACCGCGCGGAACGGATAATCGCAGACGGCGCCCTTCGTTCCCGAAACGAGCTGAATGCGCGAATAGGGACGAGGCGAGAAGACATCGTGCTGAAGAAGAATCGACTTTCCGTTAGCCGTCTTGATGAGAGCCGAATTCATATCGGCTGCCTTCATGGGAGTATTGATTCTCGGATCGCCCTCTCTCAGGACGTTCTTCATGTACCAGCTCATGTTCTTCTTGTCCGAATCAATCGAGACGAGGTAGTCGAGTCGGTCGCCGCGGTTGATGTCGAACGTGAGGCAGAGAGGTACGAGACCGTGGGTCGGGTAACGGTTGCCGCCATGAAGACGGTTCTCCTCATATCTCCAATACTCGATCTCGGGGTAGCTGCGCTCGGCCATGTGGCGAAGATCGTGGATGTAGGCGCCCTCGGCGTGGACGAGCTCGCCGAGCATGCCGAGCTTGGCGAGATTGAACGTAAGCATTTCGATTTCGCCGTAGCAGCAGTTCTCGAGCTGCATGCAGTGACGCTTCGTCTTTTCGCTCGTCTCGACGAGCTCCCAGCACTCGTCGACCGTGAACGCGCTGGGAACTTCGGTAAAGACGTGCTTTCCGCCGCGCATAGCCGCGAGCTGAACGGGCACGTGGAGCGCCCAGGGCGTAGTATTGTAAATTACATCAACGTCGGGATCGTCGCAGAGCGCCTTCCATGCCTCGGGTCCCAAGTATTCCTTCGCCTTGCGCTTACCCTCGTCGGCGAGCTTTTTCTGGGCGACGGCGATCTTGCCTCCGCTGATGTCGCAGAGCGCGACCACCTCGATACCGGGCAGGTTGCAGGCGCGGCCGACAACGCCGTTGCCGCGGCTGCCGATACCGATTACGCCGAGACGGATATTGGGGATTTTAGGTGCGGCGTATCCGTGCATGGGAGCGCCGGAAACGCTCGAGAAAAATCCGCCGCCGCCGCTCGTCATGCACCCGCCCGCGAACGCCGCGGCGCCCGTCAAGGCTGCGCCCTTGAGAAAATTACGTCTTGAGGTATTCATTTTCATGTCTCCTTATCGATAAATTATTTAGCGAACTTCTGTCTAAGATAGACTTTCCTGAGGGCATCAATTTCATGCTTCAGGGCAACCCACTTAGGAAGCGCGTTCTCGAAAATCTCATTGACGTCCGCGTCAGTCATATTGTGCTTCACCTTGGCGGCGTATGCCGAAAGCTCACTCTCGAGCGGCCTAAGCACGCTTTCGTAAAACTCGGGGTCTCCGATTTCCGCGTCGGCCCACTTATCGAAAATGTCAAGTTTCTCGCCGGCCGGTTTGCGCCAGGACTTTACGGCGCGGAGTATAATGCCCTTTCTGATGGCCGTAAGCTGTTCGGGGGTGAAGTTGAACGTGAGATTGCCCCAGCACGAGGAATTGTGAACGCCCGCGCTGCCGCCCCAGCTGTAATTGCCGACGGGAGTGAACGCGATGCACTCGAAGCGCCAAGGACGATCCTTCGCAGGAAGCTTCTTGGCGAGGCGGTCCCAGCCGAAGAAAAGGCGCAGAACATAATCGCTATCCGAGAACGACGTCTCGCTTACGAACTCGCCGCGGCGCTTACCGGTGTAATCAACGCGAGCGGTCTCGAGCGAATTGTACGCGGTCTGAAAAGCAGAAGCTACGCCACCGCGCGGAGAAGAACCGAAGCAGTCGTAAGCCTCGTACTTACCGGGAGCAAAATACATTTCGGTGCCGATACCGTTGGCGAAGCCGGCCTCGACTTTACGGGCGTTAGGATCTTCAACTCTGAGAAAAATGTTAAGTCCCTTCTCGTCGCAGACAGACGTAATCTCCATACGAACGTTCTTAGAGTCGTTCTGGGTCGTACCTAAAAGCTGACGGCCGGTCGCGACGTCAGTTTCGAGAATATCGACCCTTGCACCCCATTTGCGGTCGCAATACTGCTTCTCCAGGCTGTCGTAAATTCCGCGCCAGTCGTTGATCGAGGTGATCGGCTTATCGGAATAGGCGACCTTCAGTTCACGCTGAGGGAACTGAACATAGAACGAAGCGTACTTCGCGGCGATCGCCTCGGCGTAATCGGTCATCGACCACGTTACGGCCTGGCGTCCAGCCGTCGTAACGAGCGCGATCATATTCTTGCGGTCGAGCTTGGCGGATTCAATCGCCTTAATCACATCTTCGCCCTTGAGCATCGCGATTGAAACTCTGAATTTCTCGCGGTCAAGATCGGTATACGCCTTATCCTTGTTGGCAATTCCCGCTTCTGCGAGAGCGATCGCGCCCGCCTTATCCCCGGCCGCCGCGCGTGAGATCATTCTTACGCGCTGCATATTGGGAGCGAGAAGCATTTTCATTCCGTCGTAATCCGCAAAAAGGCTCTCAACCAATTTCCAGTCGCCGTACGTATACGCGCGGCTTATGGATTCGTTCAGAACGTTGAGACGCGGCATCTTGGCCATATCGATCCCTTTAAGCGACTTTCGCGCATTACGCGAACGCTCGGAATCATAGTTGTAAAGCATGCAGCATACTTCAAGCCTCATGCTGGCGCGATTCGCGGCATTCGTTACAAACGCGTACGCGCGATCGGCCAGATCAGCGGGCTTTTTATAATTAGAGCGCCCTCCATAATACGACATAATCTCGCCGTAAGGATCTTTAGCGTTAAGCCAATACTTAACCGCTTTATCGGGGCCGCCGGTCTCATCCTGAGAAAGACCGGTCGCGAGTTTGGCGGCTGCGCGGGGATCGACTTTGGAATACTCGTCCAAAAGTTTCCAGGCCTGGGCATAATCGAACCGCCATTTTGCAAGATTGATGAGATTAACCTTAAAGCTCCATTGAGTTCTTGCGCGACGCTTTGGATCGGCGTCCACGACCGAAGCGACCGCGTCGCGAACGACCTGCTCGGCCTCGAACCACTTCTCCTCGCCGGCATAATACTCTACTAAGGACGACACAAAATCAACCTTCTGAGCATGATTTACGCCTTTAATATTATAGAGGTTGCGATATGCATACTTGGGGATCTCATGACGGAGGTTCGGATCCCAAAGTTTAAGTTTCTGCCAAGGCGAGCGTTTACAGGCCTTTACGATCTGCTGATCGATAATTGCGCAGAAATTGGCGTTCGTCGCAATGTCGGGACGCTCGCGAAGCTTGTTGAGCTTGGCTATGATTTCCGTATACGGCATCGTAGGCCAGCCGACGTTGCCGACCTCGGCTTTGATGATTTCATTGATTGACTTGGGCTTTGCCTGCGGCTTGGAAGACGCCTTGTCGGCCGTTTTCGCGGGCGAAGCCGTCTTAGCGCCGGAATCGGACGATTGCGAGCCGATCAAAGTACAACCGGCGATAAAAACCGCGGAAAGACAAAACGGTACTAAATTTTTCATCTTTAGAATCCTTTTAAAAATCATTTATCGGCGAACTTGGCGAGTTTTTCGATGTACGAAATCATCTCTAACCTGAGCGTTGTAAGATCCATATCGTCGCCATCGGCATCCGCGAGCAGTTTAAGAGCCTTTTTGGCCGTATAGCGAGCGTCAACATTGGAGGAGCGCGTCAGAGGCTTGGCGAGCTGAAGAAGCTTTGTCGCATATCTGATATCGTCCAGACCTTCGCGGAAGCCTTCCCACGAAAGAGTGTCGATACAACCCGAGCCGCAACCGTAGACGAACATCATCGGGCGGTAAAGCTCAGGACGGATGTCGTTCCAGCCCTGAAGATGATGGGCGTAGTTGTAGTTGCAGCTGAAGCCGGCGCGATAAGCGCCGTAGCCGTACTGTCTGCGGGTGAATGCGGGATTCTCCACGCCGACATGCTGGTTGGCGTACCAGCCGAAATACCCGTCTCCGCCAAGCTGGTTGAACTTGAACGTCTGATCGGCCGTGGCGGCCGAAGGAACGTACGAAGGCCACCAGAGATCGGCGAGATAGCCGCCGGCGCAATATCCGCTGTGGGAGTTTACGGGGAAGTAGAAACCCTCTTCATGATAGATTTTGATCATATCGCGTATTCCGCGCAAAGTAGCCAGTCCATACTCGTCGCCCCACGTCATGAACTTGAGAGTATTCTCGCCAAGCTGCTTATCGAGACGCTTCTTGGCCAGCTTCGCATGATAGCGCATCGGGGCCTTTTCGGCAAGAAGCATGTTGCCGCAAATCATCGGCTTTGTATAATCCAATCCCGCGCGCTTGCCGAGCTCCATAAGGCCGAGATGGTTGCCGAATGTCGGCGTTACATGCCCGTGGCGGGCGAAGTTGGCGAGAATGGCCTCAAGCTGCTTTTTGGCGAGTTCGTAATCGCCGCCGTTGGATTTCAGGACCCAATCGATGCCGACATATTCGCAGAAGAAGGTAAGATAATCCTTATTCTCGTCAAAATAGCATTTCGGCGAGGGGAGTTCAAAATCGAGAACCCTTATCTTAAGAGGAATCTTCTCGCCGGTCGAAAGCGCGATTTCGCCTTTATAGAGACCTGCCGCCTGATTCTTGCCGATCTTGGCCGTTAAGAAGAACTGCTTAAAGCGCCCCTTCTCAAGCTTGGCGCCCTGATGGGTGTCGGCATCTTTGAAATCAGGCTTCATCGACTGGAACGAGTCGTCCAGACGCGAGCCGTAAACATCCTCGTTGCGGCGATCGAGCGCGCTCGGGGCGTTGAGCCAGCGATATTCATACTTGCCTTTAGACTTCTCGATTCTGGCGTAGTTGCACTTTTTGACTTCGTCCGCCTTGATCAGATCCTCGTCATTAAGAAGAAGCTCCGGGCAAAGCTTAAGCTTAGGGTCGGCGAAATAGCTCGTCCAGGCGTTGCCGGCCTGATACCAGACCTTTACGGTTTTAAGGTCCAAAGCCGATTTGGGGATAACGTCGCCCTTCTCGTTTTTAAGATCGCCGAGCGTAAAGCGGACCTTCTTGACATCAACATCAGAGGTAAGAACGAAGGAACACGGCTCATACTCGCCTTTAGCCGCGAGAATAAACATATCGTCACCCTTAATCCCGTCTTTAGGCGCTTTATCGGGCATATAAGGCACTTCGCTCATCGGATCGACGGCATACCACGTAACCTTGGCGAAAGCGATCGACGCGAGCATTGCCGCCGTCGCCGCCATCATCGTTTTTATCGTCATTTACTTTTCTCCGTTATTACACCGGAAATTCCGGTGCGTTCATTCGTTGTCTAAAAATTCAATCCTCAGGACTTTTAACCTCATCCAATTCCAATTCCGCGATACCCTGCTCATTCAACAGATAGTTCTGATTCATCAGCACCTGATGGCGCTTATCCTTATCCGCGGCCCTGACAGTCTCACGCGCCTTCCTGCGCGCCTCTATTTCGCGATCCTGACGTTCTTCCAAAAGCGTCAGGTACCCGTCGATGTCGCCGCCTTTATCAAGATACGCCTTCATCTCCTGTCGCATGGAAATTATAATGCGTTTAAGAAGAGCGACAATCTCCGGATCGGCGGGGTCGACCGCTATCTGTACGGACAGATCGTTCTTGAAGCGAGATTTCTCCTCCGGCGTGAAATCAGGCGGCAGCGCTATCCATCCCGGCTGGGCGTACGCCGCGAGATAGCAGTCAAGGTTGGTCGGCAGAACATCCTTCCAGCTCGTTTCAAGCCCTTTAAGTAAAATATCCTTATCTCCGTAGAGCTGCTGTCTGCGAACCGCCTCAACGGCAGGAACCTCGTTCTGCGGGCCCCAGAACACATAGCCGACGAAGGCCGAGACGAGCAGAAAAAACGCCGCGCCGACAGCCCAAGGCTGCCAATTTACGGGATCGTCGCCTAATAAACGGTACGGACGTATACCCTGCTTGCGAAGCAAAGCATAAGCCTCGGCACGGTTCTTCGCGTTGACAAAGCCGTCCCTGTTCTCGTTTTTGCTCGTTTGATAGAAATATTGATACTTCACTATTGCGGAAAATTATAGCAAAACAATGTGCAAATATAAAGAGCCTGATTCATCTGGAATTTCACCGCCTTTCGCTTTTATTTCCTACAGATTTGAACAACAGGAACTTTTTTGATATCATACGGGAACAACATTCAGCGCTAATTCAGAATGTATAACAATAACAGCTAACAGCCATGACAAACAAACTTTTCAATATCGGCGCGTTCTGCCTTGTTGCCGCTACAGCTTCCGTCGCCGGCGCTAAAATAAACAACCCCGTCTATCCAAAGGATTTTCCCGACCCTACAACATGGCAGGCGCCCGACGGAACATGGCGCGCCGTCTCTACTTCCCATAAACTCCTCAAAAGCAAAGACTTCTTCACGTGGGAGGATACCGGCACAAGAGCGATCCCTCACGAGGAGCTCGCTCCGTTCCGAAAGCGCTTCGACAACGTTTGGGCTCCCGACGTATTCAAGAACGGCAAAGAATACCTCATG
The DNA here is from genome assembly GCA_017520845.1 of Kiritimatiellia bacterium. Lineage (GTDB taxonomy): Bacteria > Verrucomicrobiota > Kiritimatiellia > RFP12 > UBA1067 > UBA1067. The sequence continues at coordinate 7,504 of JAFXEU010000068.1, read as the reverse complement.
TATATCTCGCTTATCCAAACCGCTCCCGACTCAGCCATCGCGGTATTTTCTTCGAAAAGCCCAGATGGCCCGTTCACCGATGGAAAAATCATCACCGATTCGAAGATTACAAAAATCCGCGACACTATCGACCCGGAAGTCGTCCGCGATGAAAAAGGTCAGCTTTGGCTCTTTTTCGGCTCAACAGGGAAAATTCACCGCATAAAACTCGCTCCAGACGGCAAAAGCATCGCCAAAGGCGCAAAATACGAGCATGTTGCCGGTCTCGCCAACAGCCCCGAGCGCAAAAAAGTTTTCGAAGGCGCGTACCTGCACAAACACAACGGATGGTGGTATCTCTTCGCAAGCCGCGGCCAGTATTGGGATCACTCATATGGAGTCATCGTAGGCAGATCGAAAACCCTCGATGGAACATTTGTTGACCGTAAGGGCGTGCCTATGACAGAGGGCGGCGGAACGCCCGTTATCACATCAGGCGCCAAAGACAAATTCTTCGGGCCTGGCCACAACGGTGAAATCACGACCATCAACGGGCGCGACTATATGCCTCTTCACTGCCACATCAAAGGCAAACATTCAGGCAGAAGACCGCTTTTCATCACCGAGATCAAATGGGACGACGAGGGCTGGCCCAAAGGAAGCTTAAAAACCAAATAGATTACGTATGAACCGGCGAAGACTCCTGGGTATGCACCTGACTGCGGTAGAGCGTCCAGCCGCTGTTAAGCCAGAAACTGATGCAACAGACCCACATCGCAGGCAGAAGCAGTTGATGGTTGCCCGACATTTCAGCTACCATTACAATCGCCGTAAGCGGGATTCTGAGAGCGCTCGCCATAAAACCGGCCATACCCACCAGCGCGAACGCCTGGGGGTGTATCCCGATCGCGTCAGGCAAGCACGTCTTCATCACCATTCCCACCGCGGCACCGAGCGCCGCGCCGCAAACGAGCGCGGGAGCGAAAAGTCCGCCTGAACCGCCGGAGCCGACGGTAAACGAGGTCGCGACCACATTGAGAACGAACAATATCACCAGACCAAGCGCCGTGAACGACCCCAATCCACCGAGGGTTACGCCCTCGTGCATTGAAAACGTCGCCTCGATCACAGAATAGCTGGTCGAAAGGATATCGGGATAGAAAAAACCGATTGCTCCAGTCAAAAGTCCGCCGATGACGACCTTCAGCCATCCGGGAATCGGAAAACAGGTGAAGGTTTTCTCCGTAAAGCGGAAGAAACTTATGTAAAACCTTACGCCGAACGCGACAACCACAGCTAAAACAAAATACGGCAGAAGCCTCAGCCCGTTCGAAAACGCATACTGCTTATCAAGAACAAAAAGCGGCTCCCACGCGCTCTGACCTATGAAACAGGCGTAAATCGCATAACTTACGGCCGATGCGATAAAGCAGGGCAAAACGGTTTCGTCTTCGATATCGCTCGAGGAGTAAAAAATCTCAAATCCGAAAATCGCTCCGGCCAAAGGCGCCTGGAAGAGAGCGGCTATACCGGCGGCAAGACCGGCCGCCATAAGAATCCGTCGGCCTCTCGGCGCGATATTGAGCGTTCTGGCGACGGCGCTGCCGCATGCCGCACCGAGAAGCGTAACGGGGCCTTCGTAACCTGCGCTGCCGCCGGAGCCGACCGTTAAAACGGATGCAAGAGGCTTAACCGGAATTACCGTGCTTGTAATGTAGCCATCCTCTTTGTGAAACGCTTTAATCGCGCTGTCGGTCCCGCGTGCGTGCTCAAGCTTTGAAAACCGCTTTATCAAAAGATACCCCAGAAGCGCGCCTATCGCGGGAAGCACAAGAAGCACCCAGCGCGCGGGATTATCCCAAACCATCTCGCGCTTTTCCTCGACCTTGCCGAAATAATAGTGTGCGAAGTCGATCATATGCTTAAACACGACGACGACAAGACCCGTCACGGCGCCGACGAGAATAGACTCGCCTAAAAAACGGCCTGTCCTCACAGACATCCCTTTGCCTGCGAAGAGGAACTTACGCCCTTTTTTCGATACTTTTGTGAATTTTGACATTGACTAAATTATATCACTTTTTCGCGTCGCCCAAAAGACGTCTGATTTCCTTTATGAAATCCTTGTCGCGCGTCTTGACCTCGATTTTCGGCAATTCGCCCGAAAATTTGGCCATTCTGAGAAAATCACAGATAAACCTGTCGGCGCGATGCAGACCTTCACCGCCCGTGTACGAAACTCTCAAACGCCCTTCGGTATTGGAATTTTCAGTATGTCCGTCGAATACTATCCACACGAAATCACGGGGATTATCCTCAAGATGCCTTTTATAAAGCGAAATCAGTTCCTTGGGATTTTCAGCGTCTTTCGTCGCGCCGAGAATCGCATTCCACCCGTCCACGATGATAAATCGCCCTTCTTCAGGCAGATTGCGCAGATCCTCAGCCGCCAGTAGAGCCATTGCGAAATGGCCTTTGAGCTGCGCATTCTCGTTGCGCAGTTCGAGATTTTCAGCCTTTAACTTATCGATTTCAGATTTAAGCTCCCTTACATGGGCCACTCGCGAGGAGAGTATCACATCTTGGGCCTTCATCTTCAGTCCCCTTTTCTCGTTAATTGCGAAACGGCCTTCAGAACTTCGGCCGCGACCGTTTCGTTTACTCCCGCGGCCGAGGCGATTTCTTCGGCAGTTGCGCGGGCTATGCCGTAAACGGATCTGAATTTTTTAAGAAGCTTCATTTTTTTAGCCTCGCCTATACCCGCAACCTCGTCAAGAACCGATTCGCGTATCGCCTTGTCGCGAAGTGACTTATGGTACGTTATGGCAAAGCGGTGAGCCTCATCGCGAAGACGCGTTATAACCATGAGCGCCTGACTGTCGCGTTCCAGATTTATATCATCGCGTCCATCGTCAAGGACAATCGTCTCCTGGGACTCCGCCAGGCCGATCGTGGGAATATCGGAAATCCCCAATTCGGCGAACACCGCGCGCGCGGCTCTGAGCTGGGTTATTCCGCCGTCGCAGATGTAGAGATCGGCGCGGGGTGAGGAAGCCGAAATCGTAGACTCCGGCCCGTAACGGCGATACGCGACTTCCGCCATTGCCCGCGGATCGTCAGCGCCTTCGAAACTCTTTATCCTGAAATGGCGATAATACCGTTTATCGGGCAACCCGTCTCTCGCGACAACCAACGAGGCGACATTGTACGTCCCGAAGAGATTCGAGATATCGACGCATTCGATCGTTCGCGGAGGCTTTTCAAGCCCTATGGCCGCGGCAAGCTCCTCGATCCCTCTAAGCGCGTCTTCGCGGCGCATCTGCGGAGACCTGCGGACGAAATGCGCCTTTGTCATCTCCTTCAACGCGAAAAACGTATCGCGCATTTTCGCCGCGCTTTCGAAATCCCTGCGTTCCGCGGCCTCCGTCATTTTCCCTTTAAGCTCATCAATGACTTCAGGCCTTTTACCATCGAGAAATTCGCACGCCTCGTCGAACCGCTCCAGATATTCCTCCCGGGAAATACGTCTGAGGCACGGAGCCGAGCATGTGCGGATGACATCCGCGAGACAATGCTCATGCGTCGACTCATCCGGCTCGATCGCCTTGCAGGAGCGTATGCCGTAGCGCTTCTCGACAAAGTCCTTCGCCGTGCGGACTACGGGACTCGAGGGGAACGGCCCGAAATATCTGGCTCCGTCGTCGCGTATAATCCTTACGCACGTAAAGCGCGGAAACGTCGCGTCGCGATCTGCCCTCAACGCGAGATAACGCTTATCGTCGCGCATCAGAATGTTGAAATGAGGCTTGTACTTCTTAATCAGCGATGCCTCGGTAAGCAAAGACTCCGCCTCGTTTCTGACGGTCATAAACTCGAAATCCCAGACCGTATCGACCATCGAACGCACCTTGGGCGCATGCTTTGCGCCGGGCCGAAAATAGCTGCGTACGCGGTTTTTGAGATTCTTCGCCTTTCCTACATAAATAATCGCGCCCTGGCGATCTCGCATGAGATAACAGCCAGGGCGGTCTGGAAGAGTTTTAAGACGCTCGCGGATTAATGGCGTCAAGCGCGCTTACCCTTTAAATCAAGCCTCTTTCTCGATCTGCTTGGTCTCTTTGGAAGGAACCTCGTCGTCCTCTTCCTGAGACGCCTTGTTTCCTTCGGCGAGCCCCTTCTTGAACTCACCCTTCGCCTTGCCGAGGGAGCGGGCGAGCTCGGGAATCTTCTTTCCGCCGAAAAGAACAAGTATGATGATGATGCAAATAAGAATCTGCCAAGGACCTGCTGTCATTTTATTTCTCCGTTTCCTTTTTTTATTTTAAATTAATTCAGAGCGCCGCGACCGTGGCGTCCAACGAAGCCATATCGGCGACGTTAAGAGTCGTCAATGCGGGATCGATCTTCTTGATGAGACCCGAAAGAACCTTACCGGGACCGAATTCGACAAAACGGTCGCAACCAAGCGACTTCGCGGTTTCGACATCCGCCGCCCAGTTCGTCGTACCCGTAACCTGCTCGAGCATCATCGCGCGGATTTCGCCGGGATCCGAAGAGTGAGGCTTACCCGTGATATTGGACAGGACCGGGAATCTGGGAGCCTTAAACTCGATTCCGTCGAGTACGGGGGCGAGCTTCTCTCGCGCGGGAGCCATAAAGCGCGAATGGAAGGCGCCGGCGGTGGCGAGCGGAAGCGCGCGCTTGATGCCGAGTTCCTTGGCGACGACGGCCGCCGAAGCGATCGCTTCCTTCGAACCCGAAAGAACCTGCTGAGCGGAAGAGTTTATGTTGGCGACGGTGCAACCGCTCTTTTCGCAAAGCGCGGCGAGCTGATCGGGCGACGCGCCGACTATGGCGATCATTCCCGAAGGTTCTAGCTCGCATGCCTCCTGCATGAAGCGTCCGCGCGCCTCGAGAACCTTTAGCGTCGAATCGAAATCAAGAACGCCGGCGGCGCAGAGAGCGCCCCACTCGCCGAGCGAAAGACCCGCGGCGCAAGTGAACGAAACGGGTTTCTTCTTCTGAAGAGCGAGATAAGCGGCGTAGGAAGTTACGAAAATCGCGGGCTGGCAGATGTTGGACTTCGTCAACTCTTCGGCCGGACCTTCAAAGCAGACCTTCTTAAGATCGAATCCGAGAACCGCGTTCGCAGTATCGAAGAGCTTCATCGTCTCGGCGTCGGCCTCGGCGAAATCGCGCCCCATTCCGGGAACCTGCGCTCCCTGACCTGCAAAAATGCAACAATCAGACATTTTAAGATCTCCTGAAACGTTTAATTAGAACGAAGCGTTGAGCACGACCATGATCGGAAGCGCGCCGTTCTCGATTATATTGAAAAGTCCGAACTGAACACCGGAGAAGTTAGAAGCGGAGTTGATCGCACCGATCTGAACCGCGCGGCCGGTCTCGGCAATCGCGTTGATGGCGCCGATCTGAACGCCGCGATAACGCACAGCATAGTTCAAGACACCGAGCGACCAGCCGCGATAATCATTGACATCCGAGTTTACAAGGCCGAACTGAAGCGCTCTGCAAGCGCCCTTGTTGTAGTTGAATACACCGGTCTGGAAACCGTAGAACGCGCCGTTGCAGTTCGCGGCGGCGATTTGAGCACCGGCAAACTCGCCGCGGTTGTAGTTGGCCAGTGAAGACAGCTGAAGACCATAGGCGTTACCCAAAACGACATTGGCAAGACCGGAAATCTGGCATCCGTATACGCTGAAGTCTGTGCAGGACGCAAGGCCTTTGATCTGAAGAGCCTTGACGTTGCCCGTATTTAAACTTACAAGACCGAGGTCAAGACCGTTCATGTCATGACGCTCGCCGTAAATGACGTCGAGAGCAAGTCCGTTGATGTTATATGTACAGTCGGGAATCTGCAGAGGATACGCGATCGAAAGCGAAATGGGCCAGTTATAATGAACAATGTCGTCGTCGGTTTTAGAAAACGTCTGAGCAAAAGCGCCGCACGCGGCGACACACGCCAAAACAGCCAAGCTAAATTTCTTCATTTTAATTTAACTCCTTAATATAATATGTAAATGAACCGAGACCTATTCTCAGTATACTAATGGTATTTTCTCATATTATCGGAATAATTTCAAGCACAAACCGACTCAAGGAATATTACGAAAAGGTTATCTCCTGGCCGTGGAACATGAAATTGCCGCCGACGACATATTCCATCGCGGTAGGCGAAAAACGATCCTGGACTGTAATATGAGTATGACCCGCCAATATGCCCTTGAGAAGTTTTTCCGTCTTCAAATAAGCGATAAAATTCTTTGTAACGGGGTCTTTCTGCTGTAAGTGAGGGGTGCTTTCCCATGTTTTAAACTCAAACGAAGAATATTTCTTGCCAACGCCGTTCCAGAATTTGCAGTTCGCGCGCCAAATTTTAGGCGTATAAAAGGGAACATGCATACAAAGAACGATCGGAAGGCCCTTTTTAACCTCGGCACGGAAGCGCTCCACCTGATTTTCTGTCACATATCCGTAAACATCATCCATCGTTACAAAATTAACGCCGTTTACGACTTTTGAAGCGAGCGATATGTCAAAAGGATAAGCCGCGGCTACCTTATCACGCGTACCGTCCTTGTATGCCTCGTTATAACTAACTTTTCCTTCAAGCCACATAAAGCGCGAAAACTCATGATTTCCGATAGCACCGAAAAGCTCGGTTCCGAAATATTTTTTCACAAGATCGAAGTTGGCCTCAGTCTGCCAATCGATCAAGTCGCCCGTATGAAGGAGAAAATCGACATTCTCCTTGGCCCACGCGATGGAATCGCGAAGCGCCTCCTCCTGACGGCCTCCGAAGGTTTTGGTGCGGATTCTTTTCAGCTCCAGACTTCTCGGATCCTCATGGGAATACGCCTCGGTGAAATGGGTATCTGAGATATGAAGAATCGAAAACGGCTTCGTCGCGCCCGCGTCGATGTGGTTGTACGCCAAAACGAGCCGCTCCCACTTGCCACGCGCTGCGAAAACATCGCTCCCTGTGGCGCACCCTGTCAGTTCAGAAACGGCGATAAGGCCTCCTATCGCGGAAAAGCCTTTTACGAAATCACGTCTGGAGAATGTATTTTTCATATTGAAAACAGTATACCCAATCCACCGCCAGCCAGTCAACTGGCAATCGTAAAAAACCGGGCAACCACCGCATTTTGCAAAATGCGGTGGTAAGCTCGCCCTCAAATCCGAACTTTACGACCAACGCCAACAAATCAAACTTCCCCCTCGTTTTCCTTCACTTTTCACACCATGGGGATAGTCCCCTCGCCTCTTCATCAATGCAACCCACTATTACAACCTAACGTACCCGCACACTGAATCCTATCGTAATTAAACTTTCAGCGAGGCGGGGTTGCGGATGGTCTAGCCCTCTTGAAACAACGCGAAGAGAACGCAATAGGTGAGGCGATTGAAAACTAATCGGGTAAGTCACCCCGTTTATGATCAAATCTGCCTTTGTACGAAATGGATTTGTCTTACTTCTTAGCATTGCAGTAAATGCTATGTT
>JAFXEU010000007.1 GCA_017520845.1 Kiritimatiellia bacterium | reverse complement strand
TTTTTTGCAAGTTATAAGGTTCATGAGCTTATCCTTTCTTGTTTCGGGCTTTATCAAATTAATCTTAAGACGGCGTAACGAACCATCTTTTGACACTATTCTAACATAACGCGCTTATCAAGAAAAGGAGAAATTATTGCAAATTCCTGTCAGGGCCAATTGCAAAAAACTGTCACGGAGAATGAGGGGTTAGAGGAGGTGAAGGTTAAAGGTGAAGGTGAAGAATGGAGAAATTTCGCTAAACTTATTTTTCGCAAAGCTGCGCGAGCTCATTAAATGCTCTAATTATTCTGCCAAATCGTTCATCAGGATTACTTTCTGTTTGCAAAAAGCCTGTAATTGCATCCTCCATATCTCGACTTTCTAAATATCGAGCGAATTTTTCGGCAATAACCATGGCAATTTGACCCGACTCTTTAATTTCCTGAACAAGGCCACTACGCCCGTTAAACAAGCAAATAACATCCTCAAAATCTGTACTTAAAAGAAAATCTCCCTTTCCTCGATCTTCAAAAGCCTCTAATTTCAAAAGAACAAAATATGGTGCCGAAATCACTTTTACAGATACACCGCCAACATCCATTTTTTTAGCTGCCAGTAAAGCTTCTTCAAACCATTGTGATTTCCATCCTAACACTTCTTCCCTTACTGGCAAAACATCTACTACAACTCCATCAGCCTTCCATCGACAAATTGGAGCATCTTCACTCGTATCATGAATAAATCCTCGCGATTCTAATTCGCGCTCCTCTCCATGAAATTCCTTTCTTGTCCTAACGCCGGCAATAATGTCTATATCCTTCGTTACCCGTATTGCATCAGCCGTTGAATCATTAACCAAAAGTGATAAAACGGATCCTCCGAGAAAAGCGAAATCAAAGGATACTCCCCGTAATTTTTCATTCAAAGATAATATCGAAGAAACTATTTCATTCATCCCAATATCTCCGATAATTTATTCTCAGCGAACTTCCGCTCTCGCAATCGCCCTCCTCTAAGCATATCAAATATCGCCAAGCAATCATATATTTTAGAATCGTTCGCAGCAGCTTTGGGTGCACTCGAATAAAGCGGCTCAAATGCATGTCCATACGCATCGCCATCATACGTACACCAAACTGGGCTGAGACCAGTTACTGCAAATTCACCTCTCGCCACAGGTGCCGCATAAGAAGTTGGTAGACCCTTCGCCAGTTTACCGGCAGATTTAAGAGGGAAAACATATCGTAAGCCATGAGTTAAAAACTCCTTAGCATTTCCCTTAAGTACCCGCTTATTCAAATTTATCAACGAGGATTCCTGCAAACGACGAACAGCCGCATGAGTTTCAGACACACTTAAACACGCCCGATTACCCAAATCGGCATACGATTCATCTAAGCGACTCTCATCCATCAAAGCCGCCAACACAACAATATCTTGACCTTTAAGCATATTAACATTATTTTATCATTCGCAATTCGCGAATAGTATAGCATTTATATAACACCGAATCAAGTACACTACTTAAATGCCGAAAATTAAAAGTGCCAATTGCAAAAAACTGTCATGAGGATGAGGGGTTAGGGGAGGTGAAGGTTAAAGGTGAAGGTGAAGAGAGGCGAGAGTTCCGAATTTGTGGTATCGGAACCTATCGGAGTTTATAAAAAACTAAGCAACGCACAGAATCTACCGATTCCACTCTATTTATTGACGAATTCTTCGACAGCGCGGCGGAAGGCCGAAAAATCAAAAGCGTTATTCACCGCTCCCTTATATCCATAGGGCTCACCGAGCTTTTTAAGCGCCTTTTCGACCGCCTCCACCCCTGCTAGAGCATCGCCTTCGGCGACTCCTCCCTTCGGTCGTCGGGGGATACGTTCCCCTTCTTTCAAAATCCTCATCTTCTCGGCGGCTATTACGCCGGCGCGAAGCGAAATAAGGCGTGAAGAGAGTTCGCCTCGCGGATAGATAAGGAACGTGTCGCCCGGACGCCAGTGGAGATTGCCTCTGCGGACGGTCTTAAAGGAAGCGTCGTCATACGGATCCTTCGGCCATGAATTAGCGGCCCAGCGAAGGAAGCCGTCGAAGCCCGTAATGCCGGGATAAGCGCCGAGCCAAAATCCCTCATCGGCGGGGCTATCCATGAATGTGTTCGGGTGCATCGCCGTAGCGCAGACGTAAAATGTCGTCTTAAAGCCTTTCTGACGGCGCGGCTCCAACTCATCGAGAAGCTTAGGATGTTTTCTCAAATGAATAAGACCCTGACAATAGTTGTCGATATTCATTCCGCTAAACTCCGACGGACTCTTGTTGCCGGCCATGGCGACCTTCATACCTGGGGCCTTCTTCTGAATGAAAGCAATAATCTTTTTCACGTCTTCAGGCGAACGCTCATCCATCGCGATATACGCGTCGTTAAACCACCCCTTGGCTTCCAAATGCTTTTTGAAATCAACTAAAAAATCTCCCCAGTAATTCTCAAACTCGGCAGTTCCCGGCAAATACTTCTCGCGCCTCTCAACCAACCCGTTCCCTCGTACTTCCTCCTTCCACGACACCCTATATCCCCAGGGACACATCGTGTAGCAGGCGATATCGGGACCCAAGCCGCACTTACGTCCAAACTCGACATACTCATCAAAAATCGTATAATCGAATTCCCACTTTCCGTTCGCTTTCTTAACTCGGCCGATCATGGAATAATAACCGTCAAGACACTGATTGTTCCACGGAAGATCAAGAAGCGTTACCGTAAGCGCCTTGCAACCGCTTTCAGCGAGCGCACGCCAGATTGGCTCCATCTTCGCATAATGTTCCTTAGAGAACGGCTTTACGTTGAAGTAACGCGAAACGGCCCACGGATGCTGCCAAAGATCAAGAAAATACTTCCAATCCTTCGCCGGCGGAAGAACGCGATCGACAACAGTCAATGCGAGGCTATCGCCGCCTCTCTCGCCTAACTTAACCGTACGCTTACCGGGCTTAGCGTCGGGAGCGACAGTTACCTTAATCATCGTCGGAAAAGTTTTATCACCCTTCTTCCATTCGCGGCAAACATCGCTGACAGTCCCCTTGCCCGTGACGCGAACCTTCTTCTTACCATCCTTATCGGTATAGCGCTCAAACTTATCGTACTTCACATCATCAAAACGAAGAAGCGTAAACGATACACCCTCACCGGCAGCATCCGAAGAAATCGCCGCCGCATCATCTTGAAGCGCCTCGGGAATTTTCACGTACGCGGTCTCGCCGCGCCAGGCAGAAGCTTCAAACGTCGCAGAATGACCGAGAGCCCCCGTAAAGCACAAGACAGATACAAAAGCAAGTTTTCTCATATTAACAACCTTTTTAGAGCTTTCAAAATAGTTATGCAGACATTTTAACAAAATGCGGTTAATACGAGAAGCGAAAGTTATTGCAAATTCCTGTCAGGGCCGATTGCAAAAAACCGTCACGTTCATTTCCAGAGGCGCCGCCATTCGGCCGGAGTCAATCCGACAGAGGAGCGAAATGCGTTTACTAAATGAGGCGGATGCAAAAAGCCTGTGGCATTAGCTATGAAATCAAGAGTAAAGTCGGTCGTGCGCAAAAGCGACTTAGCCTTATTGAAACGCAAACTCCTCAGTTCGGCCAACGGCGTAGTGTTCATCTCGTCGCGGAAAAGCCTATGCAGTTTGCTCACAGAAACTGAAAATTTAACGGCGATTTCCTCAACGGTAATCGAAGAGGAGATATTATCGGACATAAACCGAAGTATATCCTTCAGGAGCGGGCTTTTTTCATACGCGCCGGCAGTAGACTCCCTCTCTGAAACCCCGAGGGCGGGTATATACGTAAAGGCGTTTTCCTTTTCGCCGCTCTCCATCATCTTATCGAGCATTTCGCAGGCGGTAACGGCGAGGTTGCGGAAATTGGGGTTTATGCTGGAAATGGTAATATCCTGGTTTTCGCAAACGATAATATTGTCGTTGGTGCCGAGAACCCCTACTTCCGCCGGGACGCTTATCCCGTTGGCGATCGCGCAGTCAAGGACATTTACGGCCACAGAATCGCTCATGCACCAAATACCGAGAGGTTTCGGGAGCTTAACAATACTTTTAAAAGCGCGCATATTCTCATCCCAATCGTCCTCGCGACCCTTGCGGATCGTTTCGGCGCGAACGATCCAAGGTATATCATCCGCGACGCCCAGCATACGGAGATGTTCAACAAAAACCTTATAGCTTATCTCGGCTGATTTTATGCGTTCCGATGTGCAGAAAACAAAATGGCGATACCCCTTTGAATAAAGGTGCTCGGCCGCAATACGGGCATTCTGGGAATAGTCTACGATCGCTCTCGGGATTTCGATATCCGGCCTCGCATAAGAAAGACCTACTACGGGAGTCGATGTCTGTGCGAACCTGGATATAAAACGCATCTGTGACTCGGAACGTGAAAACGAGACGATAGCCCCGTCGCCCTTCCAGCCTCGAGGCGCGATGCCGTCATTCATCAACGTGAGGCGCCAATTGTGCTGTGCGGCATACTGAACGATAACGCTGAGAAACTTTCTCGCGTTCATCATCAGAAGCACCTGCTTTTTCTTCATCGCCGACACCGATCGTTAAAGATTAAACGCCGCTCTCGAAATGAGCGTCCTCCGCGATGCACTTCGCGGGACATTTCGCGGCGATCTGGGAATCGCTCGGGGGATTCGAATAATTGACGCACGCCAAAAAGCCGTTGAAGGTAAAGTGGTTGGCTTCTTTGCCGCCGGAATTCTTCTCGCAAAGGCGGCAGCCGATACAGCCGACGCCGCAGACCTTACGGACCTGAGGACCCTTCTCGGGGTTGTTGCAGAGAACATGCATCGTGGCGGACGCGGGAACGAGCGCGATCACCCTCTTGGGACAGACGGAGACGCACTTGCCGCAACCGATGCAAAGACGCTTATCAACCTTCGCCAGACCGTCGACGATCGTAATAGCGGACTTGGGGCACACGTTCGCGCAGGCGCCGTAACCGAGGCAGCCGTAAGTGCAGCCCTTGTCGCCGCCGGCCGTCGCCGCCGCGACATTGCAGTCGCAGATTCCGTTGTAGTCGCCGACGCGAATCGCCTCGGAACGCGTTCCGCAGCACTTGACTACGGCGACGCGCCTTTCCGTGCTGGAGGCGTCGACTCCGAGAATATTCGAAATTTCTGCCGCTCCGTCAGACGTTATCGCGGCACAGGCGCCGACGGGAGCGGTACCCGCGACAAGCGCGCGGGCATAACCGTCGCACCCTGGGAAGCCGCATCCGCCGCAGTTGGCGCCGGGCAGCGCGGCTGTAATCATGCCGATCCGGGGATCTTCGCGAACGCTCAGATATTTATCCGCGAGGGCGAGTGAAACCGCCGCGACAAGACCGATGGACGCGATACAGACGACTGCTATCAACATTTTGAAATCCTCAATGAAAGAACTTAGTAAGGAAGTTTCACGAGTCCCGAAAAGCCCATGAACGCGAGTGAGAGAAGCCCGCCCGTGACAAGCGCGAGCGCAATGCCACGGAAGCAGCGAGGGGGATCCGCATGCTCGAGCTTTTCGCGCATACCGGAGAAAATCACAAGCGCAAAGCCGAAACCGAGAGCCGCGGCGAAGGAGAAGAACACCGATTCGCCGAACCCGGAACCCTGCTTGCAGTTTATTTCGGCCGCGCCGAGAACCGCGCAGTTCGTCGTGATAAGCGGAAGAAAGATTCCGAGCGCCGCATGCAGCGGCGGCAGAAAGCGCTTCATCGCGATATCGATGAACTGAACGAGAGAGGCGATCACGAGAATAAACGCGAGCGTATGGATATAATCGAGGCCGTTGGGCTTCAAAAGCCAATGATCGAGACACCACGTGACGGCAGAGGCGACGGTCATAACGAAGACGACCGCGCCTGACATGCCTAAGGCAGTATCCATCTTCTTGGAGACGCCGAGAAACGGACAGCACCCGAGAAAGCGGCTCAAAACGAAATTGTTTACGAGAACCGCGCCTACCAATATTATCAGATAATAACTCATGCCATTATTATATCAAATTAAACCCGATTTCAAAACCGATATCACTTGGATATCGTGTAACTGCCAGGCGTATACACTTTAGATTCCTTCTCGCCTGGAATTGTAACGAGCGCCTTCGCTCCTTCGGGGACGGTAAAATCCCATATCCATTTTTCGCCCTCGTAACGCCACGCGCTTTTGATAAGGCCCGCGGCCGAATTATACTCGGCCTTGATATACCCAAGTCTGCGGTCGGGCTTGGGAGCCATGATTATCTTCTTAAAGCCAGGGGCTGAAGAATCAGCCGCGATACCGGCCGCCTCGCGGTATATCCACGCGAGAACCGCTCCGTAGGCGTAATGGTTGAAGCTGTTCATGCCGACAGGACCGAAGCCGTCCTTCTTGGTGTAGCTGTTCCAGCGCTCCCAGACGGTCGTGGCGCCCTGATCGACGGAATAAAGCCAGCTCGGATTCTTGTGCTGAAGCAACAGCGTGTAGGCGACATCGACGGCGCCGCACGACGTAAGAGCGTCCATAATGAAGCTCGTGCCCAAGAAGCCCGTCTGAAGGCAGTCGCCGTGCTCACGGATCGACTTTAAGAGCAACTCCTTGCTCCCCTCGCGCGCCGCGCCCTCGGTGATGCCGTGCTTGAGCGCGAAGACGTTGGCGGTCTGCAGATGACGCATGGGCTTAAGAAGCTGTCCGTCCGCCTCGAGATATTTCTCCCGAACATGCTTAAGCGCACGTTCGGCGCTGGCGGCGAACCACGCCGCATCCTCGGTCTTGCCGAGAGCGTTCGCCATTTCGACCATAAGTCTCGCGTCGTAAAGCCAGTAGCACGCGGCGAGATAACGGCGGTAGTTTATCGCGTCGGGGTGCCTGCCCCATTTCGTCCAGTTGCCGAAGGAATTGCCGCATGTCTCGAAAGTCTCATACGAAAGCCAGTCGGCGTAAATGTATTTACCCTTCCCGTCAATATCATATTTAATGGCGTCGAGGCGACGGACAAACTTCGACATCGCATCCCAGTTCTCCTTAAGAATCTCAATATCGCCGAACTGTCTCCAGACGGTCCACGGAACTATCACGCCGGCGTCCGCCCAGCCGAGACTGAACGTTTCGTTGCCGTACTGCGCGTATGGAGCGACAGACGGATAACCGCCTTCGCGGCAGCGGCTGTCGCGGAGATCGCGGGAATACTTGTGGAAGAATCTGCGCGTATCGGCGTTAAAAGAACCCGCTTCGCAGAACACCTGCGTATCCGCAGTCCAGCCAAGACGCTCATTACGCTGAGGGCAGTCGGTCGGTACGCTAAGATAGTTGGAGAGCTGCCCCCAGTAGACGTTGGCGATAAAACGGTTGAGATCTTTTACGCCCGTCTCCACCTTACCGATCTCCATCTCTTTGGTGACGGAGGTAACCGGTATTGAAGTGATGCGCTCGATTTCGACATCGTCGGTCGCGGTAAGCGAAATGTATCGGTAACCGAAAAACGTAAAGCGCGGCATATAAACCTCGGTTCCTTCGCCCGAGAACGTATATTTTACGAACATTCCGATATTGGGCTGACGGAGATTTGCGCGGTAAACGGAACCCTTGGGACCGTCGCAGCCGCGCTTACCCTTGTCGGCATCGTTCAGCATCTCGGCCGGAAGCGCCGTAAGCACGGTTCCGCGCTTGGCGCGAAAGACGAATTCGGGCACACCCGCGCAATTCTGACCGAAGTCAACGACGATCGTCTTACCCTTCTTAAGTGAATAAGGGCCTCTCGTCATGGCGAGATCGCGGCGCAATGCAACCTCCGCTCCTACCGTAGGCAAAAGTTCGCCCTTAAACTCCTTGTTCAATTCAGGGACGGAATTTAAGCCGCCGCCTAGAACAGGATTTTTAATGCGCGCATCATACGTCTCGCCGTCGAAGATCGACGCCTGAACGACAGAGCCCGCGATACCGCAGCGCCATAAATCCGTATCGGTTCCGATCGTATCTTTACGGCCATCCTTATAAGTAAGCTCGAGAGTGCCGATGAACGCGCTTTTACGCCCGGAAAATCCCTTACGCCCGTAAGGCGTGACGATTTTATCGCGCCACCAGCCCGCCGAAACTTCCGCCGCGAGAATATTCGCGGAGCCTTTTGTTTTTTTCAGAAGATCAGCCACATCGTACGTGAAAGAATATTTTGTCTTTGCGTAATGCGTGAAACCGGGCTTCAAAAAATCTTCGCCCACGCGCACGCCGTTAACGTAAGCCTCGAAAACTCCGAGTCCCGAAACGGTCCATTTCGCAGCAACGATTTCATTATCGTTGGTAAAGGAACGCGTAAACCAGCTCGTACCTTCTGCAGCGCAAGACGTGCCGGTAACTACCCCGGTATAAACAGGCGCCTCCGGAACGGAAATCCAAACTCCGTCGGCGGCGACGGCTGAAAGAGCGCACCCTACAAGGCAGGAACAAAGAACAAAATTTAAAACGGTTTTTTTCATAGCGTAAAATCTTTCGTAAAATCAAGAGAACTGAATTTTTCCGGCAATCTTATTTTCAAGAACATCATGAACGACGATCGTGAGCTTACCGTCTTCAACACGCCCTTCGATGACGGTCGGATAATCTGAACGACCTTTATCCATACCGCAACCGCCGCCGACGATCTGGCCCCATGAACGGCCTGTCGCCGGCGGATCATAACGGAAACGGTGCTGATGAGCCGTAATCGCAAGCTGTACGCCCGCTTTTTCAAACAACGGACCCCAAAGATTGGCGCATGTGCGCTGCCATGCGGCCCAGTCCTTAGGATATCCGGGCGCCTTATCGGCCGGTTCGAGATCGCCCGGATTTGCGTCGGGCCTCGAATCAAAGAGAGGTATATGACAGAACGCGATTTTAAATCTGGCCGTTTTTACCGCAGGAGTTTCAATCGCCTCGGCGAGCCAGCGCGTCTGCTTCTCGCGATACGCCTTCATCTGGTAGATGCCGGCGAAAAGAGGATTCGTATCGAGCTTATCTTCGCCCGTATCGAGACCGATGAGAGCGATGTCGCCGATCCGCTGAACGAAATTGCGACCTAAATCGTGAAATTCGCCCGATCTTTCAGCGGGGTCGCGGAACATTAAAAGCTCACTCATTGTGCGGGCGAATCTGCCGCGCAGATCATGGTTTCCGTTTACGAACATGAGAGGCGTTTCGGCCGCATACTCCGGATGGTTTTTATGAGTATGAAGGAATATCTCTATCGCATGCTCTTTTGTCTCGGTGGAATTCGTCGCATCGCCATTCCAAATCAACGCTGAAGGCTTTAGCTCCGCAACTTTTGACAACACCAAATCGAGAACGGGTTTACGGTCGTGGGTATCGTTAATAACGCAGAACGATCCGTTATTATCAGCCCCTAAAGTCGAGAACGAACGAATCTTAGGATCCAGTTCAAAGCCGAGATTTTTCATCCCGTAACCGTCTTTGTAATAAATCCTGTCGGCTCCGATGCGATACCAGTACCTTGTGGCGCGCTTAAGACCTGTAAGGCGGATATGAGCCAGTTTGTCATCGACGGTCATAAGTCCGTTGGAGCCGGAAAAAGCGCGAACGGCGTTAGTCATGTCGGGCGAAGTCGAATATTCGACCCATCCGCTCGCGTCCGCGGCGACCTCGAACGTGACGCCTACCGACGTCTCGGCAGCGTTCATCAGAATCGGAGGCGAAACAATAAGTTTACCGGTGGCGATCCGTTTCGCTCTGTTGTCGGCATCCGTTTCGGCTTTATCGGCGACGGATGTGACAGTCGCCGTAACTGCGGCAGCTGCGCAAAGGGAACCTTTTAAAAAGTCTCTACGATCAACCTGGTCCATATTATAATCCTTTCAAGAAAACTAAACCTTTAAACGTTCTTTCTGACAACCCGCTTGGCCTTGCCTTCGGAGCGCGGCAGAGACCCGACCGGGAAAACGTCGCCCTTGGGAAGAAAGCCGAGCCTTTCTCTAAGATGCTTCGCGACCATGTGGCCCGTAACGCCCGCTTCGGCTTCGACGTTGACGGTAACGTCGGTCATTCCGTCATGCTCTTCGAGAACGATCTGAAACTCATCCTTTACTCCGGGAATTTCCATAAGCGCCTCTTCGACCTGACGCGGATAGAAGTTGACGCCCTTAACGATAAGCATATCGTCGGTGCGGCCCGTAATTCTGTCGATTCTGAGCGACGTGCGGCCGCAGGCGCATTTCTCGCGCGAGAGAATACGCGAAATGTCGCGCGTACGGTAGCGGATTATCGGCATCGCTTCGCGCGTGAGAGAAGTGAACACGACCTCGCCGTATTCGCCGTCCGGGAGAACTTCACCAGTAACGGGATCGATGATCTCGGTAATGTACTGATCTTCCCAGACATGAATTCCGTTATGGGCCTTGCAGTCCTGGCCTGTCGTGCCGATGCCGCCCGTCTCGGTCATACCGTAAATATCAAAACACTCGATGTGAAGACGCTTTTCGATTCTGCGGCGCAACTCGTCGGAGAAAGTCTCCGAACCGAATATGCCGACTTTGAGCGACGGAATGTCGAAGTCGCCGTTCGGATCGGCATCTAGTTTCTCAATAAGGCGCGGCACGTAGGAGACGACAGAACAAAAACCCTTAACATGAAAATCCCGCATCAGTTTAATCTGACGCTCGGTATTTCCGCTCGAAGCGGGCACGCAGAAAAGATGTGCCTTACGGCAGCCGTGATAACAGCCGAATCCGCCGTTGAAAAGGCCAAACGTGGGCATAATCTGAAACGCGTCGCCCTTCTCAAGCCCCGCCATCGTGTAGCACCGCGCCATACACTCGGCCCACTGGTTCAAATCGTTTTTAGTGTACGCCATAACGACGGGCGTACCTGTTGATCCGGAAGACTGATGAAACTCCATCAGTTCCCTGCGGTCGACGCAGTTCATCTTAAGAGGATACGCGTCGCGGAAATCATCCTTTGTGAAAAACGGAAGTTTCGCAAGATCATCAAGGGATTTTATGTCTTCAGGAGACGATATGCCCTTTACGGAGAGCCTCTCGCGGTAAAAGTCGTTGCACCAGACTCTGCGAAGGGATTTCTGAAGCCCTTTAAGTTGCAAAGCGGCCAATTCATCGCGGGACAACGTTTCAGCTGTTCTGTTCCACATTCCCATTTTCAGCTCCGTTTTTTTCTTTGTTTGAAAAATCAGTTAAATGACCTTTAAGATATTTCAGTCCGCGCCAATAGAACGAGACGTCGAAAAGATTGCGCCTAAAAAGATGCCATATCGCCCTGGGCTGAAGAAATCCCCGATAGACCTCGCGTATGGCGGTTTTGATGTCATCTTCTGAAGCGAGCGGCGTTTTCGTGATCGCGGTGCGCTGGTCGTATTCATCCCAATCGAGAGTCGTAAGACCGTCCGTCTCTTTAAGTTCCCTGAAAAGCGGCGTTCCCGGATAGGGTATCGTAAGAGTACACTGCAAAGTCGCCGCGTGACCGTCGGCAAGAAGTTTCCGCGCGAGAGCCACCGTGTTGGCGATCTCGGCCGGTCCTTCCCACGCGTGACCGAACATGAACGTCAGATGTACGGCGAGCCCGGCCTTTGAAGCCCACTTAGCCCCCTTCTCCACGTCCTCGACTTTAAGAGCTTTTACGAATCTGTCTAAAGTCGACTGATTCGCGGACTCGACTCCGAAGAGAACAAGCCTGAAACCCGCGCGGCGCATAAGGCGGTAATCGGCGTACTCAAGCCGCCCGAAGCGCATATTGCAGTCGATGCGCACCTTGCGGTTAAGCTTGCGGCGGATCATTTCGCCGCAGAAGGTTTTAAGCCATTCGCCGACCGGGAACGACCCCGAATCGTCCATGATCTCCCTGACGCCGTACTTTTTAACGAGCATTTCGATCTCGTCGACGACATCGATCGGATCGCGCGTCCTGTATGTCGGATAGAGCGTAGTCCAGCTGCAGAAGGTGCACTTCGCATGCCAGCAGTCGCGCCCAGACATGATGTAAGTCCCGGGCGTGCGCTTGAAGTTGCCGTTTTTCTTGGCGTAAAGCTTCCAGTTCACGAGATCGCGGTCAATCCACGGAGCGGAATTCAAATCGTGGTCTAAACGGAAAGCCCCCGTAGATTTGACAACACCGTTCTCGCGGTACCATACGCCCGTTTCGAAAAGCGACGGATCGAAATTCGACCTGACGAGGGTTTCGAGAAGAAAGTCCCAATCACCTCCGGTAAGAATGTAATCGACGGGGCAGTTCTCCATCGACTCCTCGGGCATCGCCGTCACATGATCGCCGACGAGAACGGTGCGCGGAAAGAAAGGAAGCATCTCCTTCATCCGCGCAACCCACTTCCAATGACGCTTGACGACGGGAGTTTTAGTCTCCATGACGACGAGATCAGGCTCAAACGCTATAAGCGTCCGCTCAAATTCGTCGACTGACATCTCGGAAGCGATCGCATCGAGAAAGAGAACATCGTGACCCGCGTTTTTCAGCATAGTCGCCGCCGTGGCGGGCACGACCGGGAAAATGTAAGTCGGGCGCGAAAACCACTGAAACTGGCGGTTCTGCGTAAGAAGAGCGACACCCTTATCGCTCTTCAGCGGCGGATATACGATCGCAACCCTCATCCTACTCTATTGTCTAACGACTAATCACTAACTGCTAATCACCACTTGTAGCCAAGGCCGAGGATGTACCTCAAATCGCTGTGCTTGACGCCTTCGGCGACCTGGCTCTTGTAATCCCACTCGAACTTGGCGAGGAACTGCCAATTCGCGCTGAACGCCCAGGAAAGACCGACATCGGCGTCAATAATGTAGTTCTCGGCAAAATCGGAGAGATCGGGAAGATACTCGAAATTGTGGAAAAACTTAAGACCTTCGGTCTTCGCAAAATCCCAGGTGTAATGATGCGCGTAGCGGACGGTCGCAAAATCATCATCATAACCTCTGTCGTATTTCTCCTTAACCCAGGCTCCGCCGAGTTCCTGATTGAAGCTCATCTTACCGAGCCCGGCGACATCCACCCCTTCGAGCCACTGGTAACCGAGACCGGCGCCGAGACGGATACGATAATCGAGATCCATAATCTGATCGATTTCGTACTTGCCGTTCACGTAACCGTAGAGCTTCGTAAGGAAGAAATAGTCCTCCTGAGCGGAAAGTTCAAAACGGTTTTCCGTTTTCTGCTTATCGGCCTTCGTATCGCCGCTCTGGGCGAAATAATATCCGAGAGCGGACGTGAAGCGGTGCTTTTCCCAACGACGGCTCAGATCGGCCGTGAGGCTCGCATTTTCGGAAACGGTATTGCCGCGCGCCATCGAGGCTGCGAGATTGACGCTTCCGTGCCATGTCTCGACAATAGGATCAACGGCTTTGACATTTGACATATCCAATTTCTTCTCACCTTCAACGAGAGCCCCGTCCTTGACGGCAAGAGACTTCTTCTCGGTGGTAAGATCGGTATACTGCACAACATGCTCACGGGAAGATTCGAGAGTTTTGATCTTATCTAGTTTTATCATCACCTCGCCGAGATCGTCTGAAACAAACTTGATGGAATCGCCTACAACATCGCCGGCCTTACCGGTAAGCTGCGATCCCGACACGAGAACGACCTTGTCGGCCATAACCGCGGCGGAAAAAACTATCGTCGCCGCCATCATCAGTGTTTTCAACTTCATTTATCTCCTTAGTTGTTTTTTTTATTTTTAGATTTGTAATTCGGATCCTTCGTGAAAGGCATAGGCACCTTGAAAGAGGATTTTTCAACCCTGTTCGTTCGTCTGGGATCGGCATACTGCTCTTCAAGACTTCTCAAGTCCAGCGACCTCATACCCTCCGCCAGCGTTCTTTTCCTGTCGCCGGGCTCCCGCCTCGTGTCATTCGTATACTGTCGACCGAGAACGGCATTCTTCGGAAGCCCCGCATCCTTCTGGATGTTCTTGGGATCGACTATCCCGACGGTGACGAAAACGATGATCTCGCGCTGTTCCTTAACGCGAACCTTGGAACCGAAGAGCTTCGGCCCGATCCACCAGATATCTCTAAGCCACGGAATGCCGTTATCCTTCTGGGTTTCAACGGTGAGGGAAAGACCGCCGATGACGGCCGTCGATCCGGACGCCATATTGAATTCCGTCACAAGCCGCTGAACGTCTATGACGGGATATTTAGCGGAATAAGTTCCTGCGTTGTTGTCCTTTTTGTCGGTGGTATCGCTCGCGCCCGCGGTAACCCAATCCGTGAGGCTTGAAATCGTGGGAACGATCGAAACGTTGATAAGCCCGTTGGAGCTGATGCGGGGCGTCACCTCAAGTTCAATACCCCAGCTGAAGAAGGCTTCCTTTGCGAACATGAACTTGTCTTCACCCGGGATAGCCGCCATGTTCATCGAAAGGTCGAGAGAATCGGAACTCCCGCTCGTCGTACGCTTCGCCGAAATCGTGACGTTCGGATATTTCGTCGTCATATCGACTGTCGCCTTCTTGCCGGACGATACGATAATCTTGGGATTGGAGAAAGTTCTCGCGTCTTCACTCGATTCTAGCGCGCGGAGAATGAGCGAAAGCTCCGACATTCCTATAGTGCCGTTGACGTACGAAAGGTTCGCGGACTTGCTCCCCGCATCGGCCGCGTCCGACGTAAGGGTATATGAACCGTCGGCGCTGTTATATGCGGAAACCCCCTCGATTTTGCGCTCGTTCCATCCGGCATCCAGAGAGAGAGAGCCTTTCATCCCGTCTAACATCTGCCAGTCGATACCGAGTTTATGTGAGGCGTTGTTGGAAAGTTCGATGAATCGCGCTTCAATATAGACCTGTGGAACCTCAACATCTATATTGCGGATAATCTCGGCACAGGCGTCAAGAATCATCGCAGGCGCCGTGACGACTACACAATTCGATTCTGTGAACGCCTGGGCTATTTTAGAGACTTTCCACGTAACGCCGAAATCGCCTGTCCACATCGTATTAAGTCTGTCGGCAACTTCATCGGCGCTGACGTTGTTAAGCCTGAAAACGCGAGATGTGATCCTGCGTCTTTTTAAATCAGCCTCTTCTTTCGCCTCTTTGACGGCCTTCTCTTCTGCCTCGGCCTTTAATCTGGCCTCTTCCGCAACCTGCGCCGCCACAGCGGCGGTACCGACGGATTGGGCTAGTTTAACGATTGGATCAGACGCGAAAACATCTACAGACGCTAATGAAATCGTATTTGGATCAAGCGTTATTGAATTTGTGGAAATCTCGGCAGAATCGAAAACCGGCTCTGCCGCATTGACAGAATCGGCAATTTCGGCCTCTAACTTCGACGCGTTAAAGAACGTAACCGCCAATATAACGGAATATATCAAGAAATATTGCAAATTCATTATTTAATTATACCATAATATAGCCGATTAGTGTAAAACGAAACTAGCCGATCAACCGAGACCCTGCTGCCTTAAAAGCGCCTTTACGTCGCTCTTGCGTCCGCGGAATTCGATAAAAACCTCGTATGCGCTCTTAGATCCGCCGAGACCGTAGATCGTCTCGCGCAGTCTACGTCCTACCGCCTGAACAGCCTCGTCGTTATCGAGCCCAACCTCCTCGAACGCGCCGTACGCGTCGGCGCTCATGATCTCCGACCACTTGTAGCTGTAATATCCCGCCGCGTACCCGCCGCCGAAAATGTGGGTGAACGAGCACAAAAAGCGGTCGTCGTCCGTCAGCGGCATGCCGAAATGGGTGAATACGGAGCGCTTTACGGCATCATGATCGACTTCTGTTTTCGCGGTATAAAGATCCATATCGGTCTTGCCGAGCGCGAGCTGACGGCGGCAGAACGACGCGGCTCTGAAATTCTTCGCCGCGAGAACGCGCTTTTTAAGGTCTTCTGGAACGACGAGCCCCGTGCGGCCGTCGAGACACCAGTTCTCCATAAACTGGCTCGCGACTTCAACAGCGTCCCATTCGACGAGATTGATGCCTGCGGCGTCCTCTTCGCCGATGCGCGTAAGCATGCACTGAAGCGCGTGGCCGAACTCGTGGAACACCGTTTCGACTTCACGGAAAGGAAGATAGCACTTTCCGTTCTTGTCGCGCTCGGGGAAATTAAGCGCCATAAGCGCGACAGGCTTAAGGCCGAGCCTGTCGTTACGGTTGCCGAATTCGTTCATCCACGCTCCGCCGCGCTTAAGCCCGTTGCGGACGAAAGGATCGGCATAGAACCACGCGATATCCTCGCCGTTTTCCTTAAGCGCGAAAAATCTGACGTCTTCATGCCATACGCTCGGCTTGTCGTCTCCCTTCAATTCGACAACATCGACACCGAAAAGAAACTTGGTGATTTTAAAAAGACCCGCAAATACGTCTTCGACCTCAAAATATTTCTTAAGCTCTTCTTCACTGTAGGAATATTTTTTCTCTCTCAGGCGCTCCGCGAGATAAGCGAAATCCCACGGTTCGGCCTTGACGCCTTCACCGAGAAATTCAGCCGCGAGAGATTCGAGCGCCTTCTTCTCCTCTTCGGCGATTTTCACCGTCGCCGAATCAAGCTCGTCGAACATGTCGTAAACGGCTTTCACCGAGGGGGCCGACTTCGCGTCGATCGAGAGCGCCGCGTAATCATCAAATCCGAGAAGCCCGGCTATCTCGCGCTTCAATGCGAGAATTTTAGTAATGCGCGGCGTATTGTCGCCGGCGCGCGATGCGCGGGCGCGGTAAAGAACTTCACGCACTTCACGATCGGCGCATTCCTTCATAGTCTGAGGATAATTAGCGTCGTCGATCGTGTAGTTTACACCGTTCTTCTCGTACTTGAAAGCGTTCGTCGCGTCGAGAACGGCGTTTGAAAAATCCATCGCGAGCTTCGCGAGTTCCGCGCGTATCGCATTGAAGCGTTCGCGCTTTTCGCCCTTTAGCGCAATGCCCGCGTGTTCGGCGGACTTCACCATCTCATTTAAGATGCGCTTTTTTGTCGTGCCCGTTTCGCCCTCGAACACGGACGAATCGAGAATCTTCTTCGCGGCGGAATAAATCTTTTCGGACTGGGCGGTGCGGAGCGAAAACGCGATCATCCCCGGCTGGAATTTCTCTTCGAGTTTCCGCCACTCTTCTGAATTCATGACGGAAGTCATGTGGGTAAGCATGCCCCACATGCGGCCGACTTCTCTCGTGGCGTCGTCGAGTTTCGGAATCAGTTCATCGTATGAAGACGGATTTAAGTTCTCGATTTCAGCGACTGCCTTATCGGCGGCGGCGAGAAGTTCGGGCATCCGCTCCTCAACGAACCGAGGAGTGAATCGGTTCCAATCGGGAAAGTTCTGCATTTTCAAATCCTTTAGATTGTCGCGCGGTCGCAGAGGGCCGAAACGAAAAGCGCCTTGATCGTATGCATACGGTTTTCGGATTCGTCGAAGACCTTGGAATACTTAGACTCGAACACCTCGTCCGTAACCTCAAGAGCGCCCGTATCCTTCGTGACATCCGTATTGAAGTCGTGGAACGCCGGCAGGCAGTGAAGGAACATGAGCTTGCCGTCAATATTGCCCGTAGCGCGCATAAGATCCATATTGATCTGATAGGGGCGAAGCATCTTGATGCGTTCAGCCGTCTTCGACTCTTCGCCCATCGAAACCCAAACGTCGGTGTAAAGGACGTTCGCGCCTTTGACGCCCTTTACGGGATCGTCGAAAACGCGGATGTCGACGCCGTTGCGCTTCGCGACCTCTTCGGCCTCGGCGAGAGAGGCCTCGTCCGGCCAGAGCTCTTTCGGCGTACAGCAGACGTACCTCACGCCAGCCTTGGCGCAGCCCATCATAAGCGAATTGGCGACGTTGTTGCGACCGTCGCCGACGTACGCGACCGTGCAGTCCTTAAGCGAGCCGAACGTCTCCTTTATCGTCAGAAGATCGGCGAGAATCTGGGTCGGGTGATAATCGTCGGTAAGACCGTTCCAGACGGGAACGCCGGAATATTCTGCGAGCTCTTCGCAGGTTTTCTGGGAAAATCCGCGGAAGAGAATTCCGTCGTAGATGCGGCCGAGAACGCGGGCGGTATCCTTAACCGACTCCTTTTTCCCGAAGTGGATGTCGGGGCGCGTCAGATATTCGGCGCCGCCGCCTTCATCGCGCACGGCGATGATGGACGAGTTGCGTGTACGGGTCGAGGACTTCTCGAAAATGAGCGCGATATTTTTGCGTTTGAGAAGATCGCCCCTGACGCCTGCCGCGCGGCGGGCCTTAAGCTGGGCGGCGAGGTCAACGAGATTGAGCATCTCCTCGTCGGTGAACGACGCCAAACGCATAAGCGAGCGGTTACGCAAAGAATCCATCCATGTCAACATTTCTATTTTCCTTCTGCTGTTTCGTTGTTTAATTTTGCCAGCAACGCGATCGTCGCCGTATCTGTTCTTAAAATTCTTCCGCCGAGAGAGCGGCACCGAAAACCTTTTGATTTCAAAAGTTCGACTTCTTCGCCGGTCCAGCCGCCCTCCGGACCGATCGCTATAAGAAGACGACCTTGAGGCGGCTCGCCGATCGGTTCGGCGTCGTACGGATGGGCGACGATGCGCGTCGAATCCGGATAAAGCGAATCGAGCTCTTCGCGGATAAACCTGACGAAATTACGCCTGAGCTCTAAGCGCGGAACGATCGTCGTACCCGACTGCATAAGCCCGTCCACGAGAAGAGGACGGTAATTCTCCTCCTTCAGGACCGTCGCGCCCCAGAACGCCTTCTCGACCTTTTTGGCGCCTACGAGAACGATATCGCCGACCCCCATCGCCGCAAGCTGCGGGAGTAGCCTCTTGAAAACGCGCGGACGCGGCGGAGCGAGAATAAGATCGGCCCAGGGCTGCAAGGATTCACCGGTATGCGAAAGTTCAAGCCTGATGACATAACTCTTACCGTCTTTACTTTCGACAGACTCGATTTTTTTAACAACGCCGGTTCCGATCTTACCGTCAAGTTCGCCCGTCTTGACCGTATCGCCGACCTCTGAATTGAGCACCTCGACGATATGCGCCGCGCGTTCGCCGGAAAATTCGGCGACGCCGTCTGTAATTTCAGATTTCTCGAAGAGTATGCGATTCATCTGTATATTTTATCAAAAATCGCGGCGACAATACAAATCAGGGCGGCAATCAGTCAACGACCAGACCACCGGTAAGAATTATGCTGAAACTTCGTGGCGATTGAAAATCTGGGGTTTCAAAGACGAAAGCGAATTAACAGTCTCTATCTTATCTTTTAATCCGTTCACAAACGGCTTGCGAGCCCTGACCGCACCGCGAACAAACAACCCTTCACTCTCAGGATCGGAATCACGATTTAGCAAGGCTCCTGAAAGCCGCGGATAGAAAGAAACAAGCCCGAAATTCAGCTGATACCCATCCGAAAGCGCATCAAGGATAAAATCCTCAAAAATGACGGCACTTTTATAGCTTTCATCCGCACCTCAGCGAGCTTTCACCTAGAGCATCCTACTTTTTCACCTATATTAAGAAACTCTCTCTTTATCACTCAGCCTTAAACTCTATCGTCATCACGTTACCGCTAATACTTTCGTTAATTATGATAAATTTCCCTTCCGATGGTCGCGATCCGTTAGTCAAAGCGACATTCTTATCTCGAACAAGCGTTTTAATGTTTCTACGAATCCAGGTTGAAACTTCTGACGACTGACCTTCAACAAAACGCACCGACATTGTACCTTTTCTATTATGCGAATTATATTCTAAAGAAATAGGCTTTAAAGTTAATACCGCCGCGCTACCACTTAAACGGAGACCATCTCGCTTAAATCCGGAAAAGGACACTTTAAGGGATGTCATATCGGCAGAGGGAAACGCATCACGATAATCTTCCTTAAGGGATTTCGCAAAATCCAGCAGAACGGCCTGCCACGCTTTCTTGAAATCCGTCGGATTCTGCGCAAGTTCAAGCTCAAAAGAATACGTGAAAGTTTTATCAGAGTCACGATCAAGCCGGATGATATTGTGTTTAGGCACCGTTGAAACTTCCGCAGCCTTCTTCTTTAACATGGCATCGATCTTACCGGAATCTTCCAACTTTTTTAATTTAACAGCAACGGCATACACGAGTGCGCGTTGCATCAAATCGCTACTTAAGACTTGAATAGGCGAAGTTGAAGGCGAAGATAAAGCTTGAACTTTTTCACCTAAAACACCTTCGTTTCGACAAGAAATAGTTGTTCTATAAACATCTTCTATCTTAAAGGTGTTTTGACAAAATGCTCGATAGCCATCCATATTTGAAACACCGTTAAAGTACATAAATGTAATTGGAAGTCCAAAATTATCGGCTGAATCAACCCTACTAGACACATCAAAAAAGGCTCCCTCATCTATACCATTTTCAAGCCGAACAAAGCATTGGAAAGAAGTTGAGAAATCGTGCCAGAACGGAACAATTCCAAGCGAAATGACCGAAAGAGGTATTGACCAAGGATTATAATTTTGTCTCATCGAACTAAATTTACAACGAAGAGAAACAGGTATACCATTAGGCGAAAAAACGGCTGGATTAATCTCTTCAAAAAAATCTGAAGTTAATTTCATTGTCTGAGACGAATCCCCATCATAAGCACATGTCACACGATACTGATTCTTCGTCGAAATCTTTTCTCCAATATCTGTCACTTTTGCTATCGCACTCTCGCGGATATGGGAACTATAACATCCTGCGACACAAACAACTGCAAGCGAAATGATAATTTTAACTATGCTTTTCATCGTTAACTCCTTTATTTATTCTATTGTGAACGAAACTTCAAGAACGCCATCCTTCATCTCTTCTCGTTCAGAGAAAAAGCGGCCCTCCTTCGGCACTGCATCACCTGTAACCTCAACATTGCTCTTCCGAGCGAGTTCTCCAAGATTGCACCTAATCCACCGACGCGCATCCTCAAATTGCCCATCCCTGATTCGCACACGAATAACACCTTCTCGCCTATGAGAATCATACGAAAGCGATTCTGGGGAAATCGAAAGAACCGTCACGCGACCACTTACGGTTCCAGCTTTCAACGTATAATCCGTAAAATCAATCTCTAATGTACGAGGATTAATGTCAGGATGCAACGATGAGTAATGTGTTCTTATGGCAGAGCGAAAAACGCTACGAACAACACTGTAATCCGCAAAGGTTATGGCACCACCCCCTTTGCGCCGCAACGCAAATGCATAAGAAAAATCCTTTCCCTGTTCGGCTTCACATCGAATAATCTCAAACGGCGACCCTTGCCTGTTCTTATCTGCCGAAACCTGAACACCACGACGCACGGCATCATCATCAATAATCTTCTGGGCAGTCGCCAAGATATCCGTCATCGCTATCCCTACTCGCGATTTTGCCACAAGATTTTGATCGATTAACCCCAACTGTTCAGCCTCCTTGAGTTTAACTGCGATTCCATACACAGCTGCCTTTTCACACAATTCCGCATCTTGTAAATACGGCATAGAATTCTGAATGTAATTACATGAATAGAACTTGCTCGTAGGTGGGAAACACGATTTCGCACTACCTGAACAACCAAACGCGGCAACGAGCGGAATGATCGAAAAGGACTCATCTTTGTAAATACAAAGATCAAATGACGAAATTTCTTTTGTCCCAATAGAAATTGAAGTTCTTTTATGAGAATGAGCTGTGTCACAAACTGGTAATATACCAACAGTCAATAATGAAAACATCCTTGACAGACTTCCCGACCTCCTGTGTGAGATCGTTTTATTTGTAATCACTATCGGTATGCCATCATCTGAAAACACATCTGGCTGATATTCCCACAATCTATCTCTCTGAAATCTTCCATATAAATCTTTTTCTTCCGAAACAACGCGATAACGGTACTTTGTCGAAACCTTTTCACCATAATCTTGAACATTTACCGACGCGGTCATACGCCCATATTGACATCCAACGAGCAGGGGCAACACACTTAATGCAATAAAATATAAATTTTTCATAATCTATTCCACCCTGAATGAAATTTCAAGCATTCCACTGTTCAACTTCTCTTCTTCGAGATAAAACACTGCGGACGGAGGTATTTTATTCGCATCAAGTGCAATGTTTTTATCTCTTGCGATCGACTCGATGTTTTTTCTTGCATATTTCCTTGCATCTTCAAACTGATTTTCACCGATCCTTATCCGCAAAACACCTGTACGGCGATGAGGATCATATTTCAATGACGCAACGGAGAAAGTCAAAGCGACCGCTTTTCCAACCACTTTACCATTTTGCAATGAGAACTTCGGAAAATCAATGACGACCGATCGCGAAGCATCAGGGAAGGAAGCAATGTAATCTTCACGAATCATCGCCCTTAAAATCTTTTTCAATTCCCGCGATTCCCGTACTGCGACACTGCTGCTGTCACGGCGTTTCAAGACGAATGAATAACGATAAACGCAATCATCGTCCTTGTTGAACTCGACAATCTCATATTTGTCACTCACCGAATTTTGAAGCGTCTCGTTTCGATCTATGTGTTTATTATTTACCTCGGTAATCAAACCGCTATCTTCCATCTTTTTCAACAATGCCGCGATAGCATAAGCCAACACTTCTTCACTTCCCGAAACGTACACATCCGTATTGGCATCATTTATCATGTGACAATATCTCGTATGCATTTGAAGAACGCTGTGGTTTGCCATGGAATCGGGAACATCTGCGTCCCCGTTATAAAATAAAAACGAAAGCGGCGAAAACATTGTCGTCGCGCTCTCGCCACTATCATAACGTTCAAATGACATCCTGGCATCTGGATTATCAAGAACATTAAGAGTACATCTACTTCTACTCTCCCAATGATTAAATAGCGGTAACACACCAAGCGTAAACATGAACGGTACTGCACCTAAACTGCTTCCCGATGTCCTATTCAACAACTTATAATCCAGCATAACGCGTATGCCGTCATCAGAAAAGACATTGGGCTGGAACTTTCTTAAACCTCCGTTGGTAAATCGCATTCCAAACGTACTACCAGACATCACATCTACATTGGCCGTTTCTGCCTTATGTTTCGCGTCAACCAATGTATAGCGATTACGAGTAACAACCGGCTTTATTCCGCCCTCGACGGAAACGAAATAAGCCGTACGCTGATGCATGCACCCTGCAACGCACGATATGAGGGCTGACAAAAGAATAAATGCAGAAAAAGGCTTCATTGCAGTTTTATCTTCCTTTGAATCCCTTCCCAAACAATCTTGCCGGTCTTAAGGTTATAAACGGCAAGACGCAGCCTATAAGTAGGATAACCGCCGGAGGAAACGGACTGCTGCAAATCGCCGGAAACGATGAAGTCGGGCGCATCGTGTCCGCCCACCGCATTCATCAAGGCCGACATATTCTCAATACCGCCATCCGCGCCCCAGACAATGCGGGAGAGCATCATATCCGCCGCGCCATCGTCCTTAACCTCAAATGCGCCCGTATCGAACAGCGCGACCCGCACCAGATCATCTGCGGCGCGCACCACAGAACGGCATTCCGCTTTGGGCGTTTTATTTACAATCGGCGACTGACAAACAACAGGAAGCGCGCCTTTCGCCTTTTTTGCGGCGTTATAGTTTTTCGTGAACTGCGGATTCCCGAGCATTTTCTCCATCAGAATCTGAACCGACGTTTCAAGATCGCACGCCTCCGGCGGCGGCGCCGAAACGCACCCGCAGAGAATACTGCATACGGCCAACGCCGCGAACGGAATAATCATTTTAGTTTTCATGTTTTTCTCCTTAGTATTCGAATTTTGTATCATCATCAGAAATAGACTTCTCTAACGCAGAAAACTGCTTTATTATACTATCGGCAATATCAGGATCAGCTCGTTTAGCTATCTCTAATGTTTTTCTTATATAAGGTAAAATCGGACGAAACACCCTCTTTCGGATTAAATTCATATCTTTAACGGAAATATTTTCAATCGGCAATGATTGAAATTCACTCTCCAATTTAGCGGTTCTATCACTTAAAACAGTGACGCACTGAGTAAACTCCGCAAATCCATCTTCCCATCTTTTCCTTTGTTCCGCTTGTATTGCATTACCTCTAGCAATCATGCCCTTGACATCAGCCATTCGACAATTTGATTTAGATGCATTCGTTGGAGCCTTTGACGCTTCTATTGCACTTTCTAAATTTTTGTTTAGAGCTTTGTAAGCTGCTATAATCTCTTGTATATTATCTTCAAACTGTGACAAATCCACCCTGACAGAGCGTGTTGGTGTAGTTGTAAAAACATTATTTACCACTTTTACACTAGAAGACCGTGATATCGCAGTTTGAGATACTCTCATATTCATACTTACATTTAAAGCAACTGCTATCTGTGTCAATTGTTGATATGTTAACCTCACATTAGCAAACATAACATTAGTCTGATGAAAATTATTAATAGTGTTATTATTGATAAAACTCACATCATTGACAATATGATAAGTATTTGATTCATAATCCAAATCTATCGTCACCGCAACTACTTTATTCATATTATTTGTATTTTTACTATCTTCTAAATCAACACCTCGAATCTTACACGAAAGGAACTCTAAAATTCTTTCATCTGAAATTTCTTTCGGTTTAGTGCGCACAAAAGAAAAATCATTGACCACGGTTGAAAGATTTATTGACATTTTATCCCATAATAACCTTATATCAAATCTATCATCCAATACTATCCGACCCGATTTTTTTTCGTAAACTACCATTTCACCATTTAAATTAACAAACCTAACTATAGAAACTTTAAATTTACTCCACAGCAACTCCAACCATGAATTCCCAATATTTGAACTATCAGACCACGGAGATAAAGACCATCCAAGACGATTATCCCTGGCAATAATATTCTTCATATCCTCTAATGTAGCCGGCAACAATATCGTTCTAACCTGCCCATCCAACCCTTCTTTCCCCTTTTCTACAATCGCATTCAATTCATCCCATGATCCAGACCAAACATCGTTCCCTGTAGACGAGATTGAAATACCATTGTTAAATTCGTTATTTTCAACAGGCGAATATTCGCTTATTTTTCGTCTTCCTTGATCATATCCTACCGCCGAATACAGATAATTAAATAATAATATAGAAATGAAAGCAAATAGAACTTTTGTGTGCATATTAGAATCTCCATATAAAATCTACCATAACCCTTATTTGCCGCCGCGCTTCATCAGGAACTTCTGGAGTCCATCGCCGATTTCGGTCGGATCGGGCGGAACCGACAAGTCGCCGGCATCGGTAGAAGGTGTCGCAAACTCGATCTTGTCGGCCGTTCCCTCGGTGATGGCGATACGCCCGAAACTGTTTTTCCAATAAACGGCCGTCCCTTCGGCAATCGTCCGGCGGACATAATCGTCGGCGTCACCGGAAAGCTGATAGCGCTCCAGCATGGCATCAGCCAAATCAAGCTGCTTCTGGAAAAGTTCGCCGCGCTCCTTCTGCTCCGTTTCGAGCGTTTTCTTTTTCTTTTCGTAATCCAAATCACCGCTGCGTGAAAGATTTTTGAGTTCGAGGAGCTTCTTCTCGTACTCAAGAACTCGTTCGCGCTGTTTTTCGCCTTCGGGAGTGATCTGCAAAACTACCTTATACGTCTGCCCATCCGAACGGAACAAAGCATCACGCCTAAATTCCTGATAATACGGCGGATAGGAAACAAGGAGCTTGTGAACGCCGGGTGTAACAGCAATCTCGGCAGGACACGTTCCGTATGAAAGCCCGTCGATCTGAATATCTGCACCGAGGACATTGCACCCGAAGAAAACCCTGACCATGCGGGCGGAATTTGGCGTCCAATCCGTCTTCACATACCGCGACAAGAACTTTGCCGCGCACTTCTCCGCCGATGAATGAAGGAATCCTTCATAGAGTGCGGCATTATCCTCCTTGACCTGCGCTACAGTGTAATTCTTACTATACTGTTGCATCCCCGTGGCGCAGACCGAGCCACCTGTCGCGCAGTCAAAAAGCGTAAGCGTCAAGCGCGTCTTAAGCGAATACGCGACAACCGGCACCCCGATCGACTCGCTTGTGAATTCCTGGACGGACGCCGTCAGTATTCCGTCAACACCGAGGATGCCCCCAAGTTCTTTCGCGGATGCCTTCGGCATGGATTCGCCGGCGGCAGAAATATTCTGCATCGTTCCGATCGAATTAGCCGGAACGACAACCGAAAGCCCCTCGGTCGTAAGACTCGCCGCCAACGTATCGGCAAGCGCGGACATTGGCGGCTGAACATTGCCGGAACAATGATTTTGAACGATGAGCGCAATACGCCGCGGAGCCGCAACGGCTGTAAGAGCCATCAGCACCGAAACAAAAGAAAAGAATACCTTTCTCATATTCCAATCACCTTTCCATCTTTTTCAAAATCGTGTAAGTATCTTCGAACACTATCTTCCCTGTATGAAGATTATGCATCGCCAAGCGAAGGCGATATTTGCCGATGCCTTTATCGACGAAATACATCATATCACCGACAACAAAGAAATCGGGGGAACCGTGCTGTTTTAATGCTGACATCAACTCACCATCCTCCAACGGACTGTTACCGTTCTTGATTATCCGGTCTGTTATTGTTGTTACAAGCGCATCGTCCTTCGCTTCGAACAAACCCGAATTCATAAGAGTCATGCGCACGCCCTGAGAAGCCGCAGCGAGGAGATTTCGCATATCATCAGTAACCGTTTTACCGCCTGTCATATCAACGATGCCGCCGACAATGACAAGCGGAACACGATCAACCGCTTTTTGCGCCTTATCATAATTCGACCTGAAGACAGGTGCGGTGCGCATCTTGGCTATCAACTTCTGAACGGCGCCGTCAATATCGGAGATCGAAAGCGGTCCCGACGGCAACGGGATCGGGCGAGGCGGGAGAGGTTTTGGAGCAGAAGGCGCCCACGCCTTGACATTCGGATTCTTCTTGAGATATTCGGCACATTTCTCCGCCGCAGAATAAAGAAGTTCCCCAAGATATTCGTCACGGTTCTGCGACACCTGATGATTTGTATATTTAGGACTTTTGACCTTTATGGTTTCTCCGCATATTGCCGCACCGGTCTG